>JAHDEO010000318.1 GCA_020628725.1 Saprospiraceae bacterium
TTACATACTCGAAACAATTATGAACTTGAGTCGTAAACGAATACAATCAAAAATCACGGAATCAAAAACCAAAAATGATTCATTTTCATTGTCGCATTATTCAGCGAAGGCGTCAAAATTGAGATACATCCGTACGCGTGTAAATTGCCCCGGAGAGTATCGAGGTGCCATTTTGAAGGTCAATATAAAATTACCTGATTTGATATAATCCGCTACATCGGGTAAAGATGGAATCAAGTCAAGCGTATTGCCTTGATTATTGGGGATAAATTCGAGGTAAGCAATTTCGCGTTTATCATTGATGTCATCGGGATTGCGAATTTCGAGAATAGCTTGTTCGAGAAAAGCAAAATCGGGATTCCCTGTCAAAATATCCAGACGTATAGATCGTGCATTGACATTAGCTACTTCATCCACTGTGAATCCTTCTGAAGAAAAACGCTGTTCGATATTAAAATTCGGAACTTCTACCTCCACATTCTGAAAAGGAAAGGCAGGTATTCCTGCAGGAATGTCAAATTCAACGGTATAGGGTAACTCAAAATCACCGCTGTCTTTCCGACATTGTGTAAAAATCAGCAGCGTAGCGACAAACAAAATTATTTTTTTCATATGATTCGAGTTGCGGGCTACGAGTTGCGAATTATAAGTTGACTAAATATGCGCAACTCGCAACTCGGACTAATATAATTCTAAAACGGGGTATTGGGTGACTTTCGTGTGTCAGAGAGTAGGTTTAAGATTCAAAAGCCGGTCTCAATTTAAACTAAAAATAAGGTTTTTTATGTTGGAATAATTTTTGACAAAATACGTTTCTGAATTTAAATGACCTCCGTCCTCCTTTATCCCAACACAATTCAATGTAGAGAAAACTTGTAAATTTTTTCTACAACACAGTGAATCAAAATATTACGTTTATACTTATGAAAAAAACATTGTTTTTACTTTTATTGACTTTCCTTGCTTATACATCACATGCCCAACGTGGCGAAATCGGTGCTTTTTCCGGTATTTCTTACTATCAAGGCGATTTATCAGCAGGTTTGGGATTGCATGAACCACGTTTTGGTTTCGGATTTTTTGCGGGATATGCACCCATTGACCACCTGACTATCAAAGGTAGTTTTTATCGCGGACAAATCAGCGGCAATGATAAACACCACAAAGGCGGACTTTTGCGTGAGCGCAATCTACATTTCAGGAATACGCTTTCTGAGTTAGGTATTCGACTGGAATACAATATTTTAGGTTTCCGACCTGATGGAATGTATACGCGTTTTTCACCTTATGTTTTTATCGGTATGGCGGCGACACATCACAATCCAATAGCACAATATCAAGGCGAGTGGGTTGAGTTACAACCACTTGGAACTGAAGGGCAGGGTATTCCCGGTTATGCTCAAAGATACAATCGTGTGATATTTGCGATTCCATATGGCGCGGGTGTCAAGTATGCTCTGAATGAAAATCTTTCTGTCGGATTTGAGATGGGTATGCGTACGACATTTACCGATTATCTGGATGATGTGAGTACGGTTTACGTCGCCCCGGAAATTTTACAAGGCGCATCAAGCAGAGGTAGTCTTGCGGCGGCTCTTTCCAATCGCACAGGCGAGTATCTTGAGGAACCTTCTGTATTTGAGAATGGTTCGCAACGTGGCGGTGCCGATGTGAATGATTATTATTTCATGGGTGGTGTTACGGTGTTTTTCACCATCAACGGGTATTAATGATATAATGGATAACGGATAATGTATAATGGATAATATTGTTGTTTTCGCTTCGCGGAAACCTATCCGTTATCCATTATCCGTTATAAATTATCCATTGAAAACACTCTTCCAAAATAGCCCGAAATTTCTTCTACCAACAAATCCTTATCCTCCTCCACATCAATTCCGGCAAGAATCGAAGCCAATCTTTTTTTATATTCCAACTGCATGGCACGTCCGATTTGGATGCGTTGGGCTTGTGGTGAGCCTGCTCCATGCATACTTTCCGTGAGGTAGCCGACGGCATTTCTGCCCATCGTCAGATTTTCGATGAGGCGGAGGATACGGACGCGGTCCTCGGTTTTTACATCTGCTTTTCCACGTAGGTATTTTTGTAATAATTTTCCGATTTCGGGGTGATTTAAGTCTTTTTCAGAAGGCAAAGTAGACACCAATCCACCTGCCAAATCTTGCGCCAATCGCGCCAACTCAAAAGGCATTTTCGTAACGTGATGTTTGCAGACATTTGCCAGCATTTCATCACAAATATATGCGCCTGATTTCGTGGCATAGCCTTGATACGATGCTGCAATTCCTGTGGCGTAAATCGTTTCGTTTTGGTGGGTCATTTCCACCAACTTATCTTTGATATGTGAGGCTTTTGGTACGCCGTTCATCTCTGCAATCGAAGCGGCTGCACCTATCAATACATCGCCCAAGCCCGTCTTACATACATACGACCTGCGATGATACGCCGTAAATCGCTCCACCAACATCGCCGCAAAATCATATTCACCATCCATAAAAATATGTTCATTTGGGATAAAAACATCCTCAAAAATCACCATTGCCTCCTGACCGCCATAAGTCGCATTGCCCACATCAATACTACCGCCTTCCATGCTTCGCGTATCACATGATTGACGACCATAGATGTACGTAATCCCCTCTGCCGTAACGGGTACTGCCCCCACGATAGCGAATTCCTTATCCGCCTCGCCCAATCGCATCGTAGGCATCACCACCATCCAATGCGAATTGATACAACCCGTTTGATGGGCTTTTGCGCCACTAATCCATATGCCTGCCTCACTGCGTTTTGTGATGTGGACAAACATGTCCTTATCCGCTTGAGCGTGTGGTGCGAGACTTCTGTCTCCTTTTACATCGGTCATTGCACCACCTACGACGTAATTGTATTGATGCATTAATGTGAGGAAGTCGCGGAAGCGGTTGTGGTAGTTAGTGTTATACTTTTCATCCATTTCATAGGTAACGGAATAGAGCGAATTAAAGGCATCCATTCCAACACAACGTTGGAAACACGTACCTGTTAATTGACCAAGTTTACGTTGCATTTTATTCTGCAAAACCAATTCATCTGCATTGGTGCATACATGCAAAAAACGACTTATTCGCTCACCTGTAAACGGTGAAATGACCGACGCCAATTCCGGCGCAGCCACCGCCAAATCGTAGGTCTTTGCCAACGCATTTATCGACGGACGAATCATCGGATGCTCCCCAGGTTCTTCTACCAATTCACCGAAGAGATAGACTTTTAAACCTCTGTTTCTGAGCGAATTAATATATTCTGCACCTGTATTTATTTTTTTATGAACTTCTTGAATTACCGTCATATTTTGCATTTTTTTTATTCACTCATTCAAAATTCAAAATTCACTCATTAGCCTGTATACGCTTGTCCGATAAATTCGGCTACGCAAGCAGGTTTTTCTTGTCCTTCCAGTTCAAATTCTACCTTTAAAATGAATCGCGCACCATTGGGAATTGCCTTGTATTCGAGTAGTGATACGCGACCGCGTAAGCGCGAGTCTACGAGCGTAGCATTAGGGAATCGAACCCTGTTTAAGCCATAATTCACCCCCATCACAACATCTCCAAAACTATAAGTATCATATGTAAACCTTGAAGCAAAAGACAAGACCATAAAGCCATGCGCCACGGTATCTTTATATGGAGAATACAACTTGGATTGCTCACGATTGATATGAATCCACTGCTCGTCTTCGGTGAGTGTCGCGAAGGTATTTATCTTTTCCTGAGTGATGTCTATCCACTTAGAAATGCCCAATTCTTTGCCGACATGTCCTTCTAAATCAGCGAGTTTCTTGAAGTTGGTGGCGTATGCTTCTTGTTTCATAACAAATGAATTATTGAGTGAATGAGTGAGCGAATAATTAATACATCAATGTTTATTTAACGATTGAAATGATTCATTCATTCAAAATTCATTCACTCATTCATTGATAACAACAAAATTAAATTTTATTTGCTGTTATTTTATGCTAATTATGAATTTAAATTAATAAATTTATCCTTATAAAATAGTTGTCTCTGTGGTATTTTTTATAAAACAAAACAAAAATAGCTGCGATATTTTGGTTAGTTTATTTTCTTCATCTTCCCTAACTGGTTCGTTGACAATTTTTACAAAACAAAACGAATATGAAAGTACATGTAGCACGGTCTGTAGACCGTGATTCATTTTTTGCAAAGCAAAAAATGTGTGCGGTCTACAGACCGCGCTACTTTCACAAAAACTATACAATGGAAAAATTCGATAATACGTTTTACGATTGGGAAAAAAAAGCTGCTAACCAACCTTTTCTACGTCAGCCTTTCGGCGATAAATGGGAAGAATACACTTGGCAGGAAACAGGGCAAATGGCGCGAAAATTGGCTACGGCACTCAAGTCGATGGGCTTGCGCGATGGAGCACATATCGGGCTGATTTCCAAGAACTGCCGCGAATGGATTATCGCGGATTTGGCGATTATGATGGCGGGATATATTTCAGTGCCGTTTTTTGCCAATTTGAATGCTGACCAACTCAGTGAAGTGCTGCGACTGGGAGATGTAGATGCGCTTTTTGTAGGTAAACTGGAAGATTGGGAAAACGCAAAAAAGGGTGTTCCGGCGGATATGCCGATGATTGCTTTTCCGCATTACGAAGGAAATTCTAAGGTAAATGAAGGGCATCAATGGCACGATTTCATTGCACCGCACGAGCCGATGCAGGATACGGACGTGCATGAACCTGTGTTGGATGATACGTGGACGATAATTTTCACCTCCGGTACAACGGGGACGCCCAAAGGTGTCGTATTGACTTACAGGACTTTAAAGGGAACACGCGCCGCCACAGAAGAAGGTGGCAATCCGCTCAATGTTTCGTTGACGGGTGACAACCGTTTCTTTTCTTACTTGCCTTTGAATCATATCGCAGAACGTGTGGTGGTCGAAATGGGGGCTTTCCTCTATGGCGGTACGATTTCATTTGTCGAATCAATGGATACTTTCGTGTCAAATCTGCAATCAGTAAGACCAACGATATTCTTTTCTGTACCGCGATTGTACACGAAATTTAGGTTGGGAGTTTTGGAGAAGATGCCGCAAGAGAAGTTAGACAGGTTGCTCAAAATTCCAATTTTGAAAGGTATTGTCAAAAGAAAAATTGTATCGGGATTGGGTTTGGATAAAGCGCGCTCGGTGGTGTCGGGTGCGGCAGTATTACCTGATTCATTATTTGAATTTTATCGTAAAATCGGCATCAATATTTCCAATGGTTATGGTATGACGGAGAATTGTGCGATATGTACGCTTCGGCAGCCGCAAGACTATCGTCCCGGCTCTGTCGGTAAGGCGCAGTATGGCACAGAACTCAAAATTGACCCCGATACCAACGAGATTTTGATGAAAAGTGATTGTGTGATGCATGGTTACTACAAAGAGCCGGAAAAAACGGCAGAAACCATCACAGATGGCTGGCTGCGTACAGGTGATGAAGGGCGACTCGATGCAGAAGGGCATCTTTTTATAACGGGTAGATTGAAAGATACATTCAAAACGGCAAAAGGAAAGTTTGTAACACCTGTACCGCTTGAAGTTGCTTTTGAGGCGAGCGAAGATGTAGAGCAAATCTGCGTGACCGGACTTGGTTTGCCGCAACCAATAGCTCTGACGGTATTGTCGGATATTGGCAAAGCAAAATCAAAGGAAGAAATTGAAAATGAGTTAGCTGATATTTTGAAAGCAACCAATGCCAAGTTGCCGGGATATAAAAAAATCTCTACGGCGGTAGTCTGCAAAGATGCTTGGGCACCGGAAAACGGCTTACTTACGCCTACACTCAAAGTGAAACGCAATAAGGTCTATGCTCACTATAAAGACCAACTATTGGCATTACACGAGGACTCGAAAGAGGTAGTTTGGGAGTAGGAGAAAGTTCAAGTTCAAGCACAAGTTCAAATTCAAATTTCAACGCGAGACAATCTCGCGTATGAGTGATGGGCTGTGGACAGATAGACAAAAATGACGAATCTATACAGCAAATTAGCCTCGGTATACGAGGCGATGTATTATTCTTTTATTGACTACGAGGAAGAATATATTTTTTACAGCAACATTCTTAAAAAATACCATAAAAACGGCGTGCTCGAAATTGGTAGCGGGACAGGAAATTTAGCACCACTTTTCCTTGAAAATGGCTTTGAATATCTTGGTTTGGATTATAGCAAAGACATGACCGAGATAGCAAAATCGAAAGTGCCCGAAGGTGAATTTATAGTCGGGGACATGCGCGATTTTCAACTAAAAAACCAAGTGCAGAGTGCGATTATAACGGGGCGAACGATTAGCTATATTGTTGAACATCAAGACGTAAGAGGCGCATTTGCGAGTATTGGTCGTAATTTGCAGCGTGGCGGTATTTTATGCTTTGATTTTATTGATGCCAATCGTTTTATTCTTGATATTACAAAGGAAAGAAACGTCGTACACGAGGCTACTCACAAAGGTAAAACCTACCAAAGAAGAAGCACTTGGGATTTGAAAGGAGAGCATGGTATGGATGTTATTTGGGATTCAAAATATTACGAAAAAACAGGCGACGAATGGGAAGAAATCGGCAAAGACCATGCTCAAGTCAGGACTTACATGCTCAATGAAATAGAGATTTTTCTGGCTTTGGAAAATTTTAAGATACTCGAAGTCATTGACCGCCCTACCTATGCTTTTCCGACTTACGTGATTGTGGCTCAGGCAACTACTGATTAATTCTTTTCTCTATCAAATAATGATTCCGATTCGGCGCATTACGTGAGATAAGTTCGGCAAGAAAGCCTGCGAGAAAAAGCTGTGTCCCGATAATCACCGTTAAAATGCCAAGGAAAAATAAAGGACGTGTGGCGATTGCATATTCATTGAAATACAATTTTGAAAAACTCAGATACACTAAAATTCCCAAACCAATCAAAAAGGAAATAATCCCCATCGAACCGAAAAAGTGCATCGGTTTTTTGCCAAATCTACCTACAAAAGTAATCGAGAGCAAATCCAGAAAACCATTGATGAATCGGCTCATACCAAATTTGGAAGTACCATACTTTCGGGCTTGATGTTGGACGGCTTTTTCTCCGATTTTTGTGAAGCCTGCCCACTTTGCCATTACGGGAATAAAGCGGTGCATTTCGCCATAGACTTCGATGTTTTTGACCACCGATTTATCATAGGCTTTCAAGCCGCAATTGAAATCGTGTAAATTGTGAATGCCACTCATACGACGGGTGACGGCATTGAAAAGTTTCGAGGGAATATTTTTGGTAAAAACGGGGTCATGTCGCTTCTTTTTCCAACCCGAAACCAAGTCGTATCCTTCTTCATGTATCATGCGATAGAGTTCGGGTATCTCGTCGGGACTATCTTGTAAATCGGCATCCATCGTAATCACGACATCTCCTTGTGTGATTTTGAAACCTTCATTGAGCGCAGCGGATTTTCCGTAATTTCTTCTGAATTTAATCCCTTTAATGTGTTCATTTTCAGAAGATAATTCCTCGATGACCTTCCACGAATTATCCGTACTGCCATCATCTATCAATATAATTTCGTAGGAGAAATTGTGGGTATCCATGACCCGCTTTATCCATGCCGTCAATTCAGGCAATGATTCTTCTTCGTTTAATAAGGGGATAACTACGGATATGTTCATGTTTGGATGTAGTAAGTGACGATTGGGGATTGAAATTTGTGCAAAAAAGATGACCTGTTTTTAACGGAATTTATCATCAATTAGTTCGGAATTAAATCAACTCGTAAAATAAACCTATAAGGTTTTTTTTAACCTTATAGGTTTGAACAGCCGCTCAATTGATAATATAAATTCCGCTGCTATTAAGCAATACTTCTATCTTTCTTCAAAAATGCACCTGCAATCAGCGAAACAATTAACCCCCAGATAGGTCCACCTATCAAAGCCATACCTGCAATGGCATTGGGGCTCGTAAATCTACTCATCATATCTAATGAGGCTTCTATTTGGTCATCGCTCATTCCTTGTTCTTCAAGCTGTTCAATTTGCATCTGTGTCATCATTTCGGGCAGTCCGGGGTCAATAAAATTATACAAAACATATACCCAAACGGCACTGATGACCCCCATAATGAGTGCTGTCAGGACACCTACACCAAGGCAACGACCGTAGGAGATATAACCTCCCAAATCATTATCTCGATGAGCGCGAATAGCATATACAATAATTGCAATGTTAACAATGATACTAATAATGCTAATGATAGTCGGTATCGTACCCTGCATACCTGCCAGGTAAGAAACCAAGCCCAACACGATGCTAATCAATCCGCCAATAACACCATAACGCAGTGCAGTCGGGAAAGGAGAGGCATTTTTTACATTCAAATCGTCCATGTTATCTAAAGCCATAATAGTGAGTTTTAGAATGGACAGGTTGTGACCTGTCCGTACAAGTTTAAGTTTAGATTTAGAGAAAATAAAATAAGCAATTGGAGCTTAAACTTCTGACTAAGACCCAAACTTAGTTCGGTTAGAAAATGATGAAATAAAAATACAATATTTCATATCAATATTCAAATAAATTAGACGAGAGATGTGAGACACGAGATAAGAGAAAAATCTCTCGTCTCAAATATCTTATCTAAAAACTTTTCCATTATTGAAAGTTGCCAATATTTTTCCTTGTAATTCGT
>JAHDEO010000319.1 GCA_020628725.1 Saprospiraceae bacterium
AGCAAATTCCTAAAGACGACGAGTTGGCAATCCGGCTTTTTGATTCAGGAATTTATGAAGCGCGTTTGTTGTGCAGTAAATTATTTAACCCGAAAAATCTGACTAATGATTTGATAGAAAAATGGGTGTGTACATTTGAAAATTGGGAGATTTGTGATTCCTTTTGCATGGGCTTATTTGCTAAGAGTGCCTTCGCTGCCTCCAAAGCAATTGAGTGGGCTGCACGAGCCGCTGAATACGAAAAAAGAGCCTCATTTGCCACCATCGCTGCTTATTGTATGGCGGATAAAAAATCAACCAACGAAGTCTTCGAGCCCTTTTTCCCAATTATCATCAATGCATCTACAGACGACAGAATCTATGTGAAAAAGGCGGTCAATTGGGCATTGAGAAATCTTGGAAAACGAAATATTGATTTGAATAAAAGAGCGATTGCTTGCGCTCGCGAAATATTAACCTTAGACAGCAAAGCTGCAAAATGGATAGCCATCAATGCATTAAAAGAACTCGAAAAAGAAAATGTCCGAATGTCAGATTATCCAAGAGCAATCTATCGTCTATAAAAGAGGTCAGAAATCAGACCACGTTGCTGTCAGAAGCCAAATTTTCTACATAAAAAAAGCCCCCTCACAAGCGTGAGAGGACTTTCAAATTGGTCTCAAATATCATCATCAAGTGTCAGTTTGAACTTGTACTTGACACTTGCGCTTGTATTTAGCTAGTACGTCCGCCTTGTAGGAAATCTTGGTACTCTTTGAGTTTGTCCCAATCTCCATCGGCAGCAAGTTGCGCTTGCTCTGGCCAAGTTCCCGGATCGTGGATGCGATAGCGGTCGCCTGCGGCATCGAGGATACCTTTGAGGCGGTCTACACTTGCATTAGCGAGGTCACGCCATGTCTTGATACCGTCATTTTTGAGCAATTGCTCAATCTTTGGTCCGATACCTTCGACTACTTTCAAGTCCTCCGGATTGCTTGGATTTTTATCTCCTTTCAGCGCATCGGGATTGCTCATTTTCGTCTGATACAATTTTTTAGCCTGCCCTACCCAGTCGTCGCGTTGTACACGTCCGGGGAAGAATTCGATAGCGTCGTTCACAGTTTCTACCATATCTGCATCGAACTCACTCACTTGCTTGAAGGTGAAAATACCCAAGTCATTGAGTTTTTTCTCCAAAGCCGGACCTACACCACTGATGAGTTTGAGGTCGTCTTTTCCACCACCGGCGGAAGCTGCCATGCGTTGTTTTACTTTTTGCTTGGCTCTTTCTGCGTTGGCTTTCTTTTCCTCTTTAGAAAGCGGTGCGCCGCCGCCTGTTGCTGCTGCTCCTGCCACGATGCCCGAAGCGGCTGTGGGAGCAGCCGAAGCTTTGGCTTGACATGCTGCAAGGTCGGCTTCAGTTCTTGTCAATTTAGCTCTCAAACTGTCCAACTCGCCATTATCACCTGCATTCGCCAATTTTACATTTAGGTCGCGGATAGTGCGCTGGTGAGCATTGGTAGTGGCTTCTGCTTCAGCAAGTTTAGCTTTCAATTCAGCAATTTCTCCGGCAGAGTTGCCTGATGCTGACGCACTCGCTTCCAACTCATTCATTTTACCGCGCAAGCTGGCATTCATCGTATTGCTTTCTTCCAACTTCGCACGCAAAGCATCCAATTCGGAAGTGTCAGCAGCCGAAGCACTCCATGTCATTTTCTCTTCTTCAAGTGCAGAGAACCTTGCTTTGAGAGCGTCAAGTTCTTTGCCTTGAGAGTCGCGCACCTGACGTGCTGCCATCAAATCACCGTGCAATTGACCTTTTTCGAGTTCGAGTTGGCGAATTCTCTCCGCTTGTTTGTCGATTTTCAAGCGAGCATCTTTGAGTTCGCCTTCCAATGCGGCGTATTCTTTTTGTAATTTCTCGTATTTCTTGCGCCAGTCGGCTACTTCACGTTCTAATTTGGCAACTTGCTCACGCAATCTACTGACCAATCTACCCCAGATGAGCCAGCCCAAAAATAAACCAAGCAAGCCGAAAAGCAATGCCCATAACCAGTGTGACCAAAAACCGGGGGTCATTAGGTGGTCAAATATTCCTAATAGTGTCATGTTCGTATTTTTTTATTGACTAATTATGAATGAGTGAATTTTGAATTATGAATGAGTGAATATTTTGTATGACTAAATATTTCCCCTTTTCATGATTGTTCAAAATTCATCTGCACACAAAAAGTCTGATTTTCTTAATTATTTTTAAATAATAATTGTTTGATTGAGAAATGTTGCGTGATTGTATCACATTTTTGCGAAGCAAAAAAGAATACTAATCACCAATCACGAGTCACTAATTAATTCTAGCATTGACTCGTCTGTTTTGTCTTTTGCCTGCGGCAGTACCGTTAGATGCAACAGGCTGTGTATCGCCTTTTGAATCCACATTAATTTTGGCTTTGATACCAAGATTAGAAAGATACGTACTTACAGCACGCGCACGCCTCATACCCAAATCCCTATTGTAGGTTGGGTTGCCGTCGCTATCGGTATGTCCGGTGAGGTAGAGCGTTTTACCCGGATTTTCAGCAAAATACTGCTTGGCTTGATTCGCCCAGTTAACAAGTTGCTGGCTAGGTGTGAATTGGTCAGAGTTGGTAGGGAAATAGAAATCCATGTCTTCAAAAGAGGTTTTCTTCTTCGCTACGGGCGCTTCGGCAGCTTTTAGGATATTGAAGGAAACCGGCTCGTTGGTAGGCATGTCTTTCACAACCTGTCCAGCCAATTCGACTCGATTGGTCGCTATTCCGCGCTTTTTCAGCAAATCGCGTATAGCGGCTGCGCGTGCAATACCCATATTGTCTTGAATACTGGTGTTTTTTTCGTTGCGTAGGTATTTTCCGGTGAGCTTGATATTGGCTTTTGGATTGGCTTTAAGATAAGTTGCCACTTGATCCAAAAACTTGTGATTAGCCGCCGACATCCCTTTGGGCGTCTTAGTTCCGGCAGCAAATTCAAATTGCTCATGGTCTCCTATCAAGGATTTCCCATTGAAATTAATTAAACGTAAATCCGTGCCTCTTACAAACTTTGTGGTAGGCGTAGGCGTGGGAGCAGGTGCAACCACCTTCGGCGCAAGGTCGTGGTGATTTCGCCCTGTCCAATCCATCGTATGCCCTAATGCCCATAGAAAGCTCAATAACAGCAGGAATAAAATAGCACTGAATGGTCTCATAAAAAGAGCAGTTATCGGTTAGTAAAATGATTAATAAGAAGAGGTCAGAAGCCAGAACGCTTTGCTGTCAGATGTCAGACTGACTTAATCTGACATCTGTATTCTGACAATAAAATGGTCTGACTTTTCGTCAAGGATAAAACTATATAATTCATGCTAAAATACCAAATTATGTATATTTTATCCTCTTACATATGACGATTTCTTATTAGAAAGTAACAGAATAAGTAATGATTAACCTACAAAAAGTATGGGTTTTTAAGGATTTTAGAAACTAAATTAGTGACTTTGCTATATGTTAAAAATTTTAATTCAAAAAATAGAATATCGAAAATATATTGTTTGGCAGTATTTTCAATAAATGCCTTTAACCTCACCCTAACATTATATTAACCTTTATTCGGAAATATACAAGATGACTTTTCGTTTTTGATTGATATATAAATGTGTTAGTACGACCTTATTTTTAATAATGCGACAATGCTGAAATGCGATAATGCTACAATGTAAATGAATGAGTGAATGAATTTTGAATGAATGAATAAAACCCTTTTGAAATGATTCATTCATTCACTCATTCAAAATTCATTCATTGGAATCATTGTATCATTATCGCATTTCAGCATTGCCGCATTCAAAACCCTTATTATGCTATCAAATTATGTAAAGCTGTGTCTGCTTGCAGCCATGTTGGTGAGTCAGGCAGCCTTCGGTAATCTAACACACACTATCGAGTCTTACATAGAAAAATACCACGACATCGCCATCACCGAAATGGATAAGAGTGGTATACCTGCCAGCATCAAGCTGTCTCAAGGGATTCTCGAATCATCTTTTGGGAATAGTCCGCTTGCAGTAGATGGGAAAAATCACTTTGGCATCAAATGCCACAAAGGATGGTCGGGAACGACCTTCTGGCAGTGGGACGATGAAGCAAAACCTTCCTGCTTTCGGGTGTATTGCAGTCCCGAAGAATCTTACGTCGATCATACAAATTTCCTGACGGGACGCAGTAGATATGCCTCGTTGTTTGAATTGGCGCGGACGGATTATGTGGGGTGGGCGCGAGGCTTGCAACGGGCTGGGTACGCTACGGCACCAGATTATGCCGATAAACTAATTCGCCTCATTGACCGATATGAATTGTATCGCTATGATTTGATGACGAATCAATTTGTAATCGTGGAAAAAGAAAAATCGCCCAAGCCGATTTTTACAGATTTTGTGGAGTCTATTCCGGTGATTGTATTGCCTGAATTTGATGAGC
This sequence comes from Saprospiraceae bacterium, assembly GCA_020628725.1. Taxonomy (GTDB): domain Bacteria; phylum Bacteroidota; class Bacteroidia; order Chitinophagales; family Saprospiraceae; genus JAHDEO01. Next base: position 4,473 of record JAHDEO010000319.1, read on the forward strand.
CGCAAGATGTCGAAACGCCTGAGCCCGCAGTTCGTCCTGAAACAAAACCTACTACAACATCCTACACGATTAAAGGTAAAGCAACATCAAAGTTATTTCCTAAAACATACAAGTCGGGCATTTTTACCCATAATAATGCAAAAATGGTCATCGCATCTGCCCAAGATACACCCGAATCTATTGCCGAAGCACAAGGTATTTCATTGGGAAATCTAATGGCGTATAATGATTTGCAGCCCGGGGAATCACTGATATTGCATCAATACGTTTACCTCGAACCAAAGCGCAGTGAGTATCGCGGCAAAAAGCCATTCCACAAGGTGAAAGACGAAGAAAGTATGTACATCATCGCCCAATCATACGGTGTCAAATTGGATGTATTGCTCCTCCGCAATCAGATGAAGCGAGGCGATGAACCCGCCAAAGGCGAAAAAATCTATCTACGCGGTGCTATCGACAAACAACCTAAGTTGAGAAAAAGGCATAAGGGGTTCTGACGAGTTGATGAATTGACGAGTTGGTGTGTTATCGACAACTCAACAACTCAACAATTCGTCAACTCATCAAAAATCGGTATGTTTGCAGTAAAATATTGTCACTCATGTCGAAGCGTATCTCAGTTAACGGAAAATATTTCAAGAAATACATTGATGAAGCCGATATTCAGGCGCGTATTGTCGAATTGGGCAAAATACTAACGCAAGAATATCAAGATAAAGACCCACTATTTATTGGGGTATTGAACGGCGGCTTCTTGTTTGCCGCTGACCTATTCAAGCAGTTTGAATTTGAATGTGAAATTACATTTGTCAAACTGACTTCCTATAAAGGCATGTCTTCTACGGGCGATGTCAATGAAGTCATCGGACTGGACACGGATGTACAAGGAAGACACGTTATCGTGTTAGAAGACATCATTGATACAGGAAGAACACTCTACGAATTTATGCCCAAACTCCTCCAGCAAGGTGCGAGTTCTGCCCGTCTGGTTTCTCTCCTACACAAGCCCGATGCCTTAAAATTTGATGTAAAAATTGATTATATTGGGTTTTCTGTACCCAATAAATTTCTGGTAGGCTATGGTCTGGACTTTGACCAAAAAGGCAGAAACTACCGCGATATTTATCAATTAGACGAATGAGTGAATGTTTTTAATGCGACAATGTTTTTACCATTAACGCATTGCATCATTATCGCATTGTCGCATTATTATTCACTCATCAAACATTGTAGCATTGTAGCATTGAAGCATTGTAGTATTACCACATTACTAATGTGTTGGCTGGTCACTGTATCAGCACAACATCCGTGGCATCATCATATCACTACATACGATGGACTACCTTCCAATACGGTATACTGGATGATGCAAGATAGTCGTGACTACATGTGGATGGGAACGGAAGGAGGATTGACACGCTACGACGGCAAAAACTTCAAAATATACAATGACCATTCCGACCTGACGAGCTACGATTTCAATTCTGTACACGAAGATTCAAAAGGAGATATTTGGAGCCATAATTTTGCCAATCAAATCGTACGTGTACGAGAGGACAGCATGACGGTTTTTGAAAATGATTTGTTTACGCAAGAAGGCTATTACATAGAAATGATGTTGAGTGATTTAGATAATATTTACATCAGAATCACTGATAAAATAGTGCGCTATCTTCCTGAGCAAAATCATTGTGAATACATCCATCATAATCCCTCATATATCAACATGTATTACCTCACCTATGCCGAAGGTACATTAGCTATCATTATGCATGATAGTCAAAAATTTCTTCGTTATGACGAACAACGCGATACACTGACAGTTAGAGACCTTTTTTTGCCTGAGAAAAGAATGCGCCTGAAAGCTTTTCAATTAACCACCGACCAAACACTGATTACGGATGTACTTAATGTTCCCCAAGTGATTTATACGATTAGAAATGACAGTCTTGTTGTTTTTGATAATTTGGAAAAATGTAATTTGCCCGAAAGTTTCAAAGTAAATAACATCAAAAAACTACGTACCGGTGATATTTGGTATTGCACCAACAAAGGCATTTATCGGCAAAGAGATGGTTTGCGCCTACTACCCGGCATCAATACTTCCAACATTATCATCGACAAAGAAGATAATCTGTGGATAAGTTCTCTTAATGAAGGGGTGTTTGTATTTCCTGATTTGAATGTAGATTTGTACACGCCTGAAAATAGCGGACTTGACATTTCCGACCCTGCCTCTATCGCATTCGATGAGGAGCAAAATCTTTTTATCGGTACAGTGCGTGGTAGGGTATTGCATTGGGATGTGGATAGCAGAGAGATGATTACAGAGTATGAAAGGGACATTGCCTCTCAGGTAAGCGACATACATTATGATTCATTGACGCAATATTTATGGACGGATGGTTTGTTCAAATTTAAAAAAGGAAAACCACGGCACGAACAAGCCCTCCGTGGCACGGGCATGAAACAAGCATTTACCCTGCCTAATGGAGAAATACTCACCAGAGGAGGTAGAGACCGAGTATTCCAAATAAATCAGCATGATGTCAACCAATTGCCCCAAAGTTCCTTTTCCAAGATATGGGAGATAGCTCCTTTCCTTTCAGGGGAGTATTATATACTTAGAGACGATTCACTTAAATCGCCTATTAACACCGTTTATTATGATTCAAAAGATGATAGAATATGGATGGCACTTGGCAATCGAACAATCATCAATACCCACGATACGATTCAGGAGTTTTTTATAAAGAAAAATAACTCTGTGGTATCTAATTGCTTTGAACAAGCTCCCGACGGCAGCATATGGATGGGGATAAAAGGCGGGGGATTTATTATCGTCAAAAATGACAAAGTTCGATTGGATATTCGCGATGAAAAATACAAAAAATATGGAAATATCCGCCTCATTAAATGTACTGAAAAGTATGCGTGGTTGCTGACTGAGCGCGACTTGTTAGTTGTTGATTATCAGGGAAAAATACTAAGTCAATACAATGCGGCGATGGGCATTGAAGCCAATAATATCACAGACATGATAGTGTTTGGGAAAAAGGCGTGGCTCTGCTCCAAAAACGGCTTGATGAGCATTGATTTTCGACAACAACAACTTGGAAAGCCACCGCCACCCATTCTTCGCGCAGTAGAAGTACAAGGCATTGCCCAACCTGAAGGGAAATATCGTTTTCGATATTACAAAAACACACTGAATACTAAATTTACAAGCACCAGTCCCTACACCAAAACAGGTTTTGAATACCTCTATCGACTAAAGGGGGAACACGATAACTGGCGTACGACAACGGCAGAATCCGCGTATTACCCACGTTTGGCTCCCAATACGTATACATTTGAATTGAAGACTCGCAGTAAAAACGGCGAAGAAAGTGAAGTCGTAGGTTTTGATATTCAAATCAGAAAACCGTTTTGGAAAAACATTTGGTTTATTCTTTTGTCTATTTTAGTAGCGGGAGCTATTTTCTTCTGGTTTTATAGTCGAAATGAAAAACGTAAAGCAGAACGTAATTATTACGACCAACAACTCCGCAGTAGCCAACTCACGGCACTCAAAACCCAGATGAACCCGCACTTTATGTTCAATGCCTTGAATAGTATTCAGGAATTTATTATCTTGAACGAGAAACGATTAGCTAATGAATACTTGAGCAAATTTGCACGCCTCATGCGTGTGTACCTCAATCATTCGACCAAAGATTGGGTGCCGCTTGAAGAAGAAATACAAGCCCTCAAACTCTATCTTGACCTTGAAAAACTACGATTTGAGAACGCTCAAATTCAAGTGAATATCGACCCCGAATTGGAATTAGAGCATGTGCGCATACCGCCCTTATTTGTACAACCTTATGTCGAAAATGTATTCAAACATGGCTTGTTGCACAAAACCGGTGATAGAAAATTAGATATTTCATTTAGCAAAATAATTGATAATGCATTGCAAATCGTTATTGAAGACAATGGCGTAGGACGTACAAAAGCAATGGAAATTAAAAGCAAGCGCGTTGATAAAAACCTGTCATTCTCCACGACCGCCAATCAACAACGTTTGCAATTATTGAATTATAATAAACAACAACAAATCAAAATTGAAGTAATAGACCTCGAAGAAAATAATAGTGCCGCAGGCACAAAAGTTATCATAAAAATACCGAGTTACGAGTTGACGG
>JAHDEO010000320.1 GCA_020628725.1 Saprospiraceae bacterium
CATCACAATCACAAAAGCACAGGGTTTAAACCCTGTGCTTTTGTGATTGTGATGTGAGATTTTTTCGGGAGAGTTTTCCATGATATAGAGCATTTACTTTCGTTTTAAAATATTAATAGTCAACAATTTATATTTTTATAAAATGAAAAATCCAATACTCACACTCATCCTCCTTTTCCCATTAAACATATTTGCCCAACAACCCACCAACTACGTCGATCCCTTCATCGGCACCTCCAATTATGGCGCGACCAACCCCGGCGCAGTCATGCCTGCCGGCATGGTATCTATCGTGCCGTTTAATGTGGCATTTAAGAAGGGTGCGGAAAATAAATTTGAGAAGGACAGCGAATGGCACTCGCGTCCGTATGTGCATGAGAATCGGTTTTTGACCGGATTTACGCATGTCAATTTGAGTGGGGTGGGCTGCCCGGATTTGGGGAGTATTTTGCTGATGCCGACGACGGGAGAGGTCGAATTTGACCCCGAAAAAAACGGCACCACCTACGCCAATGAAGTCGCTACGCCCGGATATTATTCCAACACATTAGACAGATACGACATTAAAACCGAAATGTCTGCCACGCTGCGGACGGGGATTAGTCGCTACACTTTTCCCGAAGGGCAGGCAAATATTTTGCTCAATTTAGGCTTGGGCTTGACCAATGAAACGGGGGCGATGTTGCAAATAAAATCCGATACCGAAATCGAAGGCTACAAACTCATCGGCACCTTTTGTTATAATCCCGAAGATGTGCGTCCGGTGTATTTTGTGGCGCGGTTTTCAAAGCCTGCGAAGTCCTTTGGTGCGTGGAAAAAAATGCCCGCATACAAGGGCGCGGAAAAGGATTGGACGAAGTATAACGACACCTACAAACCCTACGAAAATTACCAACATCCGATGGCGGGCGAGAACATCGGGACGTATTTTTCCTTTGATACGGAGGCGGGTGAAGCGATTGAGGTGAAAGTGGGTGTATCGTATGTCAGCATCGAAAATGCGCGTAAAAATCTGGATGCCGAACAGCCAGATTTTGACTTAGAAAAAATACGAAAAAAGGCGGTCACAAAATGGAATGAATTATTGGGCAGAATCCAAGTAGAAGGCGGTACGGAGGAGGACAAAACGATTTTTTATACGGCATTATACCACATTTTGCTGCATCCGAATATCCTGCAAGATGTCAATGGCGAATACCCGACTATGGAGGGCTACGGCGTGAAAAATACGAATGGCAAAAATCGTTATACGGTGTTTTCGCTGTGGGATACCTATCGGAATGTGCATCCGTTTTTATCGTTGGTATATCCTGATTTACAGACGGATATGATTGAATCCATGTTGGATATGTACAAAGAAAGCGGCTGGCTACCCAAGTGGGAATTGTTGAGTATGGAAACCACCGTCATGGTGGGCGACCCCGCTACGCCCGTCATCGCCGACAGCTATCTGCGCGGCTTGACGGACTTCGATACCGAACTCGCCTACGAAGCCATGAAAAAAGCCGCCACCCAACTCAAAGACAATAAATTGCGCCCCGGCATTGAGTTTTATGACCGGCTCGGCTACATTCCCGAAGGTAAAGAAAGCGGCGTTTGGGGAACGGTTTCGACGACCTTAGAGTATAATATCGCGGATTGGAATTTGGCGCAATTTGCACGCGCATTGGGCAAGAAAAAGGATGCGCGGATGTTTGAAAAACGCTCGAAATCTTACCGAAAATATTTTGACACTTCGACGGGGATGTTGCGCCCGATTATGCAAGACGGCAGTCGGCTCGACCCTTTCGACCCCGAAGCCGGAAAGAATTTTGAACCCGTGGTCGGCTTTGTGGAGGGCAATGCCTGGCAGTATCGTTTCTATGTGCCGCACGACATCAAAGGGCTGATTCGCTTGCTGGGCGGTGAGCAAAAATTTGTCGCTGAACTCCAAAAATGCTTCGATACCGACAATTACGATATGGCAAACGAACCGGACATTACTTATCCTTTTTTGTTCAATTATGTGAAAGGTGAAGAATGGCGCACCCAACAAACCGTCCGCGAACTACTCCGAAAATATTACTTCCAAGCCCCCGACGGACTACCCGGCAATGACGATACGGGTACGCTTTCTACTTGGTTGGTTTACAGCATGATAGGGCTATATCCCGATTGCCCCGGCAATATGGATTATACGCTGACCTCACCCGTTTTTGATAAGATTACGATTGACCTGCATCCCGATTTTTATCCCGCTAAACAAGACCTCGTCATCGAAACTATGAATAATGAAAATGATAAATATTTGATTGATAAAATGACTTGGGACGGGCAATCGCATCGCCGATATTTTATTGGGCATGGGGAGTTGGTGCGTGGTGGGGTTTTTCGGTTTTATTTGAAGTGAGGGAGTTTTTATGGAGTATTATTATCTAAGAGGCTTTCTTCTGTGGTATAGAACCCGGTATTTCTTTCTCGGCTCTTTTTGCTTTTTTCTCTGCAATAGATATTTCTTCTATGAAATCTAACATTTCCTGCGGAGAATTCAATAGTTGTGGTTTTTCAGCAATTTTTTTCATTTGGGTTCTATGTAGTGTTTTTGTGATTATTATTGGGTCCCCTTTTTTATCATAGTGTTTTATTAGGACTAATGCACCTATCTGTAAAACCGCACTTTTGGTGTTTTTTAAAGATTCCAATAATGCAGCTGCCGCAGTTGCATTATTGTGGTCAATTTCTGATTGAACTTTATCTATCATAGCTAATTTAAGGGCGTGTTCTGCATCTTCAGCTAACTCTCCAAAATCTTTATCGCTGAAAAAACGTTTTATTTTGGTAACAAATCTTCCAATGTATGAACCAATTATCGGGTCTGCTTCCAATACGACTTTATAACCTATAGATTCAGCAAATCTCTTAAATTTATCGTATATATCTTCCCCTTTTTCTATATTGTCAGTACTAAGATAGATATGTCCCGTTGAATGCATCTTCGGATTCGTATCAAACGATATAAAATCCTTTAGCAAATCAAATGTTTGTTGGTTTTTAGATTTTAAAATGCTAATTTCATTTGCTAAATTTTCAATTTGAGTTTGAATTTGTATCAAATTAACATCTTGTTTCGGTCTTGGGGTGAAAAAATTCTCAGCTTTCATCATACCTCCAACCTCTCTAAATATTACTTTAGCATCGCTAAATTTTATAATATTGTCTTCAGTATCTTCAATTCTTATACTGTTCTTCTTAGTATTGTCAATTGTTATTTCCCACTTTGTGGGAGAAGATTGTTTTAGTGTACAATTCCTCCATCGGACAACATTTTTATCACCAATTGATGCTTTATTTGTTACCTCTGTTTTGCTGTTTTTTTCTTTGTTGCTCATATTTTAATTGTGAAATGCCGTGAAAAACCATTACCTAAGTTCTTTTTTAATCCTTAGTCATACCAATTTTTTCTACTAAACATCTGATTAAATAGATAAATAGAAGAAAAATATTTAATCTACGCTGAACCAGTCAATGACTGTACCGTCACACTCCGGTGAGTCTGGACAGCAAATAAATTCAATTCCGGTTTTATTTTTGAAAACTTTGAAATCACCAACAGTAAAAATATTATCGCAATGAATACACCTTATCGGTCAACTTTGGTGGGTCTTCAAATGGGTAATTTTCATCAAAGTATTTTTGTTTATTTTTTATTAAAATTTCTTCCATGTTATAATTTTCAATTTGAATCCAAGAAGCAAATCCCTCTGAAGCTATCCACCAACTCAGAAGTACATCACATCAACAAAATATCCTACGAAAACCCATCAAGAGCCTCCATAATTGTCTCTACAAATCCTGTCCCGCCATACCCTGCGTCTTCAAGTATGTGCAAGGTGCTTTTAGACCAAGCACAGTGCAATTTCCAAGCGACATCTAAAGTGCCGGATATATCCCACCGCCCGTGAATAAGTGTGGCGGGGATGTCCGCTAAACAATGCATCCCTAACATTATCTCATTGTCCTTTAAAAAACAGTTATTGCTCCAGTAGTGCGTTACAAGACGTGAAAAAACAATGCGAAACTGCGGGTCTTGATAACGTTTGCTCGGTTTCCAACCCGGCATTAAAGAAACATGCGTATCCTCCCACCGACACCATTCGAGTGCTGCGCGTTCGCGTATCTCTGCATCAGGATTTGCTAAGAGTTCTGCATAGGCTGTCGCTAAATTACCATCACGTTTATGCTTCGGAAGAATTGCTGTAAAACGTTCCCATTCTTGTGGGAATATTCGCCCCATCTCTCTCGTAATCCAGGATATTTCACGGTACGTTCCCGTAGTCACTAAGCCAAGCACCATAGCGTTCACGCGCTCAGGAAAATGCTGAGCATATACAAGCCCCAAAGTGACTCCCCAAGACATACCCATTACAATCCAGTTGTCTATATCCAGATGCTCCCGGAGACACTCTATGTCGGCAATAAGTTGGTCGGTGGTATTGGAGCTTAAATCAGCATCGGGTTCTGAAACAAGCGGACGACTTCGACCACAACCCCGTTGGTCAAAAAGAACAGCCTTGAAAGTATTAGGGTCAAAAAATCTCCGTGCGTTTGTGGTAAAACCGCCTCCGGGTCCTCCATGCAGAAATACAACAGGAATACCTTCGGGCGAACCGACCATTTCCCAGTAGATTTTGTTGCCGTGACTGACAGGAAGCATACCGGACTTAAATGGTTCTATAGCCGGAAAAAATTTATCCATTGGTGTTGGTTGTTGAATGTTTAAAGTATTATTATTTTTATATTTTAAAAAGCAAAACCAAGAAGCCAATCCCTCCGAAGCTATCCACCAACTCAAAAGTACATCACATCAACAAAATATCCAAATGAAATACAGTTACCCCAAACGTCACTCCATAATTTCCACCTTAAAAAGCACAACAATTACATAAGGTTTTCTAACTTTAAGGTAAATTTCTCCACTACTGAAAAGCCATTTCAATCATGCCTGACCTGAGATTTTACCTACTCATCACCTCAATTTGTCTTTCCTTTCACGTGAATGGGCAGCTATTCAAATTGCTCCCTCCTGAATCCACGAATGTCCAATTCGAAAATACCATTACGGATGAAAAAGAACATAACATACTGATGTACAGCAATTACTATGGTGGTGCAGGTGTCGGGGTCGGCGATTTTAATAAGGACGGTTTGGTGGATTTATTTTTTGCGGGCAACTTGGTGAGCGATGAAATTTACTTTAATCTCGGTGATTTAAAATTCCAACAAACCAATACGCAATCGGGCATTGAGGATAACGGCGGTTGGTCGTCGGGCGTCGTGGTGGCGGACGTGAATAATGACGGTTGGACGGATATCTACGTGACGCGGGAATTGTATGATGAGCACCCTGATTTGCGGAAAAATTTGTTGTATATCAATACCGGAAAAACCTTTGATTTGGGCGATGGCAAAACAGGTGTACGCTTCGAGGAGAAAGCGGCGGAGTATGGTTTGGACAATGCAGAACGTACCCGACACGCCGGATTTTTGGATTATGATAATGACGGTTGGCTGGATATTTTCTTGCTGAATCAACCACCGAATCCGGGCAATTATTCCGACTTTTTCGGTGTGGATTTGATGCAAGAAAAATGGTCACCGCGCCTCTATCGCAATAATGCAAACGGCTCATTTACAGATGTTTCCAAGCAAGCGGGCGTCTTGAAATCGGGCTACGCCAACAGCATGGTCGCAACGGATGTCAACAAAGACGGTTGGACGGATATTTACCTCTGCAATGACTACGAAGCCCCCGACAGACTGTATCTCAATCAAGGTGACGGCACGTTTGAAGATGTACTGCCACAGCAAATCAATCACATCAGCTACTACGCGATGGGCGTGGATGCGGCGGACATTAATAACGATGGTTGGCAGGATTTGATGACGCTGGATATGGTGGCGGAAGATAATTTTCGGCTCAAAGCAAATATGAGTGGCATGAATCCAAAATCGTTTTGGCGAGTGGTCGAAAATGGTGGTCATTATCAATATATGTTCAATGCCGTACACCTAAATAATGCAGGGAAAAACTTTAGCGACATCGCGCAATTGACGGGCATGTCAAACACTGATTGGAGTTGGTCAAATCTGGTCGCGGATTTCGATAATGACGGTTGGAAAGATGTTTTTGTGACGAATGGACTGTTAAGAGATATTCGGAACTCGGATGCAGCGAAAACTTTTCCAAAATACGTTCAAAATACGATTAATGAGTTTATAAAAAATAATCCAAACGCGGGCGATGTGCATATTTTTGATATTTTGGATTTGGAGGAAGCCCTTGATTTGCTGCCGAGTGTGCCTTTGAAAAATTATGCTTATCAAAATAATGGCGACCTAACATTTACGAAAAAAACAGACGAATGGGGCTTATCCGAAACCACCTTTTCCAATGGTGCTGCCTATGCCGACCTTGATAATGACGGCGATTTAGAATTAATCGTCAACAACATCAACGCACCCGCCTACATTTACGAAAATCAATCAAAAAATAATAATTGGCTACGAGTAGAACTATTTGATAATCAAAATAATACATCATTACTCAATACTAAAATTACGATTAATTATGGTGAAAATAAATCACAATTTTGGGAACTCACCAATGTAAGAGGCATGTATTCGACGAGTGAAAATGTAGCGCATTTTGGTGTGGGAAAAACAAAAAATATTGATAAAATTATTATTGAAATTCCCAACGGAAAACAAATTACTAAAGAAAATATTAAAACAAATCAATTATTAAAAATTGACATTTCACAAGAAAAAAATTATCGAGAAAAAGAAAAAAACACGTCCGAAAAAACATTATTTACACCAATAAAAAATTCTAATTTAAATAAAATTACACATAAAGAAAATATATTTAATGATTACGAAAAACAAGTTTTATTACCCCATAAAATGTCGCAATTCGGTCCTGCATTAGCAACAGGCGATATTAATAATGATGGTTTGGAAGATATGTTCTTCGGTGGAGCATTTGGTTACGCGGGGCAGTTTTTTGTGCAGCAATCTGATGGGAATTTTCAAGCCTATAAAGGTGCGGATGATTTGAAAAATGACGTGAATTATGAGGATGTGGATGCCTTATTATTTGACGTGGAAAATGATGGCGATTTGGATTTATACGTGGTGAGTGGTGGCAATGCCTTTCCTCCACAACACAAAATGTATCAGGATAGATTGTATATAAATGAAGGCGGTACGTTCAAAAAAGACGACACCAAACTCCCCAAATTCCGCGAAAGCGGCGGCTGTGTACGCGCCTGCGATTTTGATGCGGACGGCGACTTAGATGTGGTCGTTGGCGGACGGCATTTGCCTTGGTCGTACCCTTCGCCTACGCTCTCGCGTTTGTTGGTGAATGAGGGTGGCACGTTCAAAGATGCGACCAAAAAACTCGCGCCCGATTTAGTTTTCTTAGGCATGGTGACGGACATCGTTTGGACGGATTTTGATGGCGATTCGGACATGGATTTTATCGCGGTAGGGGAGTGGATGCCGATTACTTTTTTTGAAAATCAGGGTAATATGTTCAAAAAAAATAATACCTTCATTCCCAATTCGACGGGTTGGTGGTACAGCATCGAAAAAGCCGATATTGACCGCGACGGCGACGACGACTATCTCATTGGTAATCTGGGACTTAACTATAAATACAAAGCCACCGCCGACGAACCGTTTGAGGTGCATTACGATGATTTTGACGGCAACGGCACGAAAGATATTGTATTGAGTTATTATAATTTCGGGGAACAATATCCGCTACGAGGCAGGTCGTGTTCGAGTGAGCAAGTGCCGATTTTAGCAGATAAATTTCCGACTTACGACATCTTTGCGGCTGCGGATATGACGGCGGTTTATGGCGAAGAAAATCTGGAAAATGCTTTGCGCTATTCCGCACAAACTTTCGCCAGTATTTATCTTGAAAATCGTGGAAACGGCGCATTTAAAATGACACCTTTACCCAATGAAGCGCAAATTTCAAGCATCAACGATTTCATCATTCAAGACTTCGACGGCGATACGCATGATGACATTCTCTTAGCAGGAAATCTCTTTACATCCGAAATAGAAACCCCCAGAAATGATGCCGGAAACGGCTTGCTATTAAAAGGTGACGGCAAAGGAAATTGGCAACCCGTTTCACCTGCGAAAAGCGGCATTTATCTACCCTATGATGTCAAAAATATTCAGCCCATACAAACGATAAATGGAACAAATTATTTATTTGGTTGTAATAATGATTCGTTGAGAATTTATAAGTCTTCATCAGCAAAATAGATAAGTGCAGATTGCGCTTTTTTTATAAAAATGGAATACCGCCAATACTTTCGCAGTGGGTTGAAACCCACCGCTTTTGCGAAACTAACGTCTACACATCACAAAAGCGCAGGGTTTCAACCCTGCGAGCTAAAGCCATAAATCATGACAAACAAAAACACTTACCAAACCGCCTTTATGTTCCTCGTTTCGCTCTTTTTTATGTGGGCGTTTCTGAC
>JAHDEO010000321.1 GCA_020628725.1 Saprospiraceae bacterium
ATAATGTTTGTTAAATTTCATTTTGAAATATGAATGTATTTTAATGTAAAATAATCTACTTTGTAAACACCTGATTTTCAAAGCCAATGGAATTCAAAATGTTAATTTTTTATGCGATTGCCATGTATATTAAATCAAAGAAATCCTGCATAAAGAATGCGGCTCAAACTCAACAAAACACTAACATATTGACTAATTCAAAATGAAACGACAATTACTTATGAAGAAGTTATTTACTCTTGTAATTGCTATGTTCATTGGCGTATTTGCCGGTGAACAGGCATTTGCTCAAAGTACTCCATGTACCGCAATTGGAGTTGACTTAACGGATGCTTTGCAGTGTCCACATTCGGTGACCACCTATTCCGTCTCGAATTCTGACCCTACTGATGGTTTTGAAAACCCCGGCTGTGGATTTGATGGGACCCGAGCTGTTTGGGTTGCGGTAACAATACCCGCTGATGCTACTGAATTGACACTCACTATGGACGATAGTTGGGGAGGTTGCCAAGCCACCATTGCATGTAATACCGATGGGACAGCTCAAATATACAGTGGACCTGACTGCAACAATTTGACCACCATAGCTGGTGGTGATTGTATCGATTTATCTGGTGGTCTTACCAATTCCAACAATACGCCTTTTACATTTACAGGGCTAACAGGTGGAGCAACTTACTGGATAAGAATCACAGAGGAAGATGACCAGGGCGGTGATTTTCCGTTTACTTTTAGCACTAATGGTTCCTGCCCTCCTTGCCCTACAGATGTTTGTAACGTCGTAGATCTCGTCGTTCAATCCGTGACACTTACAACTGCCTTCCCCGGTGAACCGGCTTTTGCCAATAATGGTGAGTTAGTTTTTAACATCCCCGGTTTAGGTACTTACTATTTTGAACTGGCAGGTTCTCATGATGGCGGAACATTCGGTGCTTCTGCTGTTGCGGGTACATACACCTTTGCAAGTTTGGCTTGTGAGGGTACCCAAACGCTTAATCTGGGACAAAGCACTTGTGGACAGACGAGTTTTTCTTACCCAAATGTAAGTGCTTGGGAAGAAGATGGCTGTGATGGAGATTGTACTTATGGTACAGGTTTTATTTGTAATGATGATGAAGGTTTAGTACAGGGCTTAACATTCACACCAGACATCAGTATGCCTACGGGGAGTTTTGATTTCGGAAACGGTGCTACCATCAATTATGATATTGTCTGTACACCGGTTGTCTTAATTCAGGATGGCGGTGCGATTGCAGGTGCTTGTGTCGATCCCGGCACCGATGACCCTGCTGATGACGAATGGTCATTTACTTTAAATCCTTCTGGTATTGATAACACGACTATGAGTGGACTAAGTGGCTCATATACAGCAACCGTCAGTCCCGGCTCAAATGGTATCACCAGTATTGCCGGTACTTATGGAGCACCTGCAATGTCAGGTACTTTCTTAATTGCAGATGGACCACAAACCATTACCGTCGAAGATGATGCCTGTTGCTCTACTTATGAAATTATAGTGACGCCGCCTGCGGCTTGTTCTGTTACCACATGCGATATTTTGCCGGGTACATGGACGAAATAATATCTAATCCGATTTTTTAACATTTTTAAAACGAAAAAAAAGATTAGATATGAAAAAATATAACATAATAAAGATGTGTAGCCAATTGCTGATGGCAATTGCCGCCACACTATTCAGTACAAATATTATCGCACAAACTTGCGATTTTACTGTCAATAATGCCGATGCAACAGGGGGGGATACAGAGTATTTTGTCGAACTGGATGCAGCCGGAAATATTGCAAATGTTACTCCCGGACCCGGACCAATTACAATCACAGGAGTTGCACCCGGCTCTGTAGTCGAAGTGCTTCACTTAGTTTATGATTCTGCCAACCCTCCAACAAATGTACCTCCGACAGTAGGGGCTGACCCGACATTGATTGACGGTTGTACCAACGATTTTCTCTCTGCGCGTGTTCTTCTGGAATGTCTTTGTGAAGAAGACGAAATATCTGCGACATACGTACCGGGCGGTGGAGACATGTTGATGTATTTCCTCATTGACCCTGCAACAGGCGCAATATTGGATGCCAATACAACAGGCAATTTTGGTGCAGACGAAGCCGTAGGAGATTACTTCGTACAGGCTCTCTCTTATGATTCTGCCAACCCACCAACGACCATTCCGGCAGTAGGTGGCAATATTAGCGATTTCTCTGCAGACGGTTGTTACAACCCTGATTTTTTGGGTTCGGCTTGTTGCGCTCAGAAGATAGTTTGTTGTGGTGATTGTGATACACAACCAACGGTTGACTTGCCCTGCGACGACGGCAACGACTGTACAGTGGATGATGTAGAAGTGGTACTCGATTGTGATAACACCATCGTGTGTACGCCATGTGCGGGTACGCTATTGGATTGTGCTACGGCAAGTGCGACTACCACGCAGCCTTGCGAAGATGGTGACCCATGTACTATGGGTGAAATGGAGGTGATTTTGACTTGCGATGGCAGTATATGTGAGCCTTGTTCGGGAGGTGTAGCTCCACCGACTTGTGCAGATGCAGGTGCGTTTCCGCGAAATTAACGTCGTCTGACGAATCGCTCGCCTGACGACTCCCCCCAAAACTTCGACTTAAACTTACGCTTAAACTTAAACAGACTGTATGGTTTCGACTATACGGTCTGTTTTAATAAATGTCATTTTTTATTGGTTTTGTGACATAAAATAACTATTTTTACTGTCAGAAAACCAAAACTAATGGCAATATCTTCATCCGATGTACGATTTTTTGTCACGATATTAAGCTATTTCATTGCATCCTACGCATTTGCTCAAAGCAATATAGAACAGCTTAATATAACCTTTATTGAGGATAATGACACGCTCATTTCTCCATTTTCAGGAGGACTGAATGATGGTGTTTATGCCAATGCAGACCTTAATAATGATGGCATTCAAGACCTTGTTGTTTTTGAAAATACGAGCAAAAAAATACTTACTTTTATTCGTACAAATACAGGCTTTAAATACAATTACAAATACGAAAAAAACTTTCCACAAAAGAAAGGATGGATACGTACTGTCGATTTTAATTGCGATGGTATTACTGATTTATTTGCCAATGATGGCGGAATAGGCACACAGGCTTATTTGGGGAATTATAATTTAGACAATGAATTAGTTTTTAACTTGTATGAAAATGATATTCAGTATGATATAGGCGAATCCTTGTTTGTGGATGCAGCAGACACCCCTGCGTTTATTGATATTGATAATGATAATGATGTCGATTTACTCAATTTTGGAATGACAGGCGAGTATATGTATTATTATCAAAATCAATCGCAAGAAATGGGATACGGATGTGATAGTATGATATACAATTTGGTAGATGAATGTTGGGGCAAATTCAAAAAAAGTACATCCATTACTCTCAACGATACTTGCGTGATGGGAGGGGTGATGGAGAAAGACCCGATTCATTTGGTTCCCGCCTTTACAGCATTAAATTTAGATGGTGATACCGATGTAGATTTATTGATGTTGGATGATGCAGGAAATGGATTAGTTAGTCTGATAAATGGCGGGACAATAAATGAGGCTTTTGTGACAGACATTAACGTAGATTTTCCCGTAAATACAAACCCAATAAATATACTTCGACAACCCCTCGCATCCTATGTTGATTTGAACGGCGATGAGGTGCGGGATTTGTTAGTTACCAAATTTGCAGGACAAATAAATACTACTCAAGACCAAGTACATTTGTATTATGAAAATATGGGAACGGACGAATCGCCCGTTTTTGAATATACTCAAAATGATTTCCTCGAAAATCAGACAATAGATGCGGGAATGCTCTCTGCATCTATCTATTGGGATTGGAATAATGACGGATTATTGGATATTATCTTGTCCAATTCCGGTGATTTTGACCCGACAGGTACTTCTGTTTTTTCGACTCTAAAATTATATGAGAATATAGGCGTAGATACGATGCCTGTTTATGAATTAATAGATGAAAATTTTGCTACATTAGACACCTTTCAATTCATCAATATTCGTCCAACTTTTGGAGATATTGATGGAGATGGCGACGATGATATGTTGTGCGGTACGGAAGGAAATAAATTGTATGTTTTTAAAAACCAATCAGGCGTATTTGAATTAGATGACGAACTATTTCAAGGTATCGGCTTCAACCTACACCCTCAACTTGTAGATGTCAACCGTGACAATCTCCTAGACATTGTGCTCGGTGAGCAAAACGGCAACCTCAATTATTTTGAAAACACAGGCACGAGCACTACACCGAACTGGGCACTCCAATCTGTGCTGTGGGGTGGGGTAGATGTACGTTTTCCGGGCGAGGCACAGGGTTACAGCACACCAAATCTTGTACCTTTGGGAGATACAGGTGAATACCATCTTTTCATTGGTTGTCGGAATGGTACGATTTATCATTATGGCGATATTGAAGAGGATTTGGATGGAGATTTTACGCTGATTGATACCTTCTTTATGGACATTGACGAGGGCGTACGTTCTACGGTGGCGGTAGCAGATATTAATGCAGATAATTACCCTGATTTTTTGTTGGGAAATTACAGAGGCGGCATAACTATTTATTCCGAAAATGCCCCTAACACAATTACGCCAATTTCTAACCCCGAAAGTAATATTTTCGACCTTCAGATTTACCCAAATCCTACGAATAATTACATTCACATAAATGCAAATAATTACGATAATTGGCTACACATTCGCGTGTACGATGTACATGGACGCGAGGTGATTTTAAATAAAACATTCAAACAAAATATACAATTGCCTGTTGGTCATTTGAACGCAGGCATGTATTTTATAATTATTCAAAATGAAGAAATACATATCGTTGAAAAAATAATAATTCACTAATTTTTTACCAAATGAAGAAATATGAAAAAAATAATATTTACAGTTTGTTTACTGAACATTATGTTTCAAGTGCCGATCTCCGCGCATTTGATTTTTGAGAATTTTGATGGGTATAATTGCTGTTACCCTTGGACGTTTTCTGGCTGTACCGACGGTGATGCTACTGCCTTTGTAGGTATCACAGACGAGGCATCTATCAACCAATCTTACCATAATTCCGATGGTAATTTTTTGGTGGCGTACAATACCACAGGAGCTGGTTGTGCCGATGCTTGTGGCAATGTAGTGGCAGAGATGCTCGGTGTGGATACTTGGGGGTCAATCGGCATTACGATTTGCTTTGGAATTGCGGAGAGTGACGCGACGGACGGTGCGGAGGACTGGGGCCCCGAAGCGAGTGTTATTGTTGCCGGAAGCATTGACGGTGGACCGGAACATTCACTTATGTTTTCGAGTGGTGGTGCGGAAAATTCCGAACTCGGCTTGGATAGTGATTGTGATGGTGTGGCAGATGGTGGAGTGATTCCTTTTTCGGCAATTACCTCTACATTTACGACCTATTGTTTTGATATTCCTTACGATGGTGCAAAGATAGATGTCAGGGTGTCTTTCAATGGCTTGAATACACCCGACAGAGATATTGCGATTGATAATGTCGAGCTTTTTTATGCCCAGCAAGCCAGTGGCGCGATAGATAATGATTACCCCTCCGTGCCTTCTACGCCTACATGTACGGGTGTTACAATTCCTGCTTGTCCGACTTGTGACGATGGTATCCAAAACGGAACCGAACTTGGTGTGGACTGTGGTGGAATAGACTGTCCGGCTTGTCAAACATCTAATTGCAACAGTGCTGCAAGGTTTGCTGATCCGGATCAAGCCTTAATAGCCAGTCAATTCGGCTTATTTGTTGGGCGTGAATTGACACAAAATTTTATTGAAGTAGAAAAATTATATATTAAATATCAGACAGAAATCAACCGTATTTTATCTTCAGATAAAGCGCAGTATGCAAGCGTCAACAAGCATTTTGAAGAATTGAGAAATATCGTAATGTCATTGTTGACAGAAGCGTTTGTCAGTGGAGAAGATGTTGCGGTAAATGCTAATCACTTGGCGACCTTGGATGCTTTTCTGATGAGCCTGAGTGATGCGACGGGTGAAGATGAACTAAAGGAAGAAATTGAGAACATTCGCCGGTTTACCCCCATTATGGAAGACCTTGAATTGAAAGATGCGCTGATAGCTTTCGACAGGGCTTCGGAGGCAGATATGATGATTGCACCCACGCTTGTAAATAATAGATTATCAATCTATTATAAACCGGTACAAACTGAAAACACTCAATTTTCAATCATTGATATTAACGGTAAAATATTGCATACTGATATCCGCAACCACGCAGATACCCGCGAATTACATTTGAATGTAGATGAACTACCAATTGGGTTTTATTTTGTGAAAATGACAAGTGGAAGTACTGTTATCACTAAGAAATTTGTAAAACAATAATGCGTTTTTTATGTAAAAATAATGAGCTTGTGAGATGTAAAAAACCTCACAGGTTCATGCCTTTTTTTTGTTGTTGTCTTGTATCTTTTTCGGTGATTTTATCCTGCAAAACGGAAAATACCAACAACACTATGCAATCCATAGTCGGCACTTGGGAAGACGAAAATAGTACGATGACCTACGCTGCCGATAGCACATGGAACGGTACTTGGGATACCGGACTTTCGATGGGGGGGCGTTGGGCGGTAGTTGGTGATACTTTGTATATGTTTAGAAATCGTTCGACTGCGCTATTGGCATATTACAAGGTGCTTAATGTATCGGACAAAGAATTTAAAATCTTCTCATTGGAGGGGGACAGTACAATTTTTAATAAACGGCGTATTGAATAACGAAGTGACTTCAGGTGAGTTGTATCAAAAAATAAATTTACTCGTAGGGGCATGCCATGTCCCTACGAGTAAATTTATTTTTTCCGTTTTTTCGTGGGCTTCTTTTTGCGCGTTTTGGTGTTGGTAGAAGTTGCTTGGCGTACAGGTTGAGTAGCCGCATTTTCCGGCTGAAGCGAAGATTCAAACACATTATCCTTTTGTTTACCTTTTGAAAACAAAAAAACAAACGGATAGACAAACTGCCCCAGAAAAGTTGTGGGCATATCCTCATTATCATCTACGCCGAGTTCGGGTGCTTCGTCCTTATTCTTTGGCAAATAAAAAGTACCAATCAACACATCCCAAATCGGCAGCACAGAAGCAAAATTAACGCCGTAGCGATGCGGGTGCGGCATGTTCTTGGCATGATGCCACTGATGCGTTTGAGGCGTAATGAAAAGGTAATTAAAGAAACCGAAATTCAACCTGATATTCGTATGAGAAAAGAATGCTGCAAAATAAACCAAGGTCAATACAAGTATGGTATATTCTTTTGCCGTATATCCCAACAGGCTTAATGGCAGGTAAATAAAAGGCTTAAATACAAATAATTCTCCCCAGTGAAAATGCCGCGATGAAGCAAAACCAATCTCTTCTTGGGCATGATGTATCTTGTGAAATGCCCAAAGAAAATTGAAACGATGCATGGCATAATGCGCTAAAAATTCCATTAAATCAACTATCACAAACAACAACAAAATCTGCGCCCACAGGGGCCAATGATGTACCTCAAATATCACTGTACTATCAATTCCAATTGAACTCAAACCTGCCAAATATGCTTTTTCAAAGACCCACATAAAAGCAAAAAAGCCAAGCCCCATAATGAGAAAATCATTGAATATCACATAAAAAATATCCAACCAAAAACCCTTGCGTTTTACCACCTTATAATCCAGTCGGCGCGGCAACATCAACTCCAGAACAAAACACAAAAGACACCATACACCTACCCAAAAAAAGCTGTTATACCACGAAAAAGTATACAACTGTTTTCCGGCAGCTTCCCAATACAACCAAAATATTCTGTTAAATTCGTTGGCAAGCGAGATAATATCCATTGCGTTTATATTTGAACCAGTAAAGTAATACAGGTTGTCTGCAACCTGAATGAAATCATAGGGCAAAAATAGCAATTTATTTTTGAACTATTCCTAACGTGGCGAAGCCACTACCATTGTTAGATTATTTCGCTTCGCTGATTGTTAGATTGCTGATAGGGCAAACGCATGAAATTTTAACATTTGAATCCGATAACAAGCAAAATATTCTTTAAAAATGCCGTTAGCGCAATAATGCCGTTAAAAATTACATTTTTATCAAGTGGTGATTTTTTAAATACGAATATTGTTTCGTTTAATTGTTCCTATATAAAAAGAATCGAAATAATTATTTGAAATATCGCTTGTCGTAAAATAATTTGGTGTGTTTGCCCTTGATTGCTGAAAGTTTTATTCATTTCTTATTCCTTTATACAATTCAACAGTCAGCGAAGCGAAACAATCAAGCAATTTAACAATCACAACTTTTAGTCTGAAACTCAACTTTTGCCAAAATTGTGCAAGAGTTGGCGAGTAAGACGTTAATACACATCCTTGGTAAGTTTGTGCCCCATTAGGTGGGCAAATTCGGATTTCTTATCGACAACCAAACTTTAAGTGAAAT
>JAHDEO010000322.1 GCA_020628725.1 Saprospiraceae bacterium
CAGGCTCAGAAGGCGCAAATTGGAATGATACCGACTACACCAATATAGAAAGCGACTGGGTATTGGTTTCCTTCCGCACCGGAACGAACAAAAACACCGAAGTGGCGATGACCGCCGCTTTGCTCAATCGTGATGGTAGTGTTCATTTTCCTGACCGTTGCGCTTTGCCTTCGGGCGACACGCCACTTTATGTGGTTATCGAGCATCGTAATCATATTGGCATTATGTCGCCTGAAACTGTTGATATTCAGGACAATGTACTCAAATACGATTTCCGGCGCAGCGATAGTTACAAGGACCAGACGAGTTTTGGACAAAAGCAACTTCCAACGGGCGAGTGGGTCATGTTTGCAGGAGATGCCAACCAAATAGCGGATATTCTTAGCTTTGATGTAAACGGCACAGATAAGACAGAATGGTTTGATAATAATGGTGTTTTTGACTATTACCTTTCACCCGACTTCAATATGGATGGTGATGTGAATGGGCAGGATAAGACGCTGTGGTTTGACAATAATGGTATTTCTTCGCGAGTTCCGAAGTAAGGAACAAGCACCAAATTCCAAAACCCAAATTCCAACGTGACAGAACGCGGATTTGGCGGATTGAACGGATTTACACGGATTTTTTATTTGTGTTAAATTTATTATTCGTTAAATCCGCGTTCTATTTTGGAATTTGGGTTTTGGAATTTGGAATTTGACTTATTTTTGCCCCATGAATCAAAAAATAATTCACTCAAGTTGCGAACAACTTGAAAAATTCCCAATTCCAAATCCCAAATCCCAATTTTACTGGAATTTGGGATTTGGAATTGGGGATTTCCTTAGATTAATTGTCGGTTTTGTTCTCTTACTAATATCTACTCAAGTCCTTCATGCTCAGAAAGATAGTGTGCCGGAGTTTGATTTTTCGCGCTTTATCTATTTGGATTCGGTGGTGATTACGGCATCACGTAGTGGGTTTGATACGGATGAATTTGTGGATATGGTGCGTGCTGATTCGTCATTTTATGAGGCATTCCGCAATCTGCGTTTTGTAGAATATGACGCGGAAAATGATTTTACATTTTATAATAAAAAAAACGAAATCGCAGCCGCATATACCAGCACTACACGCCAATACACGCACAAAAAAGGCAAAGCCACGTGTCGCACAATGGATATTTTAGAGGAGAATATCACCGGAAAATATTACAAGAGAAATCGTAAGCCACATTATTATACCACAAAGATGTTTGAGCGATTATTTTTCACCGAAGAAGAAGTCTGCGAAACGCGCAACTCACTCCCTTCTGAAGATGAAGACGATGGCAGAATAGCAAGATACGTCACACAACTCAAAAAGCTCATTTTCCAGCCCGGAGAAAAAGTAGATGTACCCGTAATCGGCGGAAAGACAGCGATTTTTGAGGAGAAAATGGCAAAATATTACGACTATTCCATCAATTCAGAAGCTCATCAAAATGGTATGGATTGCTACGTATTTCGCGTGAGTGTAAAACCGGAATTTGAAGATAGAAAGGAGGGAAAAACCGTTGTAAAATCACTGGAAACATTCTTCGAAAAAAAGACATTTCAAGTCATCGGGCGCAATTATCGCGTAGCGTATTACGGCGCATTATTCGATTTTGATGTGACAATGAATGTAAAACTCACGAAACTCAATGACCAATATTTACCGGAATCTATTGCTTATGATGGCTTTTGGAAAATACCCACGCAGAAATTAGAAAAGGCGAAATTTACATTGAATATGGACTATTAATGGATAACGGATAATAGACAATTAATTTTCGCTACGCGAAAATCACTACATTATCCATTATCCGTCATCCATTGTCCATTATTAACCTTTATTAAGAATTCGGTCGATAGCTGCATCCAACATCGGTCCTTTTGGATTGATGGCAGCAATTTTACCGTCTTTATCCAATAGAAAAGTCTTTGGAATACCTTTAACACCGTAGGTTTGTGCGGGCGCAGATTGCCAGAATTTGAGGTCACTCACATGGTAGGGCCAAGTCAGATTATCCTTTTTAATGGCATCTGTCCAACGCTTTTCTTGTCCCTGTCTATCAAGCGAGACACTGTACACCGTAAACCCTTTGTCCTTATATTTATTATACGTTCTGACCAATGCCGGATTGTTGATACGACACGGACGACACCAACTTGCCCAAAAATCAATCAGTACGATTTGCCCCTTTAAATCCGACAATTTATACACTTTACCATCCGGCGAAGGCAAGGCAATATCAGGTGCCATCTCCCCTACTTTGATTTTTGATGCCGCATCTCGCGCTGCTTTTTCTTTGGCTTGCTGCTTTGCTTGTTCTACAAGCGCGTTATAGCCAGCGATATAAGGCGAGTTGGGATAATCGGTCGCAAATCGCTGAGTGATTTTGTCAAAAGTCGGCTTGTTGGTCTCCACACGCAAGCGCGTAAACGCCATAAACATCCCTATCATACTACTACTCGTCGTATCTACAAAATTCCTCACTTCCGGTTCAGGGATTCTACCATTCGGATATTTACTCATAAAAGACTGGTAGATATTTGCCTCTTTTGACCCCGTTATATTATAATTATAAATGGACAAATCACGAACGCCCGCACGGATGTGTACATCCTTTTCTTTTCCGCTAAATACCAACATCGGCTGCTGTGCGCCTACACGTAATATGTACAACCCCGGTTCGAAGTCTTCTACTTTCATTTCAAAAGCACCATCCGTGTCTGCATCGGCTTTGGCTACCGATTTATTGGGCGCGGCAGGCGTCACTTTGTCCAAGAAAATCTGAAGATTAGCCGCACCGTCAATATTTCCCGATATCGTCGTGCTATTATCAGGCGGCGCACATTGAAATGCCAATATCGCCACTAGTATAAACATGGTTGCTTTAAGTATATTTTTCATGCTTCTTTTGAAAATTTCTTAATAAATCAATGCAATATTTTTGAATGTCAAAAGTATGAAGTTTTGACCTCGTATTAAAACAAAGTTGACGATATTTCGGTTCATTCATCTCCTTTAACGTCATGATAACCTTTTGGAATGCTTCGGGCGAATCACAAAAATAACCTTCTACCCCATCCGTCATAAAACGAAGATTTTCTCCAATCGGGCTACTCAAAGTCGGCACACCCGATGATAGATATTGCTTGAGTTTGAAAGCAGATTTAGCTCGATTAAATTCATTATCCAAAAGTGGCGAAACCCCAATATCAAATGTCTTTATCCGCCGATAAATACTCACTTCGTCCAGCCAATTTATGTCTTCGGGAATTTCTACTTTTACGCACTTTTTTTTACGAAAATAATCACGCACTTCTTCACGATGTTCTGCTTTTCTCACACCTAATAAAACTAATTTTACAGGTACATTCAAAGCTAATATCGCAGGAAATAAAAGCTCCTGTAAATTGGCTCTATGTCCACTGTAAAAACCTACCCAACCTATTGTAAATAA
Source organism: Saprospiraceae bacterium (assembly GCA_020628725.1). Classification (GTDB taxonomy): domain Bacteria; phylum Bacteroidota; class Bacteroidia; order Chitinophagales; family Saprospiraceae; genus JAHDEO01. Next base: position 3,473 of record JAHDEO010000322.1, read on the forward strand.
TTGATTACGAGCAGTTTTAATTTCATTATGTTTGATGACCGGAGAGGTCAACACAACAGAATTGGGGTTAAATTGGAGTGCGTATTGGCGCAATGTTTCACTTCCTGTCAAACAACCTTCGCACCGCTTCATAAAATACTGCACCGTGTCCGGCGAATGGCGAATGTATTCTGCATCATCTATATCGTAAAAGGTATTTGCAGGGCGAAAAAACAGGAGTATTTTTAGTGCCGTTGCATAGATTCCTTTTGTATAAATTTTCTGGAAAATAATCGCCGAGTTTCGCTTGCGAAACAGCAAAATCAAGCAAAAAATACGTATGAAATGCCATAGATTTTTAGCATCATATCCCGGATGAATCAGGTCGTAACTAATCCCGTATTCTTTCCTTAATCTTTCCAAAGGATATTTCAAACGATAGCGCACACTCGGCGCACTCATATCGTAAAAGGCAAAGCAATAAATGTGTTTTATGGACATTTTTAATGGTTAATTTTTGTGAAGCAAACATACTAGTGCTTCAATTCATAAGTACTAAAACGTCACAACACTATTCAATAAAATAAACTACAAATTCTTCATTTTTAATGATTTGTGGGAAGTTGAGTAAGTGGTTTTTAAAGGTTATAAAATGGGTAATGCCGTACTTTGCTTGCAAATTTTTAATGTCAATCTCAGTTAAATTACGGTAATTTTCGTCTGCCAAATCGAATAATTCTAAACCCACCTCGCGTGAATCAACATCTACACCATATACATCTTCAATTCGTTGATACCAATCCGCCATCGCTACTTTTCGATGCACCAATACTTTATAATCGACCATCGAACTGCGTTCGCCATATACTTTTAAGGTCGTGAAATTTATGGGGTGTAAAAACAGCGCATCTTTTGCCGTTTTTTTATTGATGAGGTAACTGATATTAGCTGTCGCTTCGGTTTGTCGTTGATTTCCATAATCAAAGGGTACATTCCAAAAGAATAGCGAGCGACTAAAAATCAGTACGTATAATACACCCGCCCCTACACACGCGAGTACAGGAAAAGCGATTTGACTGAGTATTTTTTCTTGTAAAAATTTCAACTTTTTCTCCAACATCGCAAAGACGGCAAAGACCGAAAACGCCTCCATCCAAATCGTCATTTTGAACCATTGTAATGAAGCCGCATTGACCTCAGAAAAACCTTCTACCAAGATAAAATACACCAACATCCCCAACCACGAAACCACAAAGAACAAACCTAATTTCTTTTCTCTTACTAAATAAAAAACCGTCCCGAAAATCAATAAAGGAATGATTATCAAGTAGTTCAATCCACCAAATTCCATCGGCAGATAATGATGTGGTGAGCGAAATTCAAATAGAATCTCGAAAAATTGTGCATTGGTAATCCCTTTATCTTCAAAAAAGAATTTCAAGAAAAACACCCACAAACCGCCCGTCATCACAAATGCCAATACGCCCAAAAACCATCGCCACCATTCTATCTTGATTACTCCAAATATTTTCCCCAAAAACAATACGCCCGCACACGTCACAAACAACTGCGTACCAATCACCGGTTGTAATAAAGTCGCCAAACCAAAAATGAACAAAGCAAAAATGTAGCGTTCTTTCAAAAATTGATACACTCCGAAAAGCCCCGTCAATTGCACCAAATTACTCACGAAAAATGAGTTGTAGTACAATTCATTTCCGCCCAAATTAACCCCATAAAGCGGCACAAAAATCACGAGTAAAGCCAACCACACCAAGTAGTCGGTCTTGATAAATATCCGCCCAATTTTGTATAATAATAGAAAGTGCAACAGCGTGACCAAGACGTGCATCACCACACACACCAATTCCAGATAATCGCCTGATAATGAGAGTAAATACGAAAAAGCGAAGCGTTCATTTGGTACTTTGGCGTGGATGCCTTGCAGGTAATTATCAAGTGGATAAAGGTCGGGATTATTGAGGAAAATGGCGTAGGCTTGGGTCTGCATCTCGTCATTGCGCCCGTACTCGTAGCCCCACCGCGCCACTACACACAGGTAACACGCGAGCAAAGCAATCAGCAATTTCAGTGGATGTATAGTGGATTTCAATTTATTAAAAAATACAGTAAAAAAACATCACAAAAGCGGTGGGTTTAAACCCACCGCTTTTGTGATGCGAGTGCGTTATTCATTCTCAATTCTTCATTTTCAATTAGAAAATCTATATTTTATCAATGTCCAAATCGCCTCCAAGCCATCGTACCAACGTATCTTTTTCCCCTCTTCGATATTGCGCGGCATATAAGTAATCGGAATTTCCAAAATCGGAATCTTGCGCTTCAAAACCTTCGCCGTCACCTCCGGGCAAAACTCAAATCCTTCACATTCCAGCGGAATACTCATCAACAATTCGCGGTCAAAGACCTTATAACAAGTCGGCTCGTCTGTCAACCGTGAACCATAGAGTAAATTCGTTATCCAAGTCACCAATAAACCGCCGTAATAAAAACGCAATGCCGAGTGGCGTTCATTGGTTTTATTCAGAATTCGTGAGCCATAGACAACCTTGTATTCCCCATCCAAAATCGGCTGAATCAGTTTCCCATACTCCTCCGGCGCATACTCTAAATCGGCATCTTGCACAATCACCACATCGCCCGTACATTGCTCAAAACCAAGACGTAAGGCATGACCTTTTCCTTTATTTTCTTGATTCAGGATGGTATTATACTTGCCATTATACGAAGACAAAATTTGGGGCGTGCTATCCTTCGAGCCGTCATCCACGATAATGATTTCCTTTTTCACTTCCCCCAAATCCACCGCATCTATACGCTGCAAAATCGCCGCGATAGTCGCTTCTTCATTATAACATGGTATGACGATGGATAATTTCATAAACGTAACGCGAGCTTCCAGCTCGCTTATTTTTTCTTCAAAACAGCTGCGTAATACTTAACTCTTTCCGGTTTCTCCCATTTTGAATAAATAGCGATGACTGACTCCAATTCTTCACGAGTCATTTCGCTTTCATCCTTTCTTAAAATATCTGAGATAATTTTATTTTCAATTTTTAATTGACGTATTTCTCGTCTGCAATCTACACAATTATTAGGGCGCGAATCTATCCAAAATTTTAGATTTTCATACCAAAACTTCTTTTCCTCTTTGCTGAAAATGAAATCATTACCACATGTATTACAGTTGAATGTAACGTCAAAATAGGCAACATGCGGATACCAACAATAATTCTGTAAACTCGGATTTGCATCAATCGCTTTGTTCGATGCTAAACACTCATCACAAGCCCATTCATGTTCATCATTTACATTAACTCGAAGCCCCAACTTGTTGTAGTGCTTATGCTCTTGTCTTGCGATTTTTTCTAATATTCAAATGCCACTCCTCACCTCTGTATCGTGCTTTTCTATACCACAACAAGGACATTTTGGATATTTTTGTTTTTTCTTCATTTTGATAACGTAACACGAACTTCCAACTCGCATCTACAAAAAAGACGTATTAACAATGATACTGTTGTCATAATTATTAAAAAACAAAGCAAAGGTACATAACTACTCCCATTCTAAAACGAAGTAGCTGTGTATTCTATTTTGTAATTTAATTTTTACAAAATTATCACTGCAAATACGCCCAATTTAAATAAATATATCTTTAAAGTATCAAAATATCCACTCAACATCTAAGGTCATGTCAATCACAGAAGCATTAGGATTATATAGCCTAATTGTACTTGGGAAACCATTAGACTGAGATAATAAATTGATATAATACCCGCCCATAAAGTCGTCTGCACTCGTGGCATCATAATCCCAAATTGAAAACGAATAATCTGTATTAATAGTGTTTATGGTATAGGGAAATCCACTTGTAAATACGTAGCTATTGCCAGGAATGCATTCTTCAATGCGTGATGTTGTAAATTCATTTGTATTTGCTGATTGTCCTATGTTAATAGCTACAAAAATATCAGGAAAACTTGAAATCACAACATCCCATGAAGTACCGTCAGGAGCAGCGGCAGGAAACCCATCAAGTCTGACTTTAGTTACTCTTAATGCAGTTGGTGTTAATACAGTTTCGCAAAATGTACCTGAATATCCTGTAGGACAATTACAAGTCCCATTTACACAGACCCCACCGTTCTGGCAGTTTACACCAGCACAAGGATCGACTTGAAGTTCACAGTTTGTGCCTGAATATCCAGGTGGGCATTGGCAGATTCCGTCAACACAATTACCACCATTTTGACAATTAATGTTTAAGCAAGGGTCTTCTAATTGCTCACAGTTAGTTCCGGTATAACCTTGTGGGCAGATACATGTTCCATCAGAGCAAGCACCACCATTGAGACACACAACGTCTCTACAAGGGTTTCTGCATGAAGAAGAGAAGATTAGAATTAATGAGAGAAGTAAAAAGAAATTTCTCATGGGTGAAATAGGTTTATTGGTTGAAAAAATGTTTAAATGAAGCATAAAGATAACAAAAAACTAATCATTAAAAAAAATGAGTGTAAAGCATACATCCGCACATTCAAATAGGATGTTAAGGGTATTTTTAATTGAAAATAATTATACGAAATCATAATAATTTTCTCACAGGCAAATGCAATCACTGTAGCCACCGCCACCCCGATTAAGCCCATTATTTGCACCAAAATCAGACTCAATGCCACATTAATCACCAACTCAATCACAGACACCCATAAGATGAATCCTGTTTTTTTCAATCCAATTAAAATTGTTTGTGGGAATAATACACGACTAATTAACAGGAGTAAATAAATATTAAAAATCAATGCACTATCTTTGAAATCAGGATTAAAAACGATGGGAAACAACACAGGTGCAGCAAACATCAATACAATCGAAATCCAAAACAACCACTTCATGAATCCTTGCGATTCGGCTTTAATTTCGCTTAATCCTGCTTGCAAATTTTCCGCCACACGCGGTATCATTGCCGAACTAAAAGCCGTTGTCAATGCCAATGCCAAAGGCAACTCCCGCGCTCCATACCGAAATATCGCAAACGCTCCGCTATCAAAAAATC
>JAHDEO010000323.1 GCA_020628725.1 Saprospiraceae bacterium
TGGGCGGAAAAGACGTTCATATTCACAATACAAATAATTTTAAACAGCCTCTTAGTTCTTAAAAAAATTATATTCTACAAAATTAACAAAAAATAATTATTTATTCGTTTTTTGGGAAATGGATTTAGTGTTAAAATCTAAATAGACGAAAGAAGAAAATATATGAGTAGTGAAGCACAAAAATTTCGCAAATATGCCCATCAATTTGTGGATTGGATGGCAGATTATATGGATAATGTGGAACAATATCCTGTAAAATCTCAGGTCGCTCCAAGAGAGATATACGAGCAAATCGAACAGCGTATACCTGATGAGGGTGAGCGTATAGAAGACATTTTTGAGGATTTTAAAAAGATTATCATTCCGGGTATTACGCATTGGCAAAGTCCTAATTTCTTTGCTTATTTTCAGGCAAACACGAGTTCACCTTCCATATTAGCTGAAATGCTGATGGCTACGCTCGGTGTCCAAGGCATGAAATGGGATACCTCCCCCGCCTCCACCGAACTCGAAGAACGGATGATGGAATGGCTGCGAGATGCGATGGCACTTCCCGCAGACTGGACGGGCGTGATTCAAGACACTGCCTCCACCGCGACACTGGCTTCCATCATCACAGCAAGGGAGCAGAAGTCTAACTACGAAGTCAATCATAAAGGCTATACAGGCTTCACTAATTTTCGCGTATATTGTTCCGACCAAACACATTCTTCGATTGAAAAGGGGGTAAAAATAGTAGGTATCGGAAAAGACAATCTGGTTAAAGTACCTACAGACGATATACAGGCAATGAAGGCAGATTTATTGCTTGCATCTATAGAAAAGGACATCACTGATGGTTATCATCCGTTATGCGTAGTGGCGGCGATAGGCACTACAGGCACGATGGCAATGGACCCGTTGAAAAGGATAGCCGAGATATGTAAAAAGCACAATATCTGGCTACATGTGGATGCCGCCTATGCCGGTTCGGCTTTATTATTGCCCGAATATCAGCATTTGATTGAGGGCATTGAAGATGCAGATAGTTTTGTATTTAATCCGCATAAATGGTTGTTTACAAATTTCGATTGTTCTGCGTATTTTGTGAAGGATAAAGATGCACTGGTCAATACGTTCGCTATATTGCCCGAATATCTCAAAACAAAAACGGATGGTTTGGTGGCGAATCATTGCGATTGGGGGATTCCATTGGGGAGGCGATTTCGTTCATTGAAGTTGTGGTTTGTATTGCGTCATTATGGCTTGAAAGGATTACAAGAAAAACTGCGGTTTCATATTGAATTGACTAAATGGCTTGAAAATGAAATCGTCAAATCATCCGATTTTGAATTGGCAGTTCCGCGTAGTATGAATTTGGTTTGTTTTTATTATAAACCTTCAAAAGATATAACCATCGAAGAACAAAACAGCCTCAATGAGCGGCTTTTAAATCAATTGAATGGGTCGGGTGAAATATATCTGACACATACAAAAATTGACAATACTTATATTTTAAGAATGTCCATTGGACAAAACAACGTTCAACATGCTCACATTAGTAATGCATGGAATCTCATACAAAAAACAGCGGAAGGGATTTTGCTTAACTAATCGTCCGCCGCTTATCAGACAGCAGTCCGCCGCTGGATGCGAGCGTGCTTCACGTATAACTGCGGACTGCTGTCTGACAGGCTGCGGACGATGTTACCATGTAACATCAGCAAATAAATTATCAATACAATGAACATCAAACCATTCAAGCTCGAAAGATACTTTATACGAACATTCAGCAAAATACTCGCTTTGCAATTCTGATTGTGAAGCTATGACTATCAAGGAGTTACTTGCTTTAGAAGAGAGCGCAGAAGAGGGACTTCAGAATACATGGTTGGGATATACCAAGACCAAAGGAAGTCATGAATTGCGTGAAGATATTTCTGCTATTTATAGTAAAATAACTGCGGAGGACATGACAGTTTGTACCGGTGCACAGGAGCCTATTTTTTTACTTTCTCATGCTATTCTCAGTCCTGATGACGAGGTGATTGTCCAAAGTCCGTGCTATCAATCTCTACAATCTGTCCCGGAAAGTATCGGTTGTAAAGTATTGAATTGGGATGTTCATTATGAAGGGAATCGACCTACTTTCGATATAGGACATTTGAAAAATTTAATCAGCAATAAAACGAAGGCTATCTACCTGAATGCTCCACACAATCCCACCGGATTCCTTTTTACAAAAGAAGAGCAACAAGCAATTGTTGAACTTGCCAGAGCAAATAATATCATCATTTTATGCGATGAAGTGTATCGGGAGTTGGAGCATAGTCCTGAATTTGCAATTCCTGCTTTTGCAGATGCTTAAACAAGTATTAAAAAAGCAAAATGTATTATTATTGCCGGGTGGTATTTATGATTATGGCGGCTATTTTAGAATTGGATTTGGAAGAAAGAAAATACCGGAAGCATTGGAGCAATTTGAACAGTTTGTATTAGAAAACTTGGTAGCAGTATGATTGAAAAATCATTCATATTGACGATTTCATACTGCAACATAATCAATAAAATTGACAGAAAATGGGAATGAATTATCACATGAGGGCAAAAAATAAGGCTGTAGAGTTAGAATATAAAAAATCAGGAAAGACCCTCTATTTGAATCGACTTTTTAGTGGATTCATTTTAGGAAAAGAAACATGGGGAGAGGACTGCGAATACAATCAGATAGAAAAGATATATGAAATAGAACTCAGTCCGTTAAGAACGTTTAATTATGGAGGATTAGAACTGTATGGCGAAGAAATTCATGGATGGAAAGAATGGGAATTGTCAAAAGTATCCAAACAAGAAGATATTGATAAAGTCAATCTTGAATCCCAAGAAAAGCTAAAGAAGGCAATTGAACAGGATAAATACAACTTTGAAAATAATTGGATTGAGACGAAGTTAGTCGAGCAGACCATCAAGGAATTGATTAGTAAAATCAAAGAACAACCTGAGAAATTAGAGGAATTAGATTTTCATTATTTAGAGCCTGAGAATTTTGAAATGAACCGTGATCAACAAAAGGGCGGATATTACATTTTGAATGACCTCGAACACATTATTGATTTTATTGAATTTTTAGAATCAAAGGATGAACATCTCATTTCCTTTTATGAAGGATATTAGAGCATATTTAAAATATAACAACAAATTTAAAAATGGAATTACCAAAGGAATTAGAAAAAGTATTCACTAAAGGATGCGAGTGGGCAGAAAAACAAGAGAAAATAATATTGGAGAACGGCGTCCCTCTAACTGAAGACCAAAAAATAGACGCCTACTTAGTAGGAGTAAAGGACATTGAAAAGGTCAGATTATTGGAAGTAAATCAAATCCCGATGCCAAACGAGCCGGAACTAAGAGAAGCAATGCGTATATCCGATTTATTATCGCCCGATACTATTGGGATAACATTCAGATATGGAATATACATAAGAAAAGGCTTTTGGAACAAGAGGAAATTAATCATACATGAATTGACACACACCATGCAATATGAACGTTTTGGAGGGTTCGCACCTTTTTTGAGAGCGTATTTGATAGAATGTCTCACGGTAGGTTATCCCAACGGACCTTTGGAGCAAGAAGCCATACAAATGGAAGAACGAGTAAGTAATAGAAATTGAAAATTCCATCATTCACTATTCACCAAAATAGCAGAGGGCGTTTCTACATTTTCAACCTTTGGGAAAGTCAACTTAAACCGCGATCCTTCAGGAGAAGTATGTTCCAACTGAATACTGCCCTTATGATTTGTCATAATTCGCTCGCAAATCGACATGCCCAAACCTGTTCCTGCGTATTCTTTAGAAGAATGAAATCTTACAAAAGGCTTGAATAACTTATCAACATATTTGGGGTCGATACCAATACCATTGTCTTCCACAAAAATATGATATTGTTGCTGCTCTTCGACTGCCCATACATTTACTTTGGGTTGGTAGTCGGGCTGGTTCTTGGGTTGATATTTGATGCCATTTGAAATGAGATTGTGAAACACCGTTTTCAGTAGACTTTTATCGCCATAAACGGCGGGTAATGTCTCGATATTGAGCGTAACATTACTCGCATTAATATCATATGAAAAAGCAGGTAGTACCAATTTGACAATATCATTGAGCGCAACATTTGAAAATTCACGTTCTTCCAAATCTATCTTGGAATAAAGCAATAAATCTTGAATCAATACAGTCATCGAATCCGCAGAACTGTCTATGAAACTAAGATATTTTGTAATTTTATCTTTGTGAAAACCATTCTCTAATTGTTTTTGTATCAAACCTGTAAAAGCAGAAATATTGTGTAGTGGAGCTTTCAAATCATGAGTCATGATATTGGAAAATGTAATCAATTCTTGATTCTTTCTTTCTATTCGCTTTAATAATCGCTCTTTTTCTAAATTTTGTTGCTGCAATTGATTATTGAGTGTTTTTTCCGCCTTTATTTTTCCTTTTTGCAATTTAAAATAAATAAATCCCAACATGGATAAGAATAGCAAACTCACTATCAAAAGCAGCAGTTGAAACAGCAATAACCTTTGACTTTGTTTGAGCTGAATCAATTCTTGTTGACGCACTCGCTCTTGTTCTTGCTCTTTATAAACCCTGAAATCATCTTGCACATTCATCAGATAACTGTTTCGCTCGCTCCTGCTATCAAATAATTCAAAATCTAATTTGGCACCTTGTCCGGACATTTCATAGGCTTTTTTGTAATTACCAAGTTGATAATGAATCTCTGCCAAATTTGTATATATCACAGGCATATAGTCAATATGACTTTCATATAATTCATTGATATTAATAGCTTCATGATACGCCTCTATACTTTCATCATATTTTGCCATCTTACGATAAGCATCTCCAATTCGAGTATAAATAATGCTCTGATAACCGGGATTTGTTATTCTAATGCTATCCAATACATGATTAAATATAGTAAGAGCTTCCTCATATTCTTGATTATTGACGAGCGAAATGGCTCGTTCAAATTCTAAATAATAAAATTTGTCAGTTATGTTTAGGCTATCTACATGTTGGTAACAACTATCCAAATATCGAGCAGAGACTTCCATGTCGCCCTTATTCTTATACATTGACATTTGAAAAAAATAAAAGTCAATTGCCATTGCATCAGTCATTTCATTTTTGCGGGTTAATTGTTTTTTGAATTTTGAAGCAATTTGAAAGTGATGTATAGCCTTTTTATATCGTTTCAAATAACCATAAAAACGAGCGATGTCCAGATGTAAATAGAATTGTTGTTTTTCTAAATTAGCTTGTTCCGCCAACAATAACGCTTTCCAAAAAGCATTAAATACAAGGTAATAATTACCACGCCCACCGTTAAGTTTTGCATAAGCACTATACAGTTTAATTGTGCAAATGGTATCATTATCTACAGAAAAATCATCAATAATTCCTTCAGCTTGGCGCATAGCATCACCTATCTCCTCATGATGTATATCCTCTATCTTTTGACGAAAGCTATCTATCGGACAATTGGTATTTTGCCCAAATGAATTCACAACAAAACACAGTGCTATACAAGCAATTAGGAAAAACTTAAACTTTAGCATGGAATAACGGATGTTTACAATATTTAACTCAAATTGCATGTCTGCAACTTTAGTGTATAGTTTTAGATTATCATACGTAAAAAAGATGCGAAGTGACGATAATTTTCCATTTTATGCAAATTTAGAGCGTTACTTCTTTACTTATATTTGTATTTTTCTACTTGAAACTCAAAACAACTTGCTATAACATCAATGATTAAAAAAAATCGAAAGAAGCACTCGCCGTACTCTCGGTATTTACTATCTTGGAGCATATTTGAGAACTATTCACTCATTTAGTCATCGTACTTATGGAACACCAACCTGCACAACTCAAAAAAACCTTAGGACCGCTAATGCTCTGGGGACTTGGCGTGGGTTATGTCATTTCGGGGATGTATTTCGGTTGGAATTTGGGGCTCGAAAAAGGCGGTACGCTCGGACTTGCCATTGCCACAGGTTTTATCATTATTATGTACCTTGCCTTTACCTTTAGTTATACGGAGTTGGCTTGTGCGATTCCCAAAGCCGGAGGTGCCTTTGATTATGCCATGCGTGGCTTGGGTAAAAACTGGGGTTTTCTGGGCGGTATGGCGCAAAATATCGAGTTTATCTTTGCGCCACCTGCCATCGCCTTTGCGATAGGAGCATATCTCAATCTATTTATGCCCAATGTGCCGATTATTGCCATCGCCATTATCGGCTATCTGATTTTTACGGGGCTAAATATCTACGGCGTCCGCGCGGCAGCTTCATTTGAATTAATTATCACGGTCATTGCGGTGATTGAGTTGTTGATTTTTGCAGGAGCAGCCCTACCCTCTTTTGAATGGGCAAACCTTGAAAAAAATGCCCTGCCCAATGGCTATGCGGGAGCTTTTGCCGCCATTCCCTTTGCAATTTGGTTTTTCCTCGCCATCGAAGGCGTTGCCAACGTCGCCGAAGAAACCGTCAATCCTCAGCGCAACATTTTAATCGGTTTTGGTTCGGCTATTTTGACTTTGGTCGTGCTGTGTATTCTCACTTTTTGTTCGTCTGTAGGTGTGGCGGGTTGGGAAGCTGTTGTTTTTGCAGAGCCGGGCGCAGCCGCTTCTGACTCTCCCCTGCCCTTAGCTTTAGCCAATATTTATGGTAAAAATCATATCTTATATACGTTGGTAACGTCTATTGGGTTATTTGGTTTGATAGCCTCGTTTCATGGAATCATTCTTGCAGCAGGACGTGCCACTTTTGAGTTTGGCAGAGTCGGTTTCGCGCCCAAATTTCTCGGTAATATCCATCAAAAATTTCGCACGCCATCTAATGCACTTATTTTCAATATGGTCATTGGAATCATCGCATTATTCACAGGGAAAACGGGCGATATAATCACTATCGCTTGTTTTGGTGCATTGACTTTATACATCGTTTCTATGGTCGCTATTTTACAATTAAGAAAAAAAGAACCTGACCTTGAACGACCATTTAAAGTGCCGTTTTATCCTATTACGCCAATCATAGCTTTGATTATTGCGAGTGTTGCCTTTATAGCGATGACGGTATATAATCCTGTTTTAGCAGCGATTTATTTTGGGATATTAGCGGTTAGTTTTGCTTGGTTTAAATTAACGTAATACAATGTAGCACGGTCTGTAGACCGTGTTTTATTTTTTGCTACGCAAAAAATGGGTGCGGTCTACAGACCGCGCTACAATTCTACTCAAATGAAAGGAAAAATCAACATAAAAGAACTCAAAAAAAAGGTCGCAGCCGAAGAAATCGAAACCATCGTCGTCGCCTTCACCGACCACTATGGGCGTTTGACAGGCAAACGATTCGATGCTGAGTTCTTTCTCGAATCTGCGGTAAAAGACGGTACACACGGCTGCGATTACCTACTGACGACTGACATGGAAATGGAACCCATCGAAGGCTACGAATTTGCCAATTGGAAACTCGGTTACGGCGACTTCCACCTCCTGCCGGATATGAACAGTTTGCGGATTGCAGATTGGTTGGATAAAACGGCTATTGTATTGTGTGATATTGAAAATGAAAAAACACACGCGCCCGTCGAAATTGCGCCCCGTTCCATTTTACAAAAGCAAATACAAGCCGCACAACAAACAGGTTATCAATGTTTTGCCGCATCTGAATTAGAATATTATTTATTTGAAAATAATTACCGTCAGGCATTTGAACAACACTATCACGACCTGCGACCTGTGGGTTGGTATCTCGAAGATTACCACATCTTGCAAGGTACGCGTACCGAAGATTTCACCGCCGCCGCTCGCCGACACTTGAAAAAATCGGGCGTTCCCGTTGAAAATTCAAAGGGCGAATGGGGCTTAGGTCAGCACGAACTCAATGTCCGTTACGCCGAAGTATTGGAAATGGGTGACCGCCACGTCATTTACAAACAATGTCTCAAAGAATTGGCGGATAAAATGGGATTATCCGTTACTTTTATGGCAAAATTCCACGAAGACCGTGCGGGGTCAAGTTGCCACATTCACATGAGTTTGTGGAAGGGCGACAAAAATGCTTTCGCAGGCAAACAAGCTTTTGGTCCCGTCAAGGGTTCGGATACCTTCAAATGGTTTCTTGGCGGATGGATTGCAAAGGTCGCGGACATCATGCCCTTCTACGCCCCGACAGTCAATTCTTACAAAAGATACGTCGATGCTTCGTGGGCGCCCACGCGCCTCGCATGGAGTTACGACAATCGAACTGCCGGATTTCGGGTAGTCGGTAAGGGGCAAAGTCTGCGGATTGAATGCCGAATTCCGGGTGCGGATTGCAATCCTTATTTGGCTTTTGCCGCTTCATTAGCTTGCGGATTGTATGGGATAAAAAATAAAATTGAACTGCCCGAAATCTTTGAAGGCGATGTGTATGCGGCGAAAGATTTACCACACGTTCC
>JAHDEO010000324.1 GCA_020628725.1 Saprospiraceae bacterium
AGGGTCTTGAAGGGTAAGACTGCCATTATCCGTCGTAAAATCGGCTCTCCAATTGAATACACCACCTTGTAGACCAAGTGCAAGATGCCCTTTACCTGTCGGAATTCGATAAGCGTATTGCGCTTGTAATCCTGTTTGGTTGGTCACACCAATAATATCACGCGAAACGGTCAGACCAAATCCCACACGGTCACTGCGTACAGGCGTATGCATGGTGAAAATCTGCGTAACGGGTTTACCATTATTATCATTGAACCCCAACCATTGATCGCGATGCAATACGTTGATACTCATGCCATCCCGACTACCTGCATATGCCGGATTATAGGAAAGCGTGTTGAACATATACTGTGTCAGCATCGGGTCTTGTTGTGCCATTCCCGGTAGGCTGAAAAGCAGTATTGTTGCTGCTATGATTATTCTTTTCATGTTTTGTTGTTATCAATTAGAGGTCAGAAGTCAGACCGCGTTGCCGTCAGAGGTCAGATAACATTGAAAATACAAGAAATTTCTCTTTCGCTCAAAATTATGTCTGACATCTGACAATAAAATGTTCTGACTTCTTGGTTCTCACGTTATCTCTGCAATTGAATAAACCCTTCATACGAATCACCACTCACTTCAATCACATAAAAATACGTTCCATCAGGTAGGTCTTCACCGTTCCAAGTGCCGTCCCAGTTATTTTGATAATCTTTAGCGAAGAAGACAAGATTGCCCCAGCGATTGAAAATGGAAATTTCTTCGGTATCTGTATCTTCAAGTCCTTCTACGACAAAGAAATCGTTGATACCGTCATTATTCGGTGAAAAGCCGTTGTAAACTGTCGATGGTGCGTAGATGTCGCAGCCGGTCATTTCAATGTTGACTTGAGCTTCATCACACAACAAACCTCCATTTATACATATTTGGTAACGTAGAGAATCCGATCCGCAGAAACCTGCATCAGGAGTATAGGAAATCGCACTCCCACCACCGGGGAGGCTGACTATTTGTGCGAAACCATTTGAAGGAAAATCTATAATACCGACTTCAGGCACTGCACTCGATTCATCATTATCAAGAATAAAAATGAGCACATTCTCGTCTCTTTCAGTAGTCACTACATCGTCATTCGCTTCAGGTAAATTAGGATTTACATTAATCGTAAAAATGAAGGTTTCACACATATTGGCATCACATACTTCAAGGCAAAGTATATCAACTCCCGGCTCAAAGCCCGATGTGTAGACCGCACATTCATCCCCTACATTGATGTCGGAAATTGTACCGAATTGAAGCGGTTCGCATCCAAGATTCGTCACCGTAATAGGCGGGAAGAAACCCGTCAAATCAGGACATATCAATCGAGTCTCATCTTCTATGAGACTAATTGGATTCGGAAAAATAGTATCAGGTGAACTTGTGGTAGCACTCGCGTCGATATTCCCAAATGCCTCATTGACAATTAGAAAGGAAAACAACAAAACTACTACAACGTATATTTTTTTCATGCTTTACTTGTTTTTAATGACATGGTTGGTCAAAAAGTAAAGGTAAAGCTAATTTATAAAGTCTAAAAACTTATAGGTGTAAAAATATCAAAATCCAAATAACAAGTACCAAATTCCAATTAAATATACGCTCAAATCGGGATTGGCACTTGTTAATCCAACTTGGAAAACTCCAAAAACAAATTCCAAATCCCAATTTTAATCTGTTTCCATCGAATTTCATTGGAATTTGGTGCTTGGAATTTGGAACAAACTCAAGTTGGGGAGAAATCCTCAACTTGAGTTTGTTATTTGGATTTTGGTACTTGGTGCTTGTTATTTGGCGTGACGCTCATTACCTTTGCCGTCAAACCAATGATACACATATTTCAAATTCTTAATTTAGTT
Organism: Saprospiraceae bacterium; assembly: GCA_020628725.1. Lineage (GTDB taxonomy): Bacteria > Bacteroidota > Bacteroidia > Chitinophagales > Saprospiraceae > JAHDEO01. The sequence goes on from JAHDEO010000324.1 coordinate 1,881, forward strand.
AACGGTTCATAGTTCACAGTTGATAGTTCATAGACAAATACGAATAATAATTACGTACAAATATGAACTGAATACTATGAACCATGAACTAAAAACTATGAACTAAAAATAATAACCATGGGATTATTTTCATTTCTGAAAAATGCAGGTGCTAAGGTGTTCAACACGAAGAAAAAAGAAGAAATCGTCAAGCCGGACAATTCGGAGATTGATGTGGAGGCTTTATTGAATGAACAAAAAGCACAATCACTCGAAACACTCGTTAACAGTATGAAACTGGATGTCAGCGATTTAGATATCACAGTAGATGGTGAGGTCGTTACGATTTATGGCAATGCAGAAACGCAGGCTGACAAAGAAAAATTAATTTTATTATTGGGTAATGTAGAAGGTATCGCTGCCGTAGATGACTATGTAAATGTCCTCAATCCCGACCCGAATTACACACCTACAGATAGCTACGACCCAAGTACCAATACTAACGAAAATACTCGCTTTGACAATGGCGGCTCACAATTCCATACTGTAGTAAAAGGTGATACGTTGGGCAAAATTGCTAAATCATATTACGGCGACCCAATGAAGTATCCGGTCATCTTTGAAGCTAACAAACCAATGCTCAAAGACCCAAATAAAATTTATCCCGGTCAGGTATTGCGTATTCCTGCGATTGCTTGATTTTTGATTTTTGATTGAATTTTGCAGAGCAAAATTCTCAATTCTCGCGTAGTGAAATCAAAAATCTAAAATCACCCAATCAAAAATACTTGAATTGAATGTGAAAAGTCGGGCAAAAATCGTCCGACTTTTTTTATTTTAATTTTGCGATTATACTCATATTTCCCTATCTTTGCGCTCCATTTAACGAAAATTTTGACTGTACAATTTTTGATTTCATATTGAATGATAAAATTTAAAAAGATAAAAAATGAAAAAAGGTATTCATCCGGATAATTATAGAATGGTCATTTTCAGAGATATATCTACAAATGACGAGTTCCTTACACGTTCATGTGCACCTTCAAAAGAAACTGCTGAATTTGAAGGTAAGGAATATCCATTGATCAAATTGGAGATTTCTTCTGCATCGCATCCATTCTTCACCGGAAAAATGAAATTCGTTGATACCGCAGGACGTATCGACAAATTCAATAAGAAATTTGCCAAATTTGCTGAGAAGAATCCGACCAAACAAGAGGCGGAAGAAGCTCCGGCAGAATAGGCATAGTGAGAAATACGTATTTTTACGAAAAGCGTCGGCGAATAACCGACGCTTTTTTTATTTTTACGCAGAATTAGTTGATAGTTTTTAGTTCATAGTTCATAGACAGCCACAAGAATATTTTTGATTTCGCATGAACTACGAACTATGAACCATGAACTACAAACTGAACATGGAAAATATCATTCTATTCGACGATGAAAAAAGGAAGCAGTTATATCCTTTGACCATGACACGCCCTGTGTGCGAGTTGCGCGTGGGTATTCTCACCATCCGCGAGAAATGGGAATTATGGTTCAATAATAAGGTATCGCATATCACGGTGCCGCATTTGCAGGAAAAATTTCCGATGCGAATGCGTAAGCGTAATCTCATTATCAATGGTGGCATCCTGCCCACCCCTACGCTTTGTGAAGAAATCATTGAAATGGATGAGGACGATATTCTCCTCAAAGGCGATGTATTTATTGCGGCAAAAATCAGCTCAGATAATCTCGGTATTCTTCAACGTGATGCCGAATTGAGTGGTCTTCGGAAAATACAAAGCAAAGCCGAATTTATTAAAATAGAAAATTGTTGGGATATATTTCGTTTTAATGGTGAGGCGATTCAGGCTGATTTTGAAAAAATCACTCGTAATCGCGCCTCCGAAGCTCTTAGCGACACCAACCGTTTTCTCAACCGCAAAAATATCTTCATAGAAGAAGGCGCAAAAGTCGAATTTGCCACACTCAATGCCGAAACAGGACCTATCTACATCGGCAAAAACGCACAAATCATGGAAGGCAGCATTGTACGCGGACCTTTTGCGATGTGCGAAAATGCCGTCCTCAAACTCGGTGCAAAAATCTACGGACCAACCACACTTGGACCATATTGCAAAGTCGGTGGCGAGGTCAATAACAGCGTTCTCACGGGCTTTTCGAGTAAGGGACATGAAGGCTTTCTTGGCAATTCCGTCTTGGGCGAATGGTGCAATATCGGCGCAGATTCCAACACCTCCAATCTCAAAAACAACTATGCCGAAGTCCGCCTATGGAACTATGAATCAGAGAGTTTTGAGAAAACGGGCTTACAATTTTGTGGCTTAATTATGGGCGACCATTCGAAGTGTGGGATTAATACGATGTTTAATACAGGTACGGTCGTCGGTGTGTCGGCGAATGTGTATGGGGCAGGTTATCCGCGTAATTTTGTGCCGTCTTTTTCGTGGGGCGGCGCGAGTGGATTTACGACTTATCGACTGAAAAAAGTATTTGAAGTAGCAGAACGAGTGATGAAACGCAGGGGTAAAACATTGGATGAAAGGGAGCAGAAGATTTTGGAGTTTGTTTTTGGGGAGAGTAAGGTGTATCGTAGATGGGAGTGAAAATTACGACTATTAGTATTTCTATCTTTAGTATAAATCTCGATAATAAACAGAATATGGATTTAATTCAAAAGCTCATATCAAGCGGTAAAACCGATGAAGCCCTGAAAGAGTTGTTTAAGAAACTAAATGATAAATCTGGTTTCTATGATGAAGCCTTATTGTTGTCTTCACAATATACCAATGCTATTTCAAGAAGTATCTCTGGCATAATAGATAATGAAGAATATGACAGAGCAATTTCAAAAATAAACTTGAATATTTTAAAAATCAATAAACAAGTATTTGAAAACGAGCAGTTACAGGTAAAAAGCGATGAAACAGTTAAGCAAAAACATCTTAACCTTGAGAAGATTACACATGAAGAAGTTGTTTTTCACGGAACTAAAAATATTAGTTTAATAACTCTAGAACAAGCTTGTTCTGGGTATAAACATCAACTAAATCAAGCTGATAAATATTTTTACCCTGCCCATATTCATGTATTTTTCATGCAAGTTGGGATATTCTATCATGGGAAATTCCCCAATGGTATCAGTTGTACACTACCATGTAATTTTGAATCTGGATACAAAATTCATGATGATGAATTTCGTACTGAAAAGAAATCCAATAAATATTTTATAACTCAATGGGATATTGACTTAGATGGAGTTGATGAAATTATTGTTGGTTTACTGTCTGAAGAAGATGATGCAGCTTTTTACCAATTAGAAATAAATGTAATTAAATTTTATCCTCCTTATTTTGCTAATGATATTCCAAGAAGTGAAAATTGGAAGCTAATTGGTAAAATACAAGAATCAAGTATTAACACTACTCCAGAAATTTACTTTGTGAATAACTCAATAAAAATTCGGTACCACTTTAGGGGATTCACTGCTGAATGGCATTACGTAAAAGATAAATTCATTAGAGTTGAATAAGTTTCAAATATAAATCATGCAAGCTAATTAATTAGATACCACCACACTATGAAAGTCCGCCAAGTCATCCCCCCAATCCTCTTCTTTTTCCTCCTGTTAATTTACGGGCTGTTCGTGCATCCGCAATTCTTTGGCGTAGAAGGTCGCACGACCTATCAAAACATGCTACCGATAGAAGTTTTGATACTTTTGGCGATATGTTTCAGTGCCGTACATTTATTTCGATTGGGATTTGATTGGAAATCGATAGAAGCGCATATCACCAAAAAAGTCGGCGAATCCGTGCCTGTCGTGCTGATACTTTTTGCGATTGGTGTGCTGATTGGAAGTTGGATAGTCAGTGGGACGATACCCATGCTGATTTATCATGGCATCTCCATCGTCAATGCGAATTGGATTTACGTTTTTTCATTTTTAATTTGTATAATTTTCTCGCTTCTAACGGGTACATCGTGGGGGTCGGCAGGCACGATTGGTGTGGTAATGATGGGCATTTCGGAGGTGTATGATGCAAATTTGGCGATAACAGCAGGTGCAGTCGTCGGCGGTAGTTTCTTTGGTGATAAAATGTCGCCCCTATCCGACACCACCAATATCGCCTCGCTCGCTACGGGCGTCGATGTTATGGCGCACATTCGCTCGATGATGTATACCACCGTACCTTCCGCGATTATTGCCGGAGCGATTTACTTCGCACTTTCCCCCGCTTTTTCCGCCGAATCTGCCACCCAAACCGCCGACCTCAGCGCAGTAGAACTCACCCTTTCTGAACTCGACCAAATTTTTAATTTTCACATTTTACTCTTACTACCACTCGCCATTGTGATTTGGGGAAGCGCGACCCGCAAGCCCATTTTCCTGACCTTGCTCGGCAGTGCATGGGTAGCGATGGTCTTGGCATTTATCTTCCAACCCTTTAGTTTCAACGACATATTCAACAGCTTCAACAAAGGCTTTTCCGTAGAAATGGCGGGCAATCTTGACCTCAAATCCAACGTCATCAACATCCTTAATCGTGGTGGTTTGTACAATCTCATTAGCGGAATTGTCATTTCATTGCTTATCTTTGCCTTCATCGGTACGCTCGAAGTCACCAATGCCATTGACGTATCCATACGCGCCCTGATGGATGGCTTTAAAAAGCGGTCACACACCGTTGCCGCTGCCCTGACCGCTACGCTTTTCACCAACCTCATGGCATCGAACCAATACGCCACGAGTTTCATCATTGGCGAAGCCTTCAACAAAAAATTTGACAAGATGGGCATACCGCGCCGCGTATTGAGTCGCTCCATCGAAGATGCCGGTACGATGATGGAAAACCTCGCGGTCTGGACGCCGTCGGGCGTGTTTATGATGGGCGCATTGGGTGTGAGTGCGATAGAGTATGCGCCGTTTCAGTTTTTGTCGTGGATAAATATTGTGGTCGCGTACTTTTTTGCTTATATCGGAATTGCTTGCTTTTATGGGCAGTCCATAGTTGATAGACCATAGTCTATAGTCAAACGCGAGGGTGTTTTCACGTTAAACTATCGACTGCGGACTATTGACCATCGACTTTTTCACTATGGACTATCGACCATTGACTATGGACTAAAAAATGCAACAACCATTGTGGAAACATATCGCCAGTTATCTCACGGAATTTCGTATTGAAGCCGTTGAGGGTCAGCACAATCCGTATTTGGAGGTGGTGTATTCGCGTGGTCGGTACAGGTTGGATACGGAGAATGCCATTTATTCGTATGAGAACCTTTATACGAATTTTTATTATAGTTTTCGGCAAATAAAATTACACAAGCACGACTTCAAAAATGTCTTGATTTTGGGCTTGGGTTTGGGTAGTATTCCGATGATGTTGGAGCGCGATTATCAGCGTGAATATCATTACACTGCCGTTGAAATAGATGAAGAAGTCCTCTATCTTGCTAATAAATATACGCTCCACGAACTCGAATCCCCCATTGAAATCATCTGTACTGATGCACGTATTTTTGTGGAAAATTGTAGGGAAAAATACGACCTCGTTTGCATGGATATTTTTCTGGATGATGTCATTCCCAATGAATTTGAACAAACAGGTTTCCTCGAAAATCTCAAAACATTAGTTGCTCCGAAAGGGTTACTCCTATACAATCGCCTATTCAATACACAAGAAGATAAAGCGATTACCGAACATTTTTACGAAGATATTTTTTGCAAAACATTTCCCGATGCTACCTACTTGAATGTGGATGGGAATTGGATGCTTTTAAATCGAAAAATTTAACGTAACGCGAGCTTCCAGCTCGCAGTAATAATACGCCGAGCTGGAAGCTCGCGTTACGTCACGCAAAATATGAAGCTCGACATACTCGCCATAGCCGTCCACCCCGACGATGTAGAACTATCTGCCACAGGTACACTTTTGAAGCACATTGATATGGGCAAAAAAGTCGGTATCCTTGACCTTACACGCGGCGAACTCGGCTCACGCGGCACCGCAGAAACCCGTGATGTGGAGGCAGCAGATTCCGCAAAAATTATGGGCTTACATGCCCGCGAAAACGTCCGTATGGCAGACGGATTTTTCCAACATACAGAAGAAAATCTCCGAAAAATCATCACGATACTCCGCAAATATCAACCCGAGATCGTACTCGCCAACGCCCTCAACGACCGCCATCCCGACCACGGTCGTGCCGCCAAACTCACCGCCGATGCCTGTTTCCTTTCCGGTTTAGTAAGAATCGAAACGCAATTAGATGGGAAAAATCAGGATAAATGGCGACCTAAAGCCTTGTATCACTACATCCAAGATTACTATCGAAAACCGGATTTTGTGGTGGACATTACACCATATATAGAACAGAAAATGAAGGCAGTGACGGCGTTTAAAACCCAATTTTACAATCCTGAATCGAAAGAACCAGAAACGCCGATTTCAAGCAAAGCTTTTATGGATTTTCTCTATGCGCGAGCGCAGGAAATGGGACGACCTGCGGGTTTTTTGTACGCCGAAGGTTTTGAGGTGGCGCGTACTCCGGGTGTGAATGATTTATTTGACTTAACGTAACGCGAGCTTCCAGCTCGCAGTAATAATACGCCGAG
>JAHDEO010000325.1 GCA_020628725.1 Saprospiraceae bacterium
TATTTTTCCACAATATCAATGAACTTCTATGGGATTACAATTTTTTTAAAAAAAAATTATCCATTTATTTGGACAAATAGAACTTAACAGCCCTGCCCTTTGGAGGGGGCGGGGGGGAGGAAAACACGTTACCAACGCAGAACGTTACAATCAGCAAAATTCTTTGTGCCTTTGTGTCTTTGTGGCGGTTTTCATTTACTCATTTTACCCCCAAATTCCAAAAACTTATCTTTCGTCTTGTTGTAAATCCTAATTTTTCATAAAGTCTGATTGCACCTACATTCGACTCAGTTACATGTAAATACGGGATTTTATTTTCGCTGAATATGTGGTCGGTGGTCTGCTTGATGAGTTGCTTTGCATAGCCTTTTCTTGTGTGATTTGGATGAGTTACAACAGCACTGACTTCTGTGAATCCGGTCATTTTCATCCGTTCTCCTGTTACCGCGACCAACTCATTATTTTTGTAGATACCAAAGTAGCTGCCTAAATCCGAAGTATTACTTTTGAAATAACCGGGTTGCACCAAATTCACCAAATCAAATAACTCGTTTTTCTGTTTTTGAGATGTCAATTCAATAATCTCCTCGTTTATTTCCAAGTCAATTCGACCTTCAACAATCATTTGATTACAAACCAGATTATTACGTAATATCACTCTATCTCCAAACAGCGGCATTTCTCCAACCACATAAAAATTATCCATCAAATTAGAATACGCTTTGGTGTCTTTTGCTGAATATTCGATATTGACAAAACCACCAAAAGGACAATATTTTGGTTTGTAAAACTTACTCCCATCATATTCTATGGAGCAGTTTTGATGTATTTCATTCAGAGAATGCCACACAGGATTATCCAATTTATGTTCTTCTATTTGCATGTTTTTTCTTTTATTTGAGTGTAAATAAATCTCAAAATTAACCCTAAATTACAACTTCAAATTTATCAAATATTCAGCGACTACACATTTTTTATTCTTCAAAATTTTATTCGGCGTATTTTTTTTTAAAAAAATTAATTGCTTTTTATTTTTTCATAAAACATTTATTATCAATAATTTATCAAACAAAAAAAATGTCAACGCAGACATAGTAAAAAAGTCACACTTTGATTTTTTGGCACGCTTTTCGGCTAAAGGGGTCATCGAAAGCCGATTTTTATTACTCCCTTACACCCGACGGCTTTCGATTAAAAAGGCTAAATGTTAGAAGTCAGACCGTTGCACTGTCGGATGTCAGAGGTCAGACAATAAATTAAAAGAAAATTTGTATCGATTATTCTGACTTCTGACAATGAAATGTTCTGACCTCTGATTTCTAAAAATTGAATTATGAAAAATACAATCATCAAACTGACTCTCGCATTGTGCGCTTGCATATTTTCATTTGGACAAATCAACGCACAAAATTCCACCGCCCCATGGAGTATCGGGCTAAGCGGCGGTAAATCCGCTTATAATGGTGACTTAGGTAATGCTTTTTTCAACTTCGAGCAACCATATCAAGGATTTGGCGGTCTGAAAATTGGACGTTATATCAACCCATCCCTTGATGTTTCTTTGGACGGTACTTACGGACGCTACGGCTTCTGGGAAAATAATACCGACCAATTTTTGAGCAATATGTTACAAGGTAACTTGACGCTTGATTACAAATTTAATAACGGCTACATTCTAAGTGAAGATGCGGTCATCGCACCTTATATCTTCGGTGGATTGGGTTTTGCCAATGTTACCCATGAAGAAAATGAAGCCGGTACAGCTCGCGCTGCTGATGGTACGGACTTTTATATCCCGCTTGGTTTGGGTGCAAATGTCAATATTACACCGAATGTTGGTTTGTTTTGGCAAGCAACTTATGGCGGTTTGAACTTCAACGACGAGCGCGACCTCCAAGTAGCAAATGATAATAATGACCAATTTATGCTCAACCAAGTTGGTCTCAAATTCAATATCGGTAGCGGCGGTATAAAAGATGCTGACGGCGACGGTATTGCTGATAATAAAGATGCTTGTCCGAATACACCTGCCGGACCAAACGGTTATAAAGGTTGCCCGGACGCGGATGGCGACGGACTTATCGACAGAGCTGACGAATGTCCAAATGTATTTGGTCTCAAAAAATTCAAAGGTTGTCCTGACACAGATGGTGACGGTATCATGGATAAGATGGACTCTTGCCCGGATGCAGCAGGTTTAGCAAAATTCAAAGGTTGCCCGGATACGGACGGTGACGGTATTGCTGATAATATCGACGAATGTCCAAACCAACGCGGTACACGCACTAATCGCGGTTGCCCAACCAGTACAGTGGTGATGGATACAGACGGTGACGGTATTCCAAATAGCGAAGATGACTGTCCGTCAGTGGCAGGTCCGGCTTCGACAAGAGGTTGTCCGGTGATTCCGATAGAAGACCAAACGGTATTTGAGCAGGCACTGCGCGGTATTCAGTTTGAGACGGCAAAGGCGGTTATCAAGCCTTCTTCTTACACCATTTTGGATAATGTAGTGACGGTGATGCAAAACAATCCGCAGTACATACTTTCTATCGAAGGTCACACCGATTCACAAGGTAGCGAGTCATCCAACCTTGACCTTTCACAAAGACGTGCAGAGGCGGTTAGATTGTATTTGGTGAATAACGGTATCGCAGCATCGCGTATGACTGCAACAGGTTTTGGTGAGTCTATGCCGGTAGCAGATAACAACACGCCGGAAGGTCGCGCCTTGAATCGTAGAGTAGAATTTAAAGTTTCTTATTAAATAATGAGTGAATGATTAAATGAGTAGATGAATAAATGGATAACATCACATCTACTCATTTAATTATTTTTTTATCAAACATTAAACAGCATTTGAAAGAAAATGCTTCCTAACTCATAGTGTGTGTTTATATAGTTCTAAGCCTCGCTTCCATTGGTAGCGAGGCTTTTTTCTTTTAAGTTCAAGTGCAAGAATCAAGCGCAAGTTCAAGTCTTTGATTTGGCGTACGCCAAATCTCGTTATATTAGACTTTATTCTGAAATAATTTGTATGAAGCTAAATAGTCTTTTTTCGCTACTCTTCGTTGGTCAAACAATCCCTATGCGACGGCATAACTCATATTTGACCGCCTTGATTAGCAAAAAAATCCTTATTTCCATCCATTACAAATTATTTCAGAATAAAGTCTATTAAAAAAGAGAATTTGCACAGCAAATTCCGAAACTTGAACTTGCGCTTGACTCTTGTACTTGTACTTACTTAATCTTCTCCTGCCATTCCAACATACCGCCCAACAAATTACGAACCTTTGTAAATCCCATTTGCTCCATCATCATTTTCGCTTGTCCGCTACGTCCGCCGGAACGGCAATAGACTACAATTTCATCATTTTTATGGTCTTCAAATTCATCTAAACGATGCGGCAAAATTCCCAACGGAATCAATCGTCCTTCGATGCTAAATTCCTGATGTTCGTGTACTTCGCGTACATCTATGAGGATAAAATCCTCTTTGGCATCCAGCTTTTGTTTGAGTTGTTCTACTGTAATGTCTTGCATAGTTTGTAGTTCATGGTTCATAGTTGATGGTTCATAGTTTGAACAGGAAACTGCGAACTATGAACCATTAACTATGAACTATTTTTTCACAAATTTCTCATAATAAACAGCATTCGTATTCATTTCTTTGATTTGAATGAAATACATGCCGTTTGCAAGTGTATTTACGGGGATAGATGGCTGTAACTGATTCATATACATCAGTTGCCCTGCGCTATTGAATATTCCGATTTGATAATTTTCGTAATTATTCGTTTTTAAATTAATAAACAAATTATCATCGGTAGGATTCGGGAATATTTCGGCAATTTCGGAAGCATTGAGCGTAGGCTCATTATTGACGAAGAATGGATCGCCATTCACGACTGCACGTATCATCAATGCCCCTTCAAGATTATCGGGGAAAGGTTGCCATCCCAAGCCGAGATTATAATAATTATTGTCGGAAGCCTCTGTATTATTTTTGTCCATCCCGATTGGAATTCCATAATCGGCAATACTGTTTTGTTCCCATCCGATAAAATAGTCTTGTGCGCCTGTCAATGGTATTGGCGGGTCAACTTCGTAGGTGTAAAAACCGCCGATCCCATCGCCATATTGCGGCGTAAACAGTTGGCTAAAAATAGGTTCTGATGCCGGCTCGTTGAAAGTCGGATTATTTTCCCAAACTTTCAATATAAAAGACTGTCCCAAGCTCACATCGTCCGCAGCATAAGGGATGTAAATTTGAATAGCTTGTAAGTCATCATCTACATTCGGACGAAAACGTACTGCCGCTTGCGAACCTTCACCGTCTAAGCCGACATTATACTCAGCCGTACCGTCATCATAGGAAAAGTAATTGGAAAAAATCGTTTCTGTCGTGACTGTATCGTTTGTGAGATTATAATTTTCTTGATTGGTAATCACTTCTTGTCCGGGGGCTGTGATGTAATATTGGGTGATAATTTTCGCTTGGTTCAGATTTCCCGATAAATTATTAATTAGCAATTCGGAGGTATTTTGAGGAGACAAATCAAATTCGCTACTTTCCAAAGCCGGAACATTTACATTGTTGATGGTTTTGGTGAAAATTGCTATTGACTCCACTGCCTCTTCCTCAATACAATTTATATTGGAAATGTTCGCGGCATTCTCATCATGATTTTGAAGGCTTGTTATTAAATTAAAATTTACTTCTCCCAATCTATCATCCCAATAATGTCGCCAGGGCATCGCTGTAAATTCTCTAAGGTAAGATTTCGGAGCTTGCGTAAAGCATACATCCTCAAATACTTGACTACCCTCTATGCGTCCTTCGTCCATTTTCACATAATCAATATGCCACAAATCTACGAAGCCCGTACGCGCACTAAAGTTGCGAAAACGAAACTGAAATTCAGGACCTAAATACAAAGAACCGAGTACGTGAGCACTATATTGAAACTCCTCTACAGCAGAGCCCGGAATGCTTTCCACAATTTGCCAAACGCCCATGATGTCTTTAAACTCTAATATCAAACGATCAATAGATTCAGGTGCATCTCCGAAGCCTTGTGGCTGCACAAAAAAGCTCAAAATAATATTATCACTTACTGTAGACGTACTTAAATCAAATACCCGTGAAGTCAGTGTGTCAGACCAACCTTCGGAGTCGGCATAAGGCAAACCATCCGCATCCAAACCATCCAATGTAGCCACTCCAACTGAAGGTGGGTTCATGCCCAATGTGTTATTGACAAACACATCATTGTCCATCCACAATGCATCGGTAGGATATGGTCCGGCATATGAAAAATCATCCATAAAGGGCAGCGTCAACGCCGCCGGAGCAGATTTGAGTTGAGAAGTAGCTTCTTTAGGATGTGTTTTGACGTATTCCTGCAAGACAGGATTTGAGGTAAGTGGCAAAGCAACAGGCTGAGCCAGTGCCCACAATGAAGTTAGTAAACAACTGATAGTCAGTATGTAGCGCATGTAATTGATTGTTTGATTGCTAAATTGTTTGATTGTTATTTTTGTGAATAAAATCAAACTTAATTTTGAATGAGTTTAATACGAAATAGGCGGGGAGATTGTTGTATGCTTACATTGTTTTATTGTTTTATGGCTTCATTGTCTAAGCGTTCACTAATTTTTGCAGAGCGAAAAATAACAATAAAACAATGAAGCCATGAAACAATGAAAAATCACCATTCATTGGCACATTCGCCGGGTTTGGTCTTAGTAATCCAAACATCTACAGCCTCCCCCATTCTAATGATGTCACCGCGACTATAATCTGGTGATTGTCGATAGATATAGGCTGAGGACTCATCAGTGACCGTTTCGTCTGCGACGATAGTACCGAGTTGGAGATTATAAGTTTCGAGTTGATAACGGGCTTCATCTACTGTGCGGCAAGTGAATTTAGGAACGGTCATCGAAGTCGTACTGCCCTCTGCAACCACAAGTGTCAATTCCGAGCCTTTTGGTACTTTCGTAGGCTTATCCTTTTCCGGGCGTTGAAGTGGTTCACCTTTATACTTTACTTGGAGAACCGTGTTGGTCGCAGGGTCGGGCTTGTATTCAATTTTTTTGTTGACCTTCAAGCCTCGCGCACGCAAAAGGCGCTGGGCAAAGCTTTTATCTTTTTCCCAAACATCCGGCACAGCCACGGGCGGTGGTACGCTTGCATTTACTGTTACGTATACTTTGCGATTCTCTTTTACGCGCGAAAGGGGGGGCGGGTCTTGTTCGAGTATGGCAAAGGGTTCTTTTTCAGGAAAATACAAAGAATCCAGAATGTATAATTCCAACTTAGTATCTTTCATTTCCTGCTTTGCATCATCCAGCAATGTACCTCGCAAATCCGGCAAAGTAATCGACTGTCCATGCCTTGTATAGCTATTCAGATAACCAAATAAACCATACATTATCAAAGCCAACAAGCCCATTGCCAGTAGAAAATTCAACCAGAAAACGCGGCTTGTGAAGTAGTAATATATTTCTTTTAAAAATCCCATTTCGATTCAATGAAAATTTAAATGAAAATAAAAATGAAAAACCAGATATTTAATGCCGGATAAAAGTATTTTTTCATTTTAATTTTGATTTTCATTTTAATTAAAAAAGAACTCAACAGCCCTGCCGTCTACCGTCCCATTCCATATTCAAGAATTTTATCTATAAAATCATATGGCTTATAGCCATTTATTGCTGTTTGATGGAAGATGCAAGTCGCGGGGGTCATACCCGGTAGCGAGTTAACTTCTATCACCACAGTCTCTGCGCGATTGTCTTCATACACACGTACGAAAGCGTCAATACGAGCGTAGCCCTGTACATTGAGTAGTTCGGCGGCGCGTTGCAGGTCAGCTTTCACTTGGGCTGCAATATACGTATAATCTTGCTCATTATCGGCAAATCGCGCAGGCGTGATATTCTGCCCTTCTCCAGCCAAAAACTTCTCTTCTAATGACAAAATCTCACCTTCCGACAAAGCCTCTGATGGTTCAAAGATTTCATATTCGGGTTTTCCATTCACATGCTTGGTGAGCAAACCGCCTGTGACTTCCAAAAAATGCTTGGCATCGCCGCGAGTAATCAATGCTTCAATCAACGCAACATCTTTGTGCGGAAATTCTTCTTTGGGTAATAATTTTAAAATTTCGCTATCGCGTTCTGATACAAATTCTTCATTTTTATTGCGAAAAATACCACGCAAATACGCAAGCATTTCCTCACGGGTCTTTATCATTTTTACTGCCGAACTACAACCATCATCCACAGGTTTTGCGATTAGCGGATAATCAAATTTTGACTCAATATTTGTGACGCTATTTTCGGTATCTTTTTCAAAATCTGATTTGTACACCAATAATTGATTGGTAACGGGGAATCCGGCGGCTTTTAGCTTTTGTAGGGTTTCATATTTGTTGATTGTCGTTGCTGCGGAATCAGGTGGCGAGCCGTTGTATGGCAATCCCATTTTATCAAAGACACCTTGTAAAGTTCCATCTTCGCCGGGACGTCCATGCAAGGCGATAAATGCCGCATCAACCATGCTTTTTAATTCCTCAAATGATAGTTTTTTTGGTTCAAAAACGACATTATGTGAGGCGTATTTTTCGGTTAATTGCTGACATTCCGTTTTGATTTGCTCTACGACAGGGTGTTTTTTGTAGGTATAAATTTTATCCCGAATATCGTCTGCATTATCTTTTAAAAGCAGGTTAATTGGAATTTGGTACAACTCAATATTTTCTGAATTTCCTGTGAGAAAAACAGGAACTGGTTCATATTTATTTGAGCTGGCTAATTTCTCGTAAATATTACGCCCACTTTCCACTGAAATATGTCTTTCCGATGAATAGCCGCCTAAAATCACTGCTACTTTTTTCTTTTCAACTTGGCTACTTTTCAGATTGGCGATGCTTTCATCCAAATCATCCAACAGACTTTGTATCGGACTGATTTGCAAAGAACTATTCATTCGCTCTTGAAGCGATGCACGAATGATGTACGTAAGAAATTGAGAAGGGTTCAAACCAATTTCTGCCGCTTGATGAAAGAAAAATGACGAAGGCAACATACCTGAAGTGGTATTCGGATCGTTCAGATAAATCGTACCGTCGACTTTGATAAAACCATCAATACGCGCATAAGTGTTGAACTCTAAATATCCGAATAATCGCTCACACTCTAAGCGAATTTCATTTATTTGAGCATCCGGTAAACGTATGGGTGTTTCTTTACGCGAAAGCCCTGCGAGATACTTGGAACGGTAATCAAATACTTCCTTTCCCTTGATAATTTCGGTGGGTGGCAAGGCGGTTACACTGCCATCTTCCTGACGCAATACGATACACGAAAATTCCTGTCCATCAATAAATTCTTCCGCAATGACAATTTGTTCTGTAAGATGGCTTTCGAGGGTGAGTGTTTCGTTATTTTTCGCAAAATAATTATCCAAAAAAGA
>JAHDEO010000326.1 GCA_020628725.1 Saprospiraceae bacterium
TGGTCTTTATAAAACTCTTTCCTTTAGACGAGATGTTAATCATAAATATTGGAACAAGTCCTACGCTGTGATTGGTTATTTGACAACAGACGGCTTATATACGGAATTACCAAATGGCTCTTTAAATGGTATCGCCTTCTTTTCTGCTGACACACAAAATAAACAAATTTTCAATATTAGTGCATCTTGGTTAATTGATGCTGATATGACCGATAAAAACCTTTGTCAAGAAATCAAGCAGAAGTTTTCTGATACTTTTTTCCCCGCTTTAACAGATAAATTTGAATTAAGAGAAGACTGGAATTACACGATAGATAAAGGAGAATATATCGAATATTTTGAAGTTGAATCGCCGCAAGAGCGTGATTCTCCTTGAGCTATCATGTGAAAATGGAGTGATGCATAACTTTAAACTCACTTTCAACCAACCAATTACACAAAATTAACGTTGAAAATAAATATAAAACTTCTCCCATTATGTCCTGTTCTATACACCAATTATCCGCTACATTTCACCTTACTCATCAATGTAATCTCCGATGTACCTACTGCTACACGGGCGAAAAACTGAACATTCCCATGTCAAAAGCTACGGCTGACAAGGGGATAGATTTCGTTTTTGAGGAAGCTCGTAAAAATGGCATCGAAAAGCTACTCATTATGTTTTTCGGTGGCGAACCTTTGATTGAAAAGGCATTGCTGTTGTATATCGCCGACCGCTTTATCCGCGAAAAAGGCGATATAGAAGTCAATTTTCAGATGAGTACGAATGGCACGCTACTGATGCCAAATTTGTTGGACGAATTGCTTCGCAGACGCATTTACATCTCTTTGAGTATCGACGGCAGCCCGGAAATTACCGACCGCCAACGCCCGAATGCTGCCGGAAAAGGCACGTCAAAAGCCATCGAAAAAGCCGGACGTCTACTGCTGAGTTGCAATCCGGCGACGAATGTAACTTGCGTCATCACGCCCGAATCTGCGCCTCACGTAGCCGAGTCTGTAGATTGGATTTACGGACAAGGCTTTCGTTACATCACCACAACG
The DNA here is from genome assembly GCA_020628725.1 of Saprospiraceae bacterium. GTDB lineage: Bacteria > Bacteroidota > Bacteroidia > Chitinophagales > Saprospiraceae > JAHDEO01. The sequence goes on from JAHDEO010000326.1 coordinate 1,048, forward strand.
CTCGACTACTCCGGTGCATGGACGACAGACGATATGCAACAATTAAAAGCCGCGTATCAAAAATTAGCTGTCTGGTACGAACGAAAAATGAAAGCGCAAGAACGTTTTTATCTTAGTTCGTTTGATGAGCGCATACAGAGTCGCACCATGAATCCGCTTAAACCTACGGAGCGATGTCTGATTGGTTATAAGCAATTTTCGATTGCGCCTGATGGCGAATTGTACCCTTGTATCACCTTTGTCACGACGGAAAAAATCCCCGAATTTATGATTGGACATGTGGAACATGGATTTAATGAAGATTGCCGCGATTACATTTCTCGCGCCTCTGAAAAAGAGAAGCCCGAATGTGCGGGTTGTGCCATTAAAGACCGTTGCAGCAGTTGGTGTGCCTGTGTAAATTATATGAGTACGGGCAGCGTGGAGCAGGCAAGCCCTGTCGTGTGTCACCATGAAAAAATATTGATGCCGATAGTGGATAAAGTTGCCAATCGCCTGTGGAAAAAACGTAGTCGAATGTTCGTACACAAACATTATAATCCTGTTTATCCCATCATTTCTCACATTGAAATCACTGCTTAATTCCTATTCTTATGAAAAAGAAAAACACACTCAGCGTAAAACCGCTTCGCAGGTACAACACACCCATTTATCCTTCTTATTTGGATAAAAATCCGATTGAACATCCTGACACCTTGCCTTATCCATTTACTTATAAGGCTTTGCAGGCACTCGCGGCGGCGGGGATTTTGGTGGGGGCTTCATGTTCACCTACGAAAGAAGGTTCTAATAACTTGCTTGCTACCCCCCAACAGGAAGTGGTGCAAGATTCTTTAACCAATCCATTTGCATTTGAAAATTTGCGTATTCCGTATAGACCGGCAATGTTCGGAACAGGAATGCCTGCGCGTTTATCAAGAGAGGATGCACGAACAGTCATATATCAGGTTTTTGTGGAAGAAGGTCTGAACCCTAAGAAAAATTATCATTATAAAAATGACAGTATCTCTGTAGTTTTAGATGGTTTTGACCCGAAATCAAACATTGGCTACATATGGGTCGATGGGTATAATATGGGTGGAGGAATAGTTGCAGCTAGGAATGGAGACATCAAAAGACGAAGTGCTTACGAAGGTAGAAAAAGGACAGTTTTGGGTTGGTATCCGGGTGATGCCAACTTGAAAGAATTCGAAGAGCATATGGAACTTGCCGTAAAATATGCCGATAATGATTCCTTAAAAATTGAACTTGGACAGCAATTCAATGAAGCAAAACTCATTGACAATCCGGATGAAAAAATAGCTGCATACCGAGCCATACTTGTCGAACACAGAATAAAATCGACAATACAAAGAAAAATAGGCATTACCATGAAAGCAGCCGAAGAAAGAACTCGTCTGGCAAGAGATTATTTTCAGAAACACCTCAACGAAAACAGTACGCAAGCAGACAAAGCAAGAGCTTATACGAATTGGATGTTTCGAAATAGTGTAGAGCAATATCTACAAGGAGAAGATGTCGATGAGACAACAAAACAACAGATGCGAGATATGATGGACAATATTTTGGATTTGGAAAATGAAGAAGAAAAAATCCATAAATATGATGTCATGATTTCGTTTTTAAGCATCTATCGAGCAGCGAGTATGTACAAAATATATGATACCACGAAGGTAATGCAAGTATTCAAGGCAGATGATATGAATGGCGTCATAGAAAATATGCAACAACTAGAGATAGAAATAGCTGACCAAAAACTTACCCTGCAAGAAGCTCAATACCTCAAAAATATCCACCGGACAGAACAAGATTATATCGCACAAATAGGTGCAAGAGACCGTAGGTTTCATTACTCTCAACCTAGTATATTTATGAATTTCACCAAAGAGGAAGAAGAAAAATTACAAAAAATAAAATCAACCGGCACTGCGTGGGAATACCAAAAAGCTCGCCGTGAATTTGCCAATAACGACGAAAAAAGAGACCCAAAAGCAGAAGCCCTCAAAGCACTTGAAACCCAAGTCCGCCAATACATCCAATGGGCAAAACAACAAGGCGCGTATTAATTCATTTTTATGATAAAAAAGAAAAACACACTCAGCGTAAAACCACTTCGCAGGTATAATACGCCTGTTTATCCTTCTTATTTGGATAAAAATCCGATTGAGCATCCTGATACTTTGCCGTATCCATTTACTTATAAAGCGTTGCAGGTGCTCGCGGCGGCGGGAATTTTGATGGGAACTTCGTGTTCGTCCGAAAAAACACCTTCCAGCATGGACTCTGCTACTCAGAACTCATTGGTTAATCCATTTCCATTTGAAAATTTGGATATTCCATTCATCCCGCCAATGCATGGTACAGGACTGCCCGCCAGATTAAAATCGGAACAAGCTCGCGAAACTATTCATAAGGTTTTTCGAGAAGAAGGTATCAAGTTAGAAGAAAATTATGTTTACACAAAAAATGGAATTAATGTAAAACTGGACGGATATAACGCCAAACGTAATATTGGTTTTGTTTGGCTCGACTACGAAAATCAGGGCGCGGGAGTGATAAACAGTTGGAGAAGCAATTTTCAGTACTATAGTCATATAGAAAGCGAAGTTCGCGATGCTTTCGACTCCTTGCATCCGAATGGTTTAGAATACACCAAGTCTTATCTTGCAAGATTCATCGGAAATGAAATAAGTTGGGATGAAATAGAAGAATATTCTGACAGATTTAACAGAATAGATGACTTAGCAAATGAAGAAGAAAAAATGTTTGCTTATGGGGAATTGTATTTGGACATGCTCATTCATAAAACAGAACATGATGAATCTTTACAATTTCCCACACACAAAATCAACGAAAGCAACAGTTACGAACAGAAAAAAACGGTCTATGTCAACTGGAGGTTAAAAGAAGAATTTGAGGAGATGACTGAAAATATCCCGAACAAAGAAACACTCCATAAAATTCTGGATGCTGTTCTGGAAATTGAAGACGAAACACAGAAAGAAAAGTACTATAACGACCTTGTCAACTTTGTAAATCCCGGTAGACATTGGATGGATGATTCACCTCCTGATAATAGTCGTTTTATTAAAGATGTAGAGCAGATGAAACAGCGTATATACGATTATGCCAACGGTTTATCTGACGAAAAAATAGCTTTGCGGGAAGCCCAAAAATTTGATTCTCTTCCTCAAATCAATGGCGATTTTATCGCGCCCATAGGTATGAGAGACGATAGGTTTGCCTATGATTTCTTTGATAGATATCATTTCACTGAGGGTCAGAGAGACACCTTAAGAAAAATGGAGAAAACCGACACTGAAGAAGAGTTGTATGAAACCTACTTCAAGTTTACAAATAAGCAAGAAAGGCATCCCAAAGACGTAGCCCTCAGAGAACTCGAAACCCAAGTCCGCCAATACATCCAATGGGCAAAACAACAAAGCGGCAACTAATTTCAAGAAAAACTGGCAATAAAATCGTAATTTGCAGCCCCGGAATTAAGTTTAAGTTTAAGTTTAAGTTTAAGTTCAAATGTGGGTTTTGGCGTAGCCAAAACAACAAACTTAAATTTAAACTTAATCTTAAACTTCAACTTAAACTTCTACATGTCCAATTTCGTAGTATCTGCTCGTAAATACCGTCCCATGCGTTTCGACGACGTGGTGGGACAACAGCACGTTTCGCAAACACTCAAAAATGCTTTGCGGAATGAACAGGTCGCTCATGCCTTCCTCTTTTGCGGACCGCGCGGTGTGGGCAAAACCACCTGTGCGCGTATCTTGGCGCGGGTGCTCAATTGCGAAAATGTGACACCGGATTTTGAGCCGTGCGGCGAATGTGCATCCTGCAAATCTTTCGATGAAAACGCCTCATTCAACATCCACGAACTCGATGCCGCGTCCAACAACAGCGTCGAACACATCCGCGCGCTCACTGAGCAGGTGCGCTTTCAACCACAACAAGGAAAAAAGAAAATTTACATCATAGATGAGGTGCATATGCTCTCGCAGGCTGCCTTCAATGCTTTCCTGAAAACATTGGAAGAACCGCCGCCATATGCCATTTTCATACTTGCTACGACGGAGAAGCACAAAATCATTCCGACGATACTTTCGCGCTGTCAGATTTTTGATTTCAAACGCATTCAAATCCCTGAAATGGTCGCTCATTTGCAAAATATTTGCAAGGAAGAAGGCATTGATGCGGATAAAGATGCGCTGCATATTATTGGTCAAAAAGCGGATGGCGCATTGCGTGATTCTTTGTCGATTTTTGATAGGATTGCGAGTTCTGTTCCCGACAAGAAAATCACCTACGATAGTGTCATTTCTAATCTGAATATTCTCGATTACGATTATTATTTCAAGGTAATAGACGCGATGCTGACGGAGGATGTTTCGACGGTGATGTTGATTTTTAATGAAATCGTCAACAAAGGCTTTGAGCCGGATATTTTTATCAATGGCTTGGCGGGACACTTGCGAAATCTATTGATTTGTAAGGACGAAAAAACGCTAAAATTGCTCGAAGTCGGTGAAAATGTACGTGCTCGCTACCACGAGCAAGCGCGACTTTCGCCCATGTCGTATCTCCTTACTGCCTTGAACATTGCCAATGACTGTGACGTCAATTATCGCATGGCACGCAACAAGCGTCTACACGTCGAAATGGCAATTATCAAAATGGCGTTTATCAATCGCGCCATTGAAATAGCAAATAATCCGCAAGCGAATATTTCACAGGAAAAAAAAACTCCTAACCTAAACGGCAGCCAACCAGCCGCCCCAAATCCGCCCGTTTCACAAAAAAACGCTTCCAACGCCAATAATTATCAGGAACAGAATACGGCTGTACAAGTAAAAGAAGCCCCCCCGAAGCCGCAAATGCCGACTTTTGGCGGCGGTAGTTTGTTGGATAAGGTAAAAGCTAAAGTTAAAGAAGACGAGCAAAAGATAGACGCAGCTCCCGATCTGCTCAATCAAGAAAATCTCGAAGCGGCTTGGGCAGCATTCACCGAGCAAGTCGAATCTCCCCTCATCAAAGGTCAATTCAAAACCTCCAAAATCAAACTCGACGGCGAAACCATTCGTGTAGGTACGAGCGGAAAAGTCGCGAAGGAATCTATTCCGCTTGAGCCGGGATTAATGGCATTTATGCGAGAAAAACTCGCCACCAAGACCCTTAAATTAGAGTGCTACATCGACGAAGCCCTCAAAAAAGCCATCGAAGCAGAAGCTCCCAAAGCTCCCGCCGCGCCACTCACCAATATGGATAAATACAAAGTCCTCGTAGAAAAAAACGCTCAATTGGATGAATTAAGAAAGCGTTTTGATTTAACTTTTGACGAATAGCGTCCACAGACCACCGCTAATTTGCGGGTCGTGCTAATCGATATGAAATCATCAATGAAATGGTATTTTGTTGATTGGCTTGGATGCCATTATTAATGAAAATATCATTGAGGAAGAACCTGTTGTACTGATAGGCTGCTTCTATGTTGATTGATTTATTGATTGGAATAATTAAGCCTGCACTCGCGCTACCACTCACTGAAAATTTATCGGTTTGATTGTCAAAAACCAATTTGTCCACGACGGTGTCGGCGGTTGTCTTGCCATTGACTGAGAAAGCGTAAGTTGGTATAAATCCAATTCCGGCGTAGAGTTGTAATCGTTCAGTCACTTGCCATTTTCTCTCCACACCAAATTGCAAACCTAATGTGTTTGTGTAATTATTATGGAAAGTTTCTTCGTATCTGTAGACTCTGAATAATCTATTTCCGTCATCTCGATACAAGGTGTCCAATGCGCGGATATGTTCAAAAGTACTGTGGTATCTGTCGTATTTCAACTGGATATTTGCCCGCCAATTATCATTCAAATAGAATCTTGCTCCTGCGCTCATCGAATTGCCGACCGCTTCGGTTACTTTATCTTTTAAAATGTTGGACTCTTCGACTTTTGCATTGAAGTTATTGAGTCCGTAGCCTACAAATACTTCCTCCAAATGAATCTTCGATTCATTATTTTCATCATCCATTTTAGATAAAGCAGGACTTGATATTAATTCAATTTTATTATTTACGGGTAAAATATTTATTGGAATAGTGGATAAATTTTCGATGCTTAATTGAATTGATTTTTGTGGTGTTTTAGTTTCATCAATGGGAGAAGACGAGGGACTTTCTGCTGATTTGTAACTAGTATTATTATTTGTTTGTATTGCAATTTGGGAAGTATTTGTATTTGAAAAAACGCCCAAAACATCATCTTTTGAATTGATGATGTTTAGTTGATTAATCTTATCTGAGATGATTACAGGTAATGAATTATTTATCGCCGAAGAAGATGTTTTTTCTTGTGCGCTTTTGGGTTTTGATACTGCTTTGTTTTTAGATTTTATCGTGCGAATAGTCGGGTTTGATATTATTTTTTCGTCCGAAAGTTCTATACCTTTTTGCGAATCATTTGATGTTGGTGCAGCTTGAATGTGATTTGATGTCGTGTGTTGGTTAGCATTTGATTTTGGCTTGTTTTCGGTAAATTGCTCCACTGTTTCTATGGGGGCTTGATGCTTCGCAATTTTTTCCTTTTCAATACTAAAATAAACGACCGCAACAGCTATCAAAAGCAATAATAATAAGCCAAGATATTTCTTCCTGTCAGGCTTATCAGATTGCTTCTCTGGTTCAGGCAAATCAAACTCCATTTCCTCCCAATTCAATTCGGCAGGAACTTTCGGTTCTTTGTCAAATAAACCCTTTATATAATCATCAAATTTATCGTGATCGTTCATTTTTTTAAGCATTTAAATGGTTCACAAAGTTTTTCTTCACCCAACCTCTCGCTCGACTCAAAATTACTCTTGATGAGGCTACAGAGATATTTAGTTCTTTGGAGATTTCTTCATGCGAATACCCGTCGATGATAAACATGTTGAATACCATTTGATAATTGTCGGGCATCTGCTTTAGTAGAGAAAGAATGTACTGTCTGTCAATGTCGTTTTCTATGCTGTTTTCGTGATGTATTTTGTCAATTTCCTCATTAAAATTATCAAAATCTTGGGTTTGTACCTTTTTTGCTTTGTCTCTTTTATAGGATGAAATCTGATTGATGCAGATACGCGTAAACCAAGTTTTGAATTGAGCTTTTTCGCTGTCATAATTCTTCAATGACCTGAATGTTTGCGAAAATATAACTTGTACCACATCTTTCATGTCTAACTGAGACACCGAATACCGCGTACAAATGCCATAGCAATACGAGATATATTTCTCATATAACTGTTTGTAGGCAAGTTGATTACCGCTTAAGCAATCTTTTATGATGTCGGTGTCAGACTTCATTATGATAAAAGCACCAAGTCACGCCGACTTGGTAGGTATTTGTGCTTATTTTTAGTTTTATACTTTACACCGCATAAATTTCGG
>JAHDEO010000327.1 GCA_020628725.1 Saprospiraceae bacterium
ATTTTCTTTTTTAATTTGTGCTTAATTTTGCAGTCCTTGTGACCGATTTTATTTTATCTTACATTACAAAGGTATAAGAAATAATTATGCATGTAAATTTCAAATGTTCATTTTTGTAGTTATTTTAGGCTTAAAATTTTCATTCGTATAAAAACATTAACAAACTATAATATATTAATAAACAAATACTTGAAATCCAAAATACACATTTAACATTGTAGTTGTTTTTTATTTATTTTAATTTACCCGCTATGCAAAACGCAAAACTTTTACATTTATTCAAAGCAATAAGAGAAGGAGAGTTACGAGAATTCACTCAATTCTTGAAGAGTCCTTTTTACAATAGAAATCAGCGAGTTATAGCATTATATGAGTATTTAAGGAAACATAAAAAAAATTTGGAGGATGAAAAATTAACCAAGGAATATACCTTCAAACGGATATTTCCGAAAGGAGAGAAATATGAAGACTGGAAAATGCGCGAGCTGATGTCAGACCTTTCTAAATTGATTGAAGAGTATTTTATTGTTAAAGAAGCAAAGCAAAATGAGCTTGAACGGCAGATGCTACTCATCAAATCACTTGAAAAAAGACATGTAGATGATTATTTTTTCAAATATGCTCATAACCTTGATGAAAAGTTGGATAATTTAGATGTGAAAAATACACAACACTATTTAGCACAACTCCAACTCCAACAACTTCTATATCACAATCCTGCGACCTCTTATTATACTAATAAGGGAAGCCGGGAGTTCCTTTCAGGCATCTTGTACAATACGGATATGTATTACAGCCTTGCGAAGTTACGTTACAGCCAAGAAATATTGGCATGGGAAAGAGTACGTGGGGAGCATATAGAGGGCTTTATCAGCAAAGAAATACTAGAAAATATACCCGAACACGTTGCTTCTAATAATTTGTTACTCCAAATTTATCAATTAGTCGACAAACTCTTTAAACTAAGACAGCCAGTATTTTATCATCAGATGAAACAACTTATTCTTAAAAACATCAAATCATTTGAAAAAGAGGAAGCTACCTATTTATTCACTTTTCTGATAAATTCTTTACGAGTTGCCCTATCTGATGAAGAGGTTTTTAAAGAAGGTTTTAATTTATATAAAACAGGTTTGGCACATGGACTTTTTATGAACGGCGATTTTTTCATAGTAAATCATTTCAATAATATAGTCAGTTTGGCCAGTGGAGTTGGTGAATATCAATGGACACAAGACTTTATTAATGAATATTATACATATTTACCACAAGAAGATGGTAAGCATAATATTGCAAAACTGTATACAGCACACTTAAATTTCTTAAGAAAAAGATATGATGATGTAGAAGCATTGTTGTATACAATGGAGTTTGAAGATGTTACTTATGGGCTCAGACATTACACGCTCTTAATTCGATCGTTATATGAACTTCGGAAAACACAACTAGAAGATAAATGTAGAGCTTTTAAGGTATATTTACATCGAAAACATAAAGCTCGTTTCATCAGCTCTGATATGCATGAAGGATACAATAATTTTATTAAAATTGTAGAATCATTATTTGATACATGGGGGAAGTTCAAAATAGAAGATAAAACCGTTGTTATTAAACAAAAAATGAACTCAATGGAGAATGTAGAATTTAAAAACTGGTTGGATGAAAAAATAAATGAGCTATTAAATAAAAAAAGCACCGCCATATAATTAAATATGACGATGCTATATCGAATGACAGAACAGTGTCTAAAAATCTATATCGCCGTCTCCCAAATACACATTGTTGAACCAGAACTCCACGTAATAATTACCATTCATTGCATTATCGAGATCTATGGGAATTTCTATCGGGGCGTTTTGGAATACATTATAACTAAACTCACGTTCTATTTTTTCTACATATCCCAAAATATTTTCGCCATCACTTAAAGTGATTCTAACTTTAACTATAGAAGAACGTCTAGATAGTTCTTCTTCAATGTTAGTCCCCCCAATAGTATTGTCATTTTCTAAGTCGAATACCAGCCCAAAAATGTCTACCATGCTACCACCGCCTTTCTGTGAAAAAGCATCTGTTGAGTTAAAAACAATCAGGGCGAAAATAAAAGTTAAGCTAATTAGTAAATTTCTCATGATAATTTTGTCTTTGTGATTATTTGAAAATTGCCGTTTAAAAATAAAATCATTGTCTACCTTCGGTTAGGAAGGAACTGTAATTGAATTGTGTTGTAAAGTTGACTGTGTAATTTGAGTTATACTGTCAAAACTAATTCCATAACCCGGGTGATATGGAGACGAATCTGACAGATGACTCATTCGCTTTATTGCTCTGCTCGACAAAAAATGCCGAATGTAGATTGGAGGGACAAAAAATATATTCTGCTTTACGGATTTATATTTTTTATTTAAGTAAATCAACACACGTTGATAATCAGTTGATTGATGACCATTGGGTTTCTTTCACTTTTTTAAATCAATAATTATTTTCATAGAAGAAAAATATTTCTATTGACTTAAAGCATAAAAGTTAATATCTTGGATGCCGAATTGATTGATAAATTTCATTTCCTAAAGCACCACAATTAATTTTGAATGATTGAATGTCGAATTTTGAATTAGTTAAAAACACAACATTCAAAATTCACTTATTCAGAATTAATTAATTTATCAGTCTTTTCAATCTTCGTTATCTACTCGTTTGTCGATTCGCTTTTATAGACAAACGTACCTCTTGATTTTGGACACTTTTTTCAGAAAAAAGAAAAAAAACTTTTTTTTCGCTAAAAATGTCCAAAAGTCTCCCTCTATATAGTCTATATGTTCGTAAGTCCCTGATACTGCAAGTTGTTCGAATTTTTTCCGATGTCCCGCGATTGATTTTACTACATATAATGGACTCTTAATTTATTCGATGACAAAACAGGGAATGCAACATGAACCACTACGAAGACAGAGCAATCGATCTTCATTTGTTGAGCAATGACCCTAAACGATTTTTTAAAGCGTACACAGGAAACATTGAAGCCCGAATCGAATGTCGCCTATCGCATGTTGGTCTGACACAATACACAGACAACTCGATGGCACAACTGATGAAAGGCTTGAAAAACGTAGTAAAATCACGTTTACAAAAAGAATGTTCTCCAACTACGCAACAAATTGTCGAGAGGGAATTCAACAAGTTACTCAACAGCGACGCGTTTCTATTAGAAAACAGTATACCGCTTCTGATGGCTAAATATCGGACGGATATTGTAAAATTGATAGAACGTTATTGCCGCGCCAAATTCGTTACTTCAAGTAGCGATTTGCGACGCCGTGTATACCAAGCACTGTATACAGAGTTGATGGCGATACGCCAACAGACAGAGCCTCTGTACGCATCTATCGGTATGACGCTCAAAGCCATTGTTTCTCCCAATTTGCTCAGAAAACTGAGCAATGAGGAAGACATTGAGCTACTACAAGGCTGCGACAACAAGCTCGCAGAAAAGTACCGACCGGTCATTCATATCAAAACCCAGCGTATGATAGACGGTACAGCAACATTGAAAGAAGACATTGAAAGTGATGTCACTTTGATGTTGTTGGAAAAAATAGGTAAAGGTTCTTTGAAAAGGAACTACAAAAACGACGGAACAGTCTATGCCTATCTCAATACTGTTATCCAAAGGGATATATTGACTGTATTGAAACGGCATCGCCCAAAGATAGAAACTGTATCCGTATCCAACTTGTATACGCCCGTATCCGAAGATAGCCGAATGCGCCATTTCGAGGGCAGCGACGAGTTGAGCTACTACCTTCATTTACATGCACAAACACTGGATGCTACGTTATCCATTATTTGCAAAAGTGAAGAAGCGACCAGACGATTTAAATTGATATTGGCAATGTTGTACAATACCGAAGGTATCTGTTCACAACACATCAAGTCTTTGTATCCTGACTGCAAGCCGGAAACCATCGACGAGATTATACAATTTGCCGAACATGACAATCACAATCGTCAGGACTTTTTCGAGTTTATGAATGGTATTCTATCACGCATAGAACGCACGCAAATGCAAAAAAGTGATTCATTTAGAAAGAATTACGAAAGAAAAGAAGATAAGATATGGAATGACTTCTTTACGAGGCACAATATCAACTTCAGCAGGCGCGGCAGCCAAAATATTGCATATTTTACGGAGCTGGTTCATCATTATTTTGAATACTATTCAAATAAAGACAAAAGCTATCGCAAAATATTTCATTGAAATACGGTTGGGAAATAAGTTTAAGTTTAAGTCTAAGATTAAGTTTAAAATGGAATTTGGCTACGCCAAATTGGAAAATTTAAACTTGAACTTCATCTTAAACTTAGACTTACTCCATCCCTCCATTTTCCTTCATCAAAATTATACTATGGAATAACAAACGAAAAAAATCTACTACAGTAAACACTTTAACCGACTACTCCCTTAAGCTAATCTGAAGCAAGAGCATTTTACCCTAAGAATTATCCGTTTATTTTGTTGTTAAACTTAGTAAGTTGAAGTGCAAGTAAATAGGTTCATACCCTCAAGATTGAATCTAATATGATTTAACTTGAACTTAAACTTGAACTTGAATTTACCTAAAGCCCTCTAAGATGGTAAAACGAACACTGCTTAATCAGCGGGGAGAATTGACCCCGCAAGGAGTAGCTGTTTGCGTAGAAAAAATGTTGGATGGAAAAATGAATGAACTTCCTACGTGGCTCATTCGTCATCTGGAGCAATCCTCCGATTGTCGCTCCAAGGTCTCTTTCTTGCTAGAGCACGAAAGAGAAAACTTGATGAACGAAGCCATACGCGCCGACATTGACGCAAACACTTCAACACCGCGCGTAGAGCGCACTTCCCCATGCAATCATCCAATACAGATGATTACCCCCCTCGAAAATGATGTTTGTATCGGAACGATTTGGTTCCAATTCGAGCATCCCCTCCGAGAACACACACAATTATACATTAGTGACTATACTGACAGGCGAATCCTTGAGGTAGAACTTCCACCCGGTAGTACCACATATCAGTTTACGCCAAAAGACATTAAGACTGGTATCTATTACTATGTAATTGAAGGAGAGACTACAATAGTCTTCAACTATTTCTACTATTGCACCCGTGAAGATGAAAGGAAAGTAATGGCAGGAGCAAATACCTCCTACCTGTCTCTATAAATTCTATCGCTTGTTATACACCTGCTTTGGTATCCCTATATCCGAGGTAGGTGTTCTTTTATTTTAATGCTATAATGTCAATGAGTGAATGTTGAATGAGTGAATTATTAATGCGACAATGCAATAATGATACAATGCGTCAATGAAGTAAACGCGAGATTTTTTTTATTTTTTATGGGAAAAAATTTGCGCTTAACATTTCCTAAAAACCCAATATCAAATCATTAGCACCACTTTCCGGCAATACCATTCCATTCCACAATCAAAGAAAACACACCATCACCACTCTACTCAATTTTACCTCACCCATCGCACTACTCTCTCGCTAAATAAAGTCTGAATATCGAATGTTGCTCAAAACATTTCAACACATTATCGCATTCAAAACATTCATCCATTCACATTGTCGCATTACATCATTATCGCATTGTCGCATTAAAAAAACATTCGCTCATTCAAAATTCACTCATTCACTCATTTCCTGCGCCCACTTATCTCTCGCGTCCGGCACTTGCCATACAGAGCCACTATTTTCGATACTCGTAAACATCGGCGTCCAATCGCCCGGTCCGGTTGCCAAATCCAGTATTTCGTGGCGACGCAATTGTAGGATAATATCCAAAGGATTAATCATTACAGGGCAGGCTTCTACGCAAGCATTGCAAGTCGTACAAGCGTGTACTTCTTCATTAGTAATATAATCAAATAAGGATTTTCCGTCATCGAAATTATCCTTTGTAAGTGCCGCTGCACCTTCTTTTTTATCGGCTGCTATGACTTCTAAATTATTGGCATCCAAGTGTTTGCCAATTTCTTCGGCGCGGTCGCGTACATCCATCATGATTTTTCGGGGAGATAATTTCTTACCCGTCACATTCGCAGGACACACTGACGAACAACGTCCACACTCCGTACAAGTGTAGGCATCCAACATATTTTTCCACGTCAAATCAAATACATCACTTGCACCAAATTTGGGCATATCATTCGGATCACCTGCGGGTGCGGCTTCGCTCTCAGGAATCAAGCCCATCATGCTTTTCACCTCGTTCATAATTTCGGGCATATTGTCCATTTCGCCGCGTGAGTTGAGTTTAGAAAAATACACATTCGGAAATGCCAACAGGATATGCAAATGCTTAGAATAAGGCAGATAGTTCAAAAAAGCAAACACCACAATAATATGCATCCACCAACCAAATCGCTCTACGATTTCCAAAGTACCAACACTCATCCCGCCAAATAACGCAGGACCGAGCCATTGACTAATCGCAAAATTAAACGAACCCTGTCCGCTTGCACCTACGGCGTGTGTTGCCCCTGCATTATAAAGAACTTCATCCGCACCATTCATGCTGAAAATACCGATAAGCAATAAAATCTCCGCATACAATATCAGATTACCGTCCAACTTGGGCCAACCCGTCATTTCATCCATGTGAAAGCGTGGTACTTTCAATAGATTTCGACGAATCAAAAACACCAACGTCGCCACAAACGCCCCCAAAGACAATAACTCAATAAAACTAATCAAACCCGTATACACACCACCAAGATAAGGTCTGAAAAAGCGATGTTTCCCCGACAAGCCGTCTACAAAAATCTCAATCAATTCAATTTGAGTAAACAAAAAAGCAACATATATAAACAAGTGCATCACAGCAGGAATAATGCGTTTAAACATCTTTTTCTGCCCGAATGCAATCAGCATCATATTCTTAAAACGCTGCCCCGTATCGCCTTCGATTTTCACATCTTTTCCCAACAAAATATTACGCCTCAATTGCGAATATTTGCGGAATGCAATCCCGAATGTCACCAATGTTAGTAATATAAATAATATTTGACCTATCATAATAAAGTTCAAGTTCAAGTGTCAAGCTCAAGCTCAACAACAATTAAGTTGTCTACTCATTCGCACCAAATATAATGCACGCATTGGAAATCTATCCAATTTTATGCGAATTTTTCTTTATTCAAATTCAATTTAAACAAAATAACGGCATTTGCATGAGAAAAAAGTGAAATTCGTGTAGTCAACTACACGAATTTACATAAAAATATGTGCTTGACTACATAAATTTTATTAAATTTGTGTAGTTGACTACATAAATTTCATAAATTATGGTAAAAAGAAATATTCAACCAACAATAGAAAGGTGGTTGTTCAGAGAGAAAATTATCATCTTGTACGGTGCGCGACAAGTAGGTAAAACGACCTTAGCAAAGGCAATTCTAAATAAATACGAGCAGCCCAACGGTTATTATAATTGTGAAATTCAATCGGTAAAAAATGCACTCATTCAAGCTGAACCCGGACTTTTAAAAAAATACATCGGCGACAAAAAAATTGTTGTTTTTGATGAAGCGCAAAATATTTTTAACATTGGTTCTACATTAAAATTATTGGCAGATACTTATCCCAAATTACAAATCATTGCAACGGGTTCATCTAGCTTCGACCTTGCTAATCGAACTGCTGAACCACTGACTGGCAGAGCTTTACAGTTTACACTTTACCCTTTTTCGTATGCTGAATTGGGTGATTTATATACGCCACTTGAAAGACAGGCACAGTTGGATAATTTGCTGAAATATGGCTTATATCCCGAAATTGTGCAAGCTCCGGAAATGGACGCACGGATATTATTGGATGATTTGAGTAGCAAATATTTATACAAAGATGTCCTCGAATTTGAAAACCTCAAACGTCCCGATGTCATCTTTAAACTATTGCAATTATTAGCTCTGCAAATTGGCAGTGAAGTATCCTTGGATGAGTTGGCGGGTACGCTCCAAATTAATCGGAGAACAGTAGAGCGATACATTGACTTATTGGAAAAGGCTTTTGTGATTTTTAGGTTGTATCCTTTTAGTCGAAATTTACGTAAGGAAATTCGTAAAAAATACAAAGTCTACTTTTATGATACAGGTATCAGAAATAGCATTGTACAACAATATCAAGACATCGAATCAAGAAATGATAAAGGTGGTTTGTGGGAAAATTTCCTCATTTGCGAACGACTTAAACACCTGCAAAAGCTACAAATTAATCCCAATTATTATTTCTGGCGAACACATCAAGGGTCGGAAATTGATTACATCGAAGATTATAACGGACAATTAAACGGGTACGAAATTAAATGGAAAATTAAACGAAAAAAAGCACCTAAGCTATTTCTTGATACTTACGATAATAGCAATGTTCATTTTTTAGATAAACAAAATTTTGCTT
>JAHDEO010000328.1 GCA_020628725.1 Saprospiraceae bacterium
CCTCTGCCTGTGGTATCGTACGTGGAAAACCGTCAAAAATATAACCCTTCACATCAGGATTTTCTTGCACCTTCTTTTTTAACATTCCAATTGTTACTTCATCAGGTACGAGTGCGCCCTTGTCGATATAACTTTTTGCTTCTAAGCCGAGCGGTGTCTTATTTCCAATCTCGCTACGAAACAAATCACCTGTGGAAATGTGGAGCAAATTATATTGTTCGACCAATTTAGTCGCTTGTGTTCCTTTACCGCTTCCCGGAGGTCCAAATAAAATTAAATTAATCATAGCTGATTTATTCTTTTCAGTTTTCTTTTTGAAAAATTTTGAAAAAAAGGATTGCAAAGATAACATTTTCGTACAGTTTTAACCTTTTTATTACCATAAAGGTTGTCATAATGATACAAAATTGTTAATGATTTTCCAAAAAATCAGAGGTAAGAAGTCAGAACGCTTCGCTGTCAGATAGCAGACCTCTAAATTATTTACGTATATTAGCGACATTCTGCATTGATTTTGTTTCATTCAAAATTCACTCATTCAAAATTCAAAATTAACATGAAAGCAGCCGTATTAGTTCGTACCGGAAATCCTGATAAGGCTTACGAAATACAAGAACGCCCGATGCCCAAGCCGCAAGCGCATGAAGCCGTTATTCAGGTCGAAGCCTTTGGGTTAAATTTTGCGGATGTCATGGCAAGACGCGGTTTGTATCCTGATGCGCCACCGCTACCGGCTGTGCTTGGCTATGATGTAGTTGGGCGAATCCATGAATTGGGCAGTGATGTGAAGGACTTGAAAGTCGGGCAACGTGTGATGGCACTCACACGCTTTGGTGGGTACGCAGAATACGCGGCTACAGATGCGCGAGGCATCGCCCCTATTCCAGAAGATACGCCTGTGGGTGAGGCAGTTGCGCTGGCTACGCAGTACGGTACAGCGTGGTTTTGTGCAAGGGAAGTCACCAACTTACATGAAGGCGAACATGTCTTGATACAAGCCGCCGCAGGTGGTGTCGGTACTGCATTGGTGCAATTGGCAAAGCATAGCGGCTGCACAGTTTATGGCACAGCTTCTACACACAAACAAGATTATCTGCGCGAGATGGGCGTTGACCATCCCATCGACTATCGTACGACAGATTTTTATGATGCTGTAAAAAAAATACGCGGTGACAAAGGCTTGGATGTGGTCTTCGACAGCTTGGGTGGAAAGTATTTGAAAAACGGATACAAGTTACTTGGTTCGGGGGGAAGATTGGTGAGTTATGGTGCGGCAGATATGGCAACGGGCGGGAGAAAAAGTGGTCTGCGTATGCTGCGCGTAGCGATGGGATTTGGAATTTATTCACCTATTAATTTTGTCAGCACATCCCGTTCTATGCTGGGTGTCAATATGTTGCGAATTGCAGATGACCGCCCTGATGCGCTCAAACGTACCCTCAACGGCGTAGTAGATTTTTATGAAAAAGGTATCTTGAAACCCAAAGTCGGCGGTACATTTAACGTTGACCAACTCGCCGAAGCACATGATTTTCTAGAATCTCGCAAGTCGATTGGGAAAATTGTAGTAACGTGGTAATCAAATTCCAAAAAACAAATTCCAAATTCCAATTGGCACAAAAACATCTGTTGTATCTTCGTGCCGTTTTTACGTAAAACAATTTACCCTTAATTTCATTTAAACTTAATCTTATACTTACAGACAGGTTATTTCTGTCTCTTCGTACGGACAGGTCGCGACCTGTCCCTAACATGAATACATGGAACTTTTAGGCATAGATATAGGCGGTTCGGGCACCAAAGGTGCGATAGTCAATACCGAAACAGGTGATTTGATAACGGAACGCCATCGAATACCTACCCCTCAACCCAGCACGCCGGATGCAGTGGCGCAGACGGTCAAGGAATTGGTCGAACACTTTGAATGGAAGGGGGCAGTCGGCTGTAGTTTTCCGGCGGTGATGATTGATGGCAAATGTTATACCGCAGGAAATATTAGTCCCTTGTGGATTGGGACTCAGGTAGATAAGCTGTTCTCAGAAACTTGTGGCGGCTTACCTTTTTATATTGCCAATGATGCTGACCTTGCAGGTGTCGCGGAGATAGCACTCGGTGCAGGGCGCGACAAACAGGGCATAGTGATTATGATTACGGTCGGAACGGGCTTGGGTTCGGGCATGTTTCAAGATGGAAAACTTGTGCCTAATACCGAACTTGGGCATATTTTTCATCCAAATGGCGAAATCATTGAACGTTTTGCTGCCGATTCTGCCCGAAAACGCGAAGGACTGAAAACCCGCGAATGGGCGAAACGTTTTGATTTTTTCCTACAACACCTCGTGCGCGTCTTCTCTCCCCATCTTTTCATCATCGGCGGTGGTATTAGTAAAAAATTCGATAAATTTAAGGATGTCTTCACCGTAGATGTGCCGATTGAAGTGGCACAATTCAAAAATAATGCGGGTATTATTGGGGCAGCAATGTACGCGAAGCAATGCGATAATGCTTAAATCCGACAATTTTAACGAATAAATTTCTCGGCAATTAATTTAGCTTCTTCCCGGTTTTGAGGATTGTATTTGACAGTGAGCGTATCGCCTATTTTGGCATTACGAATTGTGCCATTTTGAAATAGCGTCAGCGCACCTCTACGGAGGTAGGTTTTTTGTTTGATTTTTTGGTGTTTAGCGAAATAGTAAAATTCCACAAAATACCCTTCCGTATTACTTTTTCCATCGTAATAATTCTTTTTAGGGTCGATTTTCTTCTCTTCAATTTTGGTGATAACTCCGTAGGTTTCTTGAGTCAGATTTCGATTTAACCATGCATTTATTAAGGGTTTGCCGAATACAACTATACAAACAAGCGCCAGTCCAAAAAGTACAGCCCTCACAATAGCGAAGATGTCATCTTTATAAAAATCAAATTTATCGGAAAGTGATGTTTTTTTCATTGTTAAAGTTATTTTGTCTCAATGACCAATTTAGCATTTTCAGGATGTTGAGCATCGTATTTGACGGTAATGGTATCGCCTGTTTTAACATTCCGAATATTAGCTTTCTGTAGAAGGCTCAATGTTGACATAGCAATGTAGCTTTTCGTATTAAGTCTTTGATTTTTAGGAAAATAATCAAACTCTACAAAGTATCCTTTTGTACTAATTTTCCCACCTTCAAATCTTTCTCGAATATATTTATCTGCTTCAATCTCAGTGACTATTCCAAAGGTTTTTTGAGTCAAATTTCGGTTTACCCATTTATCGACCAGCAAAGGAAAAACTCTAAATCCACCCAAAAACACAAGCAATAAAAGCCCTGTTTTTAAAACACCAAAAATGTCATCCTTATACAATTCAAACTGATTGGAAAGAACCGAATATTTCATATGGAAGTTATTTTTGAAATTTATGGATACTACAATTTAAGGTTATTTTTCGGAATTTTCAATGATATTTAAATAACGCAAAAACACGCCCCACGCCATTATCACGCCAATAATAAAACCAACTTTCCCATCTAGAAAACCTAATTTTAGGACATAATGTTTAAAAAAACGAAAAGCAGGTTTGAGCCACAAATGATAAAGCGTCACACGCGGCGTTTTTTCCGAATAATCTAAAGCAGAAAGTCGTGCATAACGGCGCATTTTCTCTAAAAAATGCGCCATGTCTTTATACGTATTATGAATTAATTTGGCTTGCAAACGTCCGACTTTCCCCTCGGTTTCAATTTCTTCGTGAACGGCTTTATCCTCGTATCGACAATCGTCGCGACGAAAAAGACGTATCACCGCATCATTTTGCCAACCACTGTATCGCACTCGTTTCCCCATGAAATAATTTTCCCGACCAATCCAAAATGCGACTTCTTTGGGGTGATTTTCAATAATTTGCAAAACTTCCTCCCGCAGGGCAGGTGTCACGCGTTCATCCGCATCCAAAAGTAAAATCCACTCATGAGTCGCTTGTGGTATCGCCCAATTTTTCTGATTGGCGGGCGTCGTATATTCCCTTTGTAAAATAAAATCAGTGTATTCCCTTGCTATCTCCAAAGTCTCATCCGTGCTAAATGAATCCACCACCATTATCTCATCTGCCCACTTGACCGATTCGAGTAGGTCGCGCATGTTATGCGCTTCGTTGTAGCATGTGATGATGACAGTTAAGTTCATAGAGTTTAACACGTAGCACGGTGCTTCCAGCCCGTGTCTCGCGTATATTTTGCAAAACTAATGCGGCACGGGCTGGAAGCACCGCGCTACGTCGCGCTACCTTACCCTTGAATCGCCGCGACACCGGGCAGCGTTTTCCCTTCCAGAAGTTCCAGCATCGCGCCACCGCCCGTAGAAACATAACTCACCTCATCCGCCAAGCCCATTTGATTGACTGCCGCTACGGAATCGCCACCGCCTACGAGCGAAAATGCACCGTTTTTGGTCGCTTCCGCACAGGCTTGGGCGATGGCTTTTGTGCCTTCGGAAAATGCAGCCATTTCAAATACACCCATAGGACCATTCCAGAGGATAGTTTTTGAATTTTTAATAACTTCGGAAAACTCCGCTACCGCCTTCGGACCGATGTCCAAGCCCATCCATTCGCCTTCAATTTTAGCACTGTTTACGGTCTTAGTGTTGGCATCCGCATTGAAAGCATCGGCGATGATAGAGTCTTGAGGCAGGTATAATTTTGTACCGTCGGCTTCGGCTTTTTTGAGCAGTGACTTGGCGAGGTCGATTTTGTCTTCTTCTACGAGCGATTTGCCTGTCGTACCGCCTTGTGCACGCACGAAGGTGTACGCCATACCGCCACCAATTAACACATTATCAGCGAGTTCGATGAGTTTTTCAAGCAATAAAATTTTATCGGAAACTTTTGCACCGCCTACTATAGCCGTTAGTGGACGTTCAGGATTATTGAGTACACGATTGGCATTTTTGAGTTCTTTTTCCATCAAAAAACCAAAACTTTTATGGTCTTTATCAAAGAAATCGGCTACCGTTGTGGTCGATACATGGGCGCGGTGTGCGCTGCCAAAAGCATCATTGACGTAGTTGTGTCCAAGTGAAGCAAGGCGACGGGCAAGGTCTTTATCTCCCTTTTTTTCGCCTTCTTCAAAACGGGTATTTTCAAGCAATAAAACCTCGCCTGCTTTGAGTTCAAATGCCATTTGCATGGCAGTTTTTCCGATGGTTTCGGGGGAAAATTGTACCGCAGTATTGAGCAGGTAGGAAAGGTGCGAAACGACATGTTGGAGTGTAAATTTTTCAACATTAATGCTGCCGTCCGGCTTCAGCTTTTTCATTGGACGCCCCAAATGCGACATAATAACGACCGCCCCACCTTGATTGATGATGTGCTTAATCGTCGGTAGTGCGGCGCGGATGCGTGTATCGTCCGTGATTTCGTATTTATCATTCAGGGGTACGTTGAAATCTACACGCACCAGTGTATTTTTATCCTTAAAATCTAAATTCATATGTCGTGGTTCGTTAGTTAGTTGACTTGTAATTTTTAGCTCTTTTCTTTGTATTGCAAAAATCCGTAAAATTTAATTAATTGAGCATCGAAAAGGAATAATTGATGGTTATTTTTTTATAAATACTCAAAAAAACGTTTGTTCACTATCATAATTTGGAATTTGGTGCTTGGAATTTGGGATTTCCTAATTGTATCTTTGTAAAAAAATCACACATGGGCATCAAATCCACTTTAGTCAAACCCCTTGCCAGATATACTGCCGGAAGCATCCGAAAATCGGCACGTAATGCCGTAAAGCATCAGGAGAAAATCTTCGAACAACTCATCAAACGCGGCACAAATACCGCCTTTGGACGCGACCATGATTTTCCGAATATCCATACACATGAGGACTACATGCAGCGCGTATCTGTACGCGATTATGAAGGTTTGAAAACCTATTTTGATAGAGTAAAAGATGGTGAATCCAATGTCTTGTGGACAGATAAGCCCCGTTATTTTGCAAAAACTTCCGGTACAACTTCCGGCACAAAATACATTCCAATTACAAAAGATTCACTGCCCAATCACTTTGGTTCGGCGAGAAATATGACCTTTAATTATATCGCCGAAACAAATAATGCGACTTTCCTTGATGGTAAGATGATTTTCCTATCCGGGAGTCCTGAAATGGATATGCTGCATGGTATACACGTTGGGCGTTTGTCGGGCATTTCTAATCATTTGATTCCCAATTGGTTGAAGGCGAATCAAATGCCGACTTACACGACAAATTGCATCGAAGATTGGGAGGAAAAACTGGATAAAATCGTAGAAGAAACCGTGCAAGAAGACATGCGAATGATTAGCGGAATACCGCCCTGGGTGGTGATGTATTATGAGCGATTATTGGATTATACAGGCAAAAATCACATCATTGATATCTTTCCGAATTTTTCGCTTTTCGTGTATGGCGGGGTCAATTTTGAACCCTATCGCGCCAAATTGGAGGGGATGGTCGGCAAGAAAATCGACACGCTCGAAACCTATCCTGCTTCGGAGGGTTTTATCGCCTTTCAAAATGAACAAAACGACCCTGCGCTCTTGCTCAATTCCAATTCAGGGATATTTTTTGAGTTTGTAAAAGCGGATGAATTTTTCAATGAAAATCCTACACGCGTGAGTTTGCGCGATGTGGAGGTCGGTGTCAATTATGCCGTCATCATTAATAGCAATGCGGGACTTTGGGGTTATAATATCGGCGATACGGTGCGTTTTACGTCCACCAATCCATACAAATTGCTGGTGACGGGGCGTATCAAACATTTCATTTCCGCCTTCGGCGAACATGTCATTGGCAAAGAAGTCGAAGAAGCACTAATGACGGTAGCGAATGAGGAAGGGGTACGAATTATCGAATTTACCGTAGCACCGCAAGTGAATCCGCCGAATAGTGAAACGCCTTATCACGAGTGGTTTATTGAGTTTGATAATATGCCGGATGACCTCGAAAAATTTGCAAAAAAGGTGGATGCACATGTCGTCCGACAAAATACCTATTACAAGGATTTGATTGATGGAAATATTTTACAAACATTGAAAATCAGTCCATTACGCGCAGGCGCATTTCGCGATTATATGAAATCGAAAGGGAAACTCGGCGGACAGAATAAAGTGCCGCGTTTGTCGGATAATCGGGATATTGCGAAGGTTTTGGAGGGGTTTAGGGGGTGATACTCTTATGTTTTCTACTGACATCATTTCACTAAATTCTTCGCCTGAACCACATGCCGAAGATTATGATGGATTACAAATCTAAAGGTATCGCCCAATCTCAATTTTATCCAATTTGAAATGGTGATGGATGTTTTTACTTTGGTTAGATTCGTGTTTCTCGCTTTATTCAGGAGGTTGAGCATGGATTCTTGTTGGTGAATGAAGGTGTCCAATACATTTCTGTCCAACGAGCTATTATTGGGATTCATAGACTCAAAGGTTTTCATTTTATTTAATTTTTCTTTGGGTAACATGCTCTTTGCGAAGTAATTACCCAAGATACCGCTTTTGAAAGTATCGGATTTTGGGTAGTTTGAATGTTCCAGTCGCTTCGTGATTTCAGGAATATAAAATTCTCCATAACGATTGAGATGTTCTATACATTCCAAAATACTCCAACTTTCAGCACTTGGTTTTAGGTTGAGCTTTTCAAGGCTTAGATTTTTGAATGATTGTATGTCATTCATATTTTTTTTGGTGAGTTCGATTAAGTCATTGATTAATAATTCTGTATTCATAATCTTATTTTTGATTTAACAGAAGTCAGATCATTTCATTGTCAGACGTCAGATGAGATTTGACAATGAAACAATAACTTTTCGTTACCCTTCAACCCAATTCATCTGACATCTGACAGCAGGGCGGTCTGACTTCTGACCTCTCTTTTTGATTACAAATATCCTGACTTTTATAGTGTAAAGTATTGATTGAAATCAAGACTTTTTGAGCCTTGATAATGTTTCGGGAGACATTCGCAGATAGGAGGCAATATATTTGTTGGGTATTTCTTGAAATAGTTGAGGGCTTCTTTTCAAAACTCTTTGAAATCGTTCTTTGGGCGAAGTTATGAGAATGTCTTTTTCGCGTTCTAATTGTTGTAAAATGAGTTGTTCCAATACTTTGTCCCAAAGTAATTTGTTGTCGGGATTTTGATGGATGAAATTTAAAAAATTGGGCTTGGAAATGACTTTTAATTCCGTCTTTTTCAGGGCTTGGATATAAAATTCAGAGGGCTTTTCGGTAATAAAACTATCCAAAGATGTGATGAAATTATTTTTATACCCAAACCGAATAATATGCTCTTCGTACTCATGAATTATGGATATTTTCAAGCTACCTGAAACGATGTAATACAAATTGGTATCGGTCGTTCCGGCAACTTTCAAATATTCATTTCGCTTGATTGTGAGAGACTTATCCCATA
>JAHDEO010000329.1:0-1734 GCA_020628725.1 Saprospiraceae bacterium
GCAAAACGATGTCAAAGCCCTCCGCACACGAAGTGGTCACCAAGTCATTCTCAATGATGGCGCAGGCGGTGAAAGTATACTGATTAATGATCCGAACGGCAATTCCATTCACATTGATACCGCATCCAACAGCATAACAGTATCGGCATTGGAGAATATGACGTTCAATGCAAAAAACATGTATTTCAATGTAGAGGAAAATATGACGACAATGGTAGGCGAAAACATGTCTACAACAGTCGGCAAAAATATCAGCAATACCGCCGGAGAAAATATGTCCGATTCTGCCGGACAATCCATCAGCAAGCAAGCAGGTGAAAATGTAGGAATCACAGCAGCCAACTCCATTAATGCGATGGCAGCCCAAGCAGCCTCCATGACAGGCGGTAAAAAAGTGAGTATTAGCGGAAAAGATATTGGAATGAGTGGTGGCAGCACCATTCGGATTAGTTCAGCAGACACAGATGTCTATTAAAATCCAATCCAATGTCAGATCCGTTAGCATATATTATCACAGGAGCCTTGATGGAATGTGATAAAGGCGCAGCCATCAAGCCTTTCAAAACCAATCCTCGTACCACCACAGTAGGCGGTATTGTGGCTGCCAATGAGTCCGATAAGGTGCCGCTTGTCAACATCCCAAGTTTCGTAATGTGTAAGGCAGGAGGTAAATGTGTGCCCATTCCCACACCTGCACCCGGCACAGGACATCCGGCAGGTGGTGGTTCGGTTTGGCACGATACAGGTACGGAGTTTTCGACAGTGGCGGGCTTACCGCCTGTACTTTTCAGAAGTTGTGTGAAATGTGCCAAAGGAGGAAAAGTAACTTTCTTGACTTCGGGGCAAATCCCGATGTCTGAAATGGACCCAAGTGGAGAACTACAAGAGCGGATTGATGCCATCAACGAGCAAGCCGACGAGATGGAGCAGGATTACGAAAGAGCAGAAAATGCGGTGGGTGAGTCAGGACTTTTAGAAGGCTTTATTCCTGTTTGGGGGAGTGGGAGGGATGCGGTTAATAGTGCTCAACAGGGTGACTGGGGATGGGCAGCATTTCATACGGGGATGGTTGCACTGGACGTGGCTACGCTGGGTATAGGGAGTATTGTAAAAGGGGGAATAAAAGGAGGCGTAAAAGGTGTTGCCAAAGCCACTGTAAAGGAATTGGCAGAAGGAATGGCTAAGAAAATGGCGGCACTGGCAGCAGCCAAGGCGGTTGCTAAAGAAGCGATAGAGAAGGGATTGAAGGAAACAGCAGAAAGGTTGGCTAAGATAGGTGCCAGAAAAATTGTTACCGCTTGTTTTCCGGCAGGTACTCCGGTAGCAGTCGAAGGTGGATTTAAAAATATAGAAGACATTGAAATAGGTGATTTGGTATGGTCACACAATCCTGATACGGGAGAAACAGGATTGAAGAAGGTCGTAGATACACACCAAAGCATAGCAGATGATACGATTCAACTCACTATTGGAGAGGAAGTTATAGAAACTACTTCCAATCACCCATTCTTCACAGAACATGGTTGGAAAGATGCAAAGTACCTCACAAAAAACGATAAAATAAGGTCAAAAAACGGACGATGGGAACAAATTAAATCCATTAGTTTTTCTAATATCAGTAAAAAGGTGTATAATTTTACTGTTAGGGATTGGCATACTTATTTTGTGGGGGCTTGGGAGTGGTTGGTGCATAATGCGGGGTGTGGCTTGCCAGAGGCAGTAGGTAAGAATTTT
>JAHDEO010000329.1:1744-8433 GCA_020628725.1 Saprospiraceae bacterium
CATAATGCGGGGTGTGGATTTTGGGATGATATTTTGAAAAATCCTCAAGCTATATGGGGCAAAACCGGACAAGAAATTGCCGATGAGTTTACAGAAGCAGGATACAAAGCCACTGTACAACAAAGTACAAGAGGTTCTAAACTATCTGTACAGGTTAGGGTTCAAGGGCATCCCAAAATAACAAATGTTCAAGTACATCCGGGAGGAGGACGGCATGGGGGCAGTTATTATAAAATATCAACATCAACTCAGGGAAAAATAAAAGTAGTTGATCCGGCTACGTACATTCCAACACCCGGCGAAAAAGCTACTATATACAATATTGGTCAATAAGTAATTATGAGAAAATTAAAAAAAGTTGATAGAGTAAATTCTGTGGAAGAAGCACTTCAACTTCAAAATATAGGTGTGGATATTGTGGGTATTTCTATGAATAGCAAATCTTTTTGGAAAGATGATAGACTTGTGAGTAGGGAGACTGCCTTAGCCATAAGAAAGGTACTTGATAAATCGAAATTAGCTTGCGAAGTAGAATTACATTCTGGTTTATTCGATATGAGTATTATTGATGAAATTGGACTTGACTACGTGCAAGTATCAGGTAATGATTTAATTTCAATAGAATTCAGACGACAACTTCAAGCCAAAAATATAGGAATAATATACAGTGGAATAGAGGCTTCTTACGAAGATGACCCTTCATGGATTTTGAGTAGATTTGAAGGTGTTCCCGAACTCAATGCTGCTTATTATCAAATTGATTTACTAGGAGATATAGAAAACTCATGGGAGTTTTTTAAAAATGAATCACCAAATTACCCTGACGAACTCCAAATAAACGATATTGTAGAAATTGGCGAAAAATTTCCAGTAATAATCACATTAGATTTTGATGTTAATAATGTAAAAGAAGTTATCAAAAATATGCCTTCTATTCAAGGAATTTGTATGCCTCTTGGAGAGACTTGTAGTCGAAATGATATTCATTATTTTGATAACATGCACACAATGAATGTGATGAATAGTTTGGAGAACGAAGAATAAAATCAGTATTTTGTTTCTTACGAATCACGAGTTCACAAATTACGAATCACGATACTAACAATGAAAATCTACAAACTCACCCCAGTCCACCCCACCATAATCGGCTACCCCTACGCTACAACACAAGATGAAATTCAATTTTATCAAGAGTTGTTTGCTACAAAAATATATACCGGCGAATCGGCTTCCGAGCACTGGAAACCAACCCTAATGTGCGACCTCAACAAAGCAGATATTGGCAGAATACTTCAAGGCAATCAAGAACTATGGGTATTCACCGAAAAAGCTCGTAAAGCACTCGCGCCATTACTGGGAAATAAAGTCGAATACTTACCATTCCTGACCAAGGAAACCTTACACGAAAGATTCACCAAAAGGCAACTACAACTCCGAAAAACGACCATTGATGCTTTACTCCAAATCATTCACCCCGAGCAGCAATATCTCGTCAATGTATTAGACATCCAAACTGCCGAAATCTTAAACCCTTCAAAATCAGAATATATACACGATGAAGACGACGACATGATATATGGAATAGAAAAATTGGCTTTTTTTCCTGAAAAAATCGAAAATAATCACCTCTTCAAAATAAAAAATCCCGGAATTTATTTTCGCAATGCTATGTTTGTTTCGGACGAATTCAGAAAGATAGTTGAACAACAACAACTTGTTGGACTAAAATTCTCCGAACTCCCTGAAAATGAGGGAGGAAACCTCATTTGGCAAAGTGTTTAATCCCATTAAATTTTCAAAATAATAAGCGGCTTTTACCTGCCTTTTAGCCGAAAAATACTGTCAAACGACCCTTCGTTTGCCCTGCCGACTATTGGATATGGGATACATTACTGTTTACATTTTCTTGATAGAGAGAATGTAAAAGTAAAATCAAAGTACCATCCCGATAATTATCGGGACAAATTCCAAACTCCGACTGCCTAATACCAATGATATTCACACCTAATTCACCTTTTTGGAGTTTGGAATTTGGAATTTGAAAATTCATAAATTATGGCAACAGCAAAAGCAAACGTCATTATCGGCGGTAGACAAGTAGACCCATACCACGTATCTGTCCAACAGAGATGCGATTGGCATCATCAATTTGAAATTGCTGTTTCTACCGAAAAGATAGAAGGAGTAAACAGCCTGAGCATCGACAATTCGGTAGATTATATTGGTCAAACAGCCGAGCTGTCTATTGAGTGTGCTGACGGTAATTTTAAGTTTAAAGGCTTAATTACCAGCATACATATAGACAGGTCGTATACAGGCGATAGTCTTGTGGTGCTTTCCGGTCACAGTCCCACTTATCTGCTTGAAGATGGTATAGGCACGAAGTCTTATGAAGAAAAAGACCTTTCCGCGCTTGCCAACGAAATACTCGGTTCATATCCTTCCAACCTACTCAATCCCAACGTTTCTCCCCAATACACTACACCTATTCCTTATGTGGTTCGTTACAAAGAAACCAATTATCAATTCCTTGCACGTCTTGCGGCGATTTATGGTGAATGGTTTTATTATGATGGTGAAGGATTGGTATTTGGTAAATTGCCGAATCCTGAAAGTGTTACTGTGACACTTGGTAAGGATTTGGATTCCTTTGATTACGGTGTGCGGATGCGTCCATCCAAATTTAAATACCAATTTTACAACTACATCGAAAATCGTACGGTAGAGAATACCTCGACCAGTTTCAAACCCGGTTGGTTGGATAGTTACGGCAAAAAAGCCCTCGATGCGGCAGATGGTATGTTTCCTAATGAACCTGTCAATCCCGTATGGCACGATGCGCCCAATGATGCACTTATTAAGCATTTAGCCGAAGCACATAGAGGCGCGATATTGAGTGATAGCGCATTTTTTAAAGGACAAAGCACGCACGCAGGCATCAAGGTAGGCGGACGCATACAAGCAAAAGGCATCAATAAAATTGGCAAGGCAAATGTACCCGGAATGATTGGTAATTTCCGCATTACGGCAGTCACACATGATTTAGACATCAACAAAAATTACCGCAATACTTTCGAGGCAATTCCATTGACCGTCACAGCACCGCCTGTCAATAGAAATGTGGTCAAACCCGAAGCAGAGTCGCAAGTCGCAGTCGTCAAAGAAAATCACGACCCGGAAGGTTTGGGTAGAATTCGCGCACAATTTAAATGGCAAACGGGCAATGAAATGACCCCGTGGATACGAGTCGTAACGAGCAGTGCGGCAGGCGGAAGAGGCATGTATTTCGTACCCGAACTTGGCGATGAAGTCTATATTGGCTTCGACCAAGCCAATCCTGACCGACCTTATGTAGTCGGTGCCCTTTTCCATGGAAATGCAAAACCCACTTGGGGACAAGCTCTGAATAATGTCAAAGCCCTTCGCACGCGAAGCGGACACCAAGTCATTCTCAATGATGGTGCAGGTGGTGAAAGTATTATGATTAACGACCCAAATGGTAATACAATTTACATTGATACAGCCAAAAATAGCATAACAGTAACCGCATTGGAAGATATGACCTTCAACGCCAAAAACATGTATTTCAATGTAGAAGAAAACATGACTACGATGGTAGGCGAAAACATGTCTGCTACCGTTGGTAAAAATATCAGCAAAACTGCCGGCGAAAATATGTCCGATTCCGCCGGAAAATCTATCAGTAAGGAAGCCGGTGAGAATATAGGGATGACAGCAGCGGATTCTATCAGCGCGCGAGCAGCTCAGTCAACTTCTATGCAAGGCGGGAAAAAAGTAAGTATTAGCGGAAAAGATATTGGCGTGAAAGGTGGTAAAACCATTCGTATTAGTTCAGCAGACACAGATGTCTTTTAAAATGAATTCCAATGTCAGAACCATTAGCATATATCGTTACGGGAGCATTAATGAATTGTGATAAAGGCGTTGCCATTATGCCATTCAAGACCAACCATCGTACGACTACAGTAGATGGTATCATCGCTGCCAATGAGTCGGATAAGGTGCCACTGGTCAATATTCCCAGTTTTGTGATGTGTACAGTGGGTAATGTACCATGTACACCTATCCCTGTAGCTGGTAGAGCAAGTGGATCTGTTTGGCTCAAAACAGGAGATGAATTTGCAACAGTAGCAGGTTTACCACCTGTTCTTTTTAGAAGCTGTATGACGTGTTCAAAAGGCGGGGAAATCAGTTTCCTGACTACCGGACAAATCCCCATGTCTGAAATGGACCCAACAGGCGAACTACAAGACCAAATTGATGAAATCAATGAGCAGGCAGAGGAGATGCGAGATGAGTACGAACGAGCAGAAAATTCCATCGGAGAATCAGGGCTTATAGAAGGCTTCATCCCTGTATGGGGAAGCGGACGGGATGCCATAGCCAATTTCCAACAAGGAAATATAGGATGGGGCTTGTTCAACACGGGTATGGTCGTAGTGGATGTTTTTACTTTAGGAGGCAGCAGTCTCGTCAAAGGAGGCGTCAGGGCAGGTGTCAAAATGACTATAAAGGAATTTGCAGAAGGATTGGCAAAAAAATTAGCCACACTCACTGCTCTAAAACTGGCTGCAAAAGAAGCCATAGAAAGAGGCTTCAGAGAAACACTTGAAAGATTAGCCATCAGAGGAAGAAAACTCGTTACAGCTTGTTTTCCAGCAGGTACGCCCGTAGCAGTAGAAGGCGGATTCAAGAATATAGAAGACATACAGGTGGGCGACTTAGTGTGGTCATACAATCCCGATACCTTAGAAACGGGATTGAAAGAAGTAGTAGACACACATGAGAATACTGTAGATTCGACCATTCAACTCACTATTGGAGAAGAAGTTATAGAAACTACCGCCACACATCCCTTCTACACCGAAGAAGGCTGGAAAGAAGCCGGACGCCTCACCACAGAGGATAAAATAAAGTCAAAAAGCGGCGCATGGGAGCAAATTAAAGCGATTAATTTCTCCACCATCAGCAAGAAAGTTTATAATTTTACTGTCAAAGACTGGCATACATACTTTGTAGGGGCTTTTGCGTGGTTGGTGCATAACATTTGTAAGGCAGGGCTGTTGGCTAAATTGGGCGATGATTATCCGAATATCACAAAGTTTCTTGATGAAGTAACCGACCCCGATATGATTAATCGGATAGATGATTTGACGCCGGATGAATTGGGGAAATTAGACGACCTTCTAAAATACCAAAAATCAAAAGATCTCAGATCTACTACAGTAACAAAGAATATCGGCGGTAAAGATATAAGTGTAAAGTATGATGAGTATGGATTCCCTGATTTTACGCCTCATGCATCCAGCAAAAATCATGTGTTTACAAGTAATACTTTGACAGGAGGCTCAACCGATATGACAAAGGCAAACGGGTGGTTGATTGACAAATACGGAGCAGATAATTTTAGGAGACATGGCTCCGCTATAGATATTAAAGATGCCAATGGTAATTGGGTCAGGCACACATGGCATCACCATCAAGATGGTAGGTCTATGTTCCCCGTACCAAGTGCTATACATAATGTAGGTAGAGGTAATCACGGATTTAGCCATTCCGGTGGCGCAGCAGTAATTAAAAGGGGTTTACAAGACCTATTTACCGGACCAAATTTTTAAATTAAAATATGAGAAGAGCTTTTGAATTATTAAAAACCAGAAAAAAAGAAGATAGTATTGATGTTGGCGAATTGGAAAGAAAACATAATATCCTAATACCGGATTTGTATAAATTATTTGCAGAAACTTTTATTTTAGGAGAAGATTGTATTGCGCCCAATTTATTTTTTCATCCGCAATATAAAGATGAAAGATACGTGAGCTATGTTTTATACAATAAAGACCCCGAAATGCAATTGGAGGCTTTCAACACCCTCGAAAATGCCATTCTCTATGCCAAAGACTTAGAAGAAAAAGACGACATAGAATATTTAACAGTTGGCTATAATGTAATCGGCGGTATTGCTGTGGGATTAAAAGGACATAAAAGAGACGTTGTATTTTTGGCTGATCCGAGTGAGCAGCCCGAATACACAAAACTTTGCAACAATATCTTTGAATTCGTCAAGGGCTTAGAGGAAGTACCACAACCCGAAGAATATCTGGATGGCGTCAAGTTTGACCAACTATATAAAAATTGGGGAGATACAATCTGGCAAGTTAGGGAATGATTAAATGAAAATGAGGGCGTATCCCCTGCGGGGTCGGGCTGTCCGGCACTCTCTCCGCTTCGCTACGTTCAGACAACACCTACCATCCCTTACGCAAAACTGTTGAACAATTTAGTGATTGAAATATTTATATGAGTGAGACTGAGGCAACTCGAAATAAATAATTGGTCAAAAGTGCGATTTATTTTTTGCTCAATCAAGGCGCGAAAATGTGAGTTTATCGGGATAAATGACCATTTTTGCAACGCAGAGTGAGAGAAAAAGAACGAGTAATTTTGACTAATTATTTGTTGTGAGTTGCCTAAATACTTTTATACAATGTTGTGAAAATGAATTAATTATTGAACTTGATACTTGAGTTTGCACTTGAACTTGAACTTGAACTTGAACTTGAGCTTGCACTTAAACTTGAGCTTGCACTTGAACTTAACTACTATGCCCGACTACTATCCCATACCATTTCCATTCGACAAAGTCCTCGCGAAAAAAGAGCGACTCA
>JAHDEO010000330.1 GCA_020628725.1 Saprospiraceae bacterium
CTGAATCATAATAATCTTCTTCTGCAATAGCTAAGGCGTGTAATGCACCTCCAAATAAAGAGGCAAAAAAGAAGGAATCTTCAAAGTCTTTGATAGCTATATTTCCGCTAAATACCCTTATGCGCTTACTTTTGAGCAGGCGGGATTCGAGTTGATTAATTTCTTTTTCTATTTTTTTTATATTCCATTTTCGTTGCTCCAGCTCTTGCTGAGTCAATAAATATGCTTCGTTTAGGAGTTTCTTTCTGGCAGTATATTCATTGTATAAGTGAATGAGTTCTTTATCTTTTGACTTCGAGATAACTCGCCGTAAAGAGCGACTATAATCCAAATCAATGGATTTTATGGCACTTGAGGCATACATGACTTGGTAAGATAATTCGGGGTCTTGACAGCGAGTAACGAAGGAGTAAAATGTATCAAAAATATCTGCATGTTTTTGAATGTACATTAGACGTTCTTCGGCAGGCAGCAAACGACAATGTTTGTAAATATCTTTTACGGTATTAACGATGATGTGCCCCCATAATAATTTGGCGTGTTCGTAATCTTTGTCATCTATACTGCCTAAATGTTGGTCATATAAATCATAGGTCTCGCCCATACCGGCAAGTCCGTTCAATATTCTGATATAGATATTTCGGGGGGCTTCTGATACATCTCTACCACTTGCCAAATATCCTACGGCTTTGATGAATTTTCTACCTCTTCCATCGAATGTTTTACTGATACCGGGAATATACTCTGCCGGCATCGGCTCCCCTGTTTCCTTTTCAATGGCTTGATAAACTAAGGCTAAATCAATTTGATTTTCCACGACTACCGGGTGTTTTGCGCCGTAGTGTTCCAGATTTGATTCTAATGCTTCCAGCGACAAATCCTTTGCCTTTTCATATTCGCCCAAATGAAAATATACTTTGGAAAGATTATTCTGATGTCGTGCAATTTTAGGATGGGTTGTGCACAGTCTTTCTGAGTCTGTCTTCAAAACTAACTGCAATACATCCTTTGCTTTTTCATATTCTTCCTGCTCAAAATATATGTTTGCCAGATTAGATTGGTATGTAGTAATGTCAATATCCTGCTCATCTACATTCTTAAAATCATTAGCGACAACCAACTCAAATAGCTCTTGTGCCTCTTCATATTTTCCAATTGTATGATATAAAAGTGCGAGTTCAGACTGCAATTTTACAATAGCCATCCGGTTATCATTCGGAACGTTATTATTTATTTCCAATGCGCGTTCCAGTAAATTTTCGGTTTCATCGTATTGACCCAATGTCCGATACACCTCGGCAAGTGTGGCACAAGTCTCTGCTATCAGTGCTTGATTTTCCGGTGCTTTTTCACTCGCTCTGAAAGCTGCTTCCGCCCGTTTTTTAGCACTCAGATAATCACCTGTAGCCATATAAAAATTTGCGAGTTCAATTCGGCATTTTATAGTTTTTTCGTCGTCGTTGCCATGAGCTTGAATGCTTGTGTTGAGTGCATCTGCCAACAAATCCTCGGCTTTATCATATTGCCCTATTTCTTGATACAAATCGGCAAGTTCAAATTGTTTTTGAATCGTATTTGGGTGCGTATTTCCAAAAGTTTTGATATTTTTCTTCCATACTGTTTTGAGCGTTTTTTCGTCTTTTTCGTAATTTTTTAGCTGTAGGCAATCAGTCTTTTTTTGTGCAGTCGTATTAGAAATGCAGAAAAAACATAGCAATAAAACGAAAAAGATATTTTTTTTGAATCTTGAGAATACACAGTAAATGAATGCTTTGCTTGTCATAGATGGTTATATTTAAAAGTTTTTGGAGTTAACCAAACTGCTGATAATCAATAGCTTGATTATATGAATGAAATGTGGTGTATTGTTTCGGATTAGTATAGTTAGGTGACAACAAAATTAATCATAAAAATCATTTTTTTCATTTTTTTTAATTTTCGGATAGAAAAATGATCACCAATTTTGATTTCTTGCTATTATAAGGTCGAATGTCGTGTTAGGACATAAAACTTTACTAAGACCATGTTTCTTAAAAAATACACAGCACGGGCGATAATGGAAGGTATTTTGAATCGCGATTTGAAGATTTACAAATACCTTGATGCTAATTTTCGTTGGAAAACGATTAATTATGTACGCAAAAATTCGGGTACAAAAGAAGACGGCGAAGAACTGTATAATGATGTATTGTGCAACATCTATCTCAATATAGAGCGCGGCAAATACGACCCCGATAAAGGTACTTTTCAGAGCTATTTTATGCAGATAGCACGCAATCAATGGCATCATTGTCTACGTAAGCGAAAAGGAATTGACAACACCGTAGAACTGAATGAAGTTATTGAAAATACACATCCCGATACACCGGATGATTCCGATAATTACTACACACTTGTTGGCTTGCTAAAGAAGCACGTGGAAACTTTGAAGGAGAGCGAACAAGAACTTATCAGATTATTCTACTACGAGCAAAATTCAATTGATGCAGTTGCATTACAATTGGGAATGACCAATGATTACACAAAAGTCAAACTTTATCGAACCAGAGAAAAACTTAGAAAACTCGCAAATAACGACCCCGAACTAACACATTTACTTATAGCCTGACAGGGACTAATATTCCAAAGAAAAAGAGCTTTTACGTGGGAAAAGTCTTACGTATTGGATAGTAAAGTTAGGTTAGCTCCAACAAGATGTAATGGGAATTGCGACTTGTTGGAGCTACATTTTTTTTTGATTTTGAAAGAGGTATTTTTCCTTTATTAATAAATATTACTCCATGATGTCTTCGTCAAATTTTGAATTTCGAATGATAAATGAATTCAAATTTATTTGTTTCATTCAAAATTCATAATTGACGAACACATTGACTCCCAAGAGTATTTTAAATCTTGTTGAGATGAAAATAACTGATAAACAACACGAATTAATCGATGCCTACATACAGCAAAAACTCACAGGCAGCGCACTCGAATCTTTCGAGCGTGAACTGGCTGAAAATGAAGTGTTGAGAGAAGAAGTCCTTTTCAGGCAAGGTATCCGTAGTGTTTTTCAGGTGAAGGCAGTAGAGCAGGTTATCCAACAAGCAAAAACCGACCCCTTGCTCGAAGAAGCCAATGAACGTAAAATCGAACACCCACAATTGGAGAGCGTACACAATACCATTCAACAAGCAAAAACAGAAAACGTCATTCGTAGAAAGAGAACGATTAGACGATTGACAGTGATGGCAATTGCGGCATCGTTCTTGGGGATGTTTTGGATGAGTGGCTTGTGGACTGCCAGCGAGCAATCTTTACCTGAATTGGCAGATAAGAATTTTTCGACACCAAAGGTTGAGTTAAATTATACCACTCCTGAGATAGAATCGGTATCTGCGACACAAGCCGGAATCGAGGCTTTACTTTCAGAGGCAATGGAAGCCTATGATGCTCAAGAGTTTGATAAAACCCTTGCGATTTTTGATAATCTACGCAGCGAATACAGCTACGAAACTGACGAAATGTTGTTGTATGAAGGCATTATTGATTATCATAAAAATAACTACGGAAGAGCTGCCGATTTATTACAACAAATCACGACAAGAAACTCCAAAATTAAAAATGAAGCGCACTGGTATCTGGCTTTGACCTACCTAAAAAATAATGAGAAAGACCTCGCAAAAGAACAACTCGAAATTGTTATTAAACAATCAACTACACATCAGAAGGACGCAAAATCATTATTGAAAGTGTTGTAGTGTTGGGGTGTCGTAGTGTTGTGGTTGACGAGTCAAATACCACGACACTACGACACCGCAATACCACAATACCAACACAAATAAATCATGAAAATTGCATTTACATTTAGTCTTGTTTTATCGGCTGTGATAGCGTTTGCCCAGCTTGATGACAGCGATTTTTCAAATCAGGTATTGACCATTGGGATTCACGGTAGAACGACTTGTCAGCCACCGGAGTCTTCCATTCGAATCATTGAAGGAGGAGCATGGGAGGAAGTCATGGAAAAAACCAATGCCGAAACGATTGGGACAGGCTTTGTGTATGAATATAATGGCGAAAAATATGTGATTACTTGCGAACATGTAGTATTCAGAGCTTCGGAAATCAAGGCTTACGATTCGGAATACAATGCCTATGACCTCGAATATGTAGGGCAAGATATTTTCTATGATTTGACGGTTTTGAAATTTAAAAATAAAAGTGATGCTGCACGTTTTTCTTCTGTAAAATTGAATACTATACCTGCGACACCCGGTACATTGGTGTGGAGTATCGGCTACTGGGAGATAGACGGGACATCAAGCAGAAGGGTAGGGGAGGTCATCACGAGAAACGCCATGATAGAAAGCGACGAAGTGGTGGCAGGTAAAATAGATTTTATTGAAACCACATCAAGATTATTGCGCGGATATAGCGGCGGACCACTCTATAATGCCGCCGGAGAAGTGCTTGGTATGAATACCAAACGCCATAACGGACTCGATAAATATTATACCCTCCAAAGCAGTACCGTAAAGCGGGTTGTACATGAGATTATTAACTATGGCGGTGTGCGACGTGCTTATCTCGGTTTGCGATTTTCACAATCCAAAAGAGCCAACGAATCTGTCATTATTGATGCGGTATTGGATAATTCACCGGCAAGTGAAAATAAAGCCACCTTGCTTGGTAGTCAGGTCAAAAGTATCAATGCCCAACCTGTAAGCACGATATACGACGCCTTAAAAATTATGGAAAAAATCTCTCCCGATACAGAAGTAATTTTGAAAGTAAATAACAGCTCAACTCCCATAAAAATCAATTCACAAACTATTAATAGTAGAAGATTAAAGCAAATTGCCGAATATGCCATCAGAGAAAATACAGGTGACGACTGCCTCGATATTGTAGAAGCAGGGACGCATGTCACACTCATAAGAAGCAACGATGTAGAAATGAATATCGAAACGGTTGGCTTCCGATTAAATGAGCAGGATTACCTTATATATTGCCTCAATGATTTGGTACAATTCGGTACATTGACGCGTCTACTTGGATTGTATGGGCGTTTGGAAGTTGATGACCATAAGAAACATTATTCGCCCATCAAAATCCGTCTTTCTCCTACACCCAATCAACGGGTTTTATACTATTAATCTCGCTTTCCTATTCTGGATTATCTCATTTCTTTGTAGTTAATTTATTGATTGTATTGCTTCAGACCTATAAGGTTTTCAAAACCTTATAGGTCTTATTTTTTGTAATGCATATGATTTTTTTTAGAATTTTTTTATCAAAAAATGATCACCCGCATCCGCTTTTTACTATTCTAATATTGAATACGATATCGAATTTGTTCTTTGAAAAACTATGTTCCAAAAATAACAAACACTCGCAAACAATATAAAACTTGATACCGAAAAACAACTAATTATTTATTAACAACATAAAATATTAAATTATGAATTCTTCAATCAAAAAAAGCGTTTTTCTTGTATTACTAAGCATGATGTCAATTGCTGCTATGGCGCAGGTAGAGGTCAAAATTAATCCCATCGGAGCACTCTTCAACAGCCCGGATTTATCTGTCGAGTACATTTTCTCAGACCACGTTGGTGTAGAAGGTCGAATTGGTTATTCATGGTCAAATGTCGATGTAAATGGTACAGAATATAAAGGCAAAGGTCTTGTATTTATTGGTGGAGGTAGATATTACTTCAATCCAAATGCAGGTGGCGATAAGTTTTACTTAGGGGCATATACCAAGTTTAAAAACTCCAAGTATACAGCTACACTTGACGATAGAACTGAAGAGGTCAAAAGACAACGATTAGCCGTTGGTTCTATATTGGGGTACAAAATTCTGTCAAGAAATGAAAGGGTTTCGTTCGACTTGAACTTTGGTATAGGCAGAGCTTTAATGACCAGAAATACGAATGCCAATGACGATTTTTTAGATAATGTGGCAATTACAAAATTAGACCTAATTAGCACATTGGCAGTAGGATACAGGTTTTAATCGCAATTAAACAGCACGCAAAACAAAGAATCCCCCAGTCAGAATAATCTGATTGGGGGATTTGTATTTTGTAAGGCGAATTTAAAAATTAAGACGCCACTACTTCCTTCTCTTTTTTTGCTAATTCTAAATCCACACCCTTCGCCATTTCTGCTACATTCAAATTTAATTCAGGATAAAAATCAGCGATTTTCTGTGCGGCTTCCGCCGGATTTTCAAGGATGTCTTTGTATTGCAGGCGCAAGACCTCCAAGTTTGGACGTGTGTCAAGCCACTTGTTGATGCGTTCCGTTCTCATGCCGAGTTTGGCGAATGCCATCATGTCAAAGCTGCCTTCTTTGGCTCTCTTTTGCGCCACTTTAATGGTATGGCGGGACTGCAAAATTTCCTGTATATCGCGATCCACAAATACAATTCGATATTGATTTTGACGCGGTAAAAACGGCAGTTGACTTGCATACACTTTTGTGATTTGGTCTTCATCAATCAGTCTGATGAAATTTTTATTATGATGTAAGTCAAATGTTTTACTGTATTCGTAGTAACCGTGCGGATTAAATTCATCCGCTTTTCTTGCGTTGTCAGTAAATAACTTTGCACCGCCCATTTCCAACATTCGCATGACTACTGTAGAACCGCCGCGTTTGTAACCTGATACAATTGGCAGCGTTTTGCTACTTTGAATGATAGCTTCATGTTCTTTCTCTAATTCAGCAACTTTCTCTTCGTCTTTGATTTTATGTGTATAAAGACGAATCAATAATTTGCGTGCTTGCTCAAATTTCGGGAAAATCTTCAATGACACATGCAGTGCTTGTGCTGCATTTTCGTAATCTCCCATCTCAAATAATGCCCTACCAAGTCCATAATGCGCTCGCGGATTGTGATAGCGCAAGCCAAGCGCATTGAGGAAGTTTTCGGCAGCATTTTCAAAGTCTTTTCTTCTCAAATCAATCTCCCCTAAGATGCGGTGCGCTTCCGGGTTTTCGTAATTAATCTGCAATTCGCGATTGGCTGCCTCGCGTGCCATTTTGAATTTTTTAAGGCGCATATAACCCTGAGCAAGCTGGAGATTTATATTGGGTGATTTTGGTATTTGCTCGTATGCTTTTTCAAATTCTTTGACTGCTTTCTTGTATTTCTTTTCACGCAAATACAGTGTTCCACTCAGTACATTCAAGTTTGGAGAGTCTTGAATTTTTAACTCAAAAATGGCATCTACTATCTCGCGTGCTTCTTTCAACATCCCCACGTCCATATAGCAATTTACCAAGCGAATACCAAAGCGTGCATTATCGCGATTATCTTCCCACAATTCTTCAAAAAGCGGTAATGCATCTTCTTGTCTGCCACCATTCACAAAGGAACGTGCCAAGAAGTATTTGTTGTATTCTTTAGTACGTTCAACAGCTTTCTCTTTGTCTGGTCCGGGGTCTTCGATATAGCCCAAATCAATCAACTGTTGCATCTCTTCTTTGGCAGCTTCGGGGTCAATTTCCGCATCCTTATCGTGTTGACCACACTCTCCCGGTACATCTTCCCATGAATCAATTACATCTACTTCAATTGGTTCTTCAAAAAGATTCATCAAGACCTTACCATCAAAATCACGCGCGACGGGCAAGCCCAACATCGCCAACAAGGTCGGACACATATCAATCAAACTTGCCCCGTAAATGAGTTCGTCTTTCTTGATACCCGGTCCTTTAGCGACGATGATGCCGTATGGACTGTGTTCGAGGGCAGGTGCGGCAGGTTCTTCTTTGATGGGTAGTTGTTTAGGGCGCAAATGGTCGGGGTGGAATCCGTGGTCAGAAACTAAAACTACAACTGTATCATCATCGACCATATCCAATAAGCGACCCAATATCATATCGTGGTATTGGTAGCCACTTGCGACAACATCTTTAAAGTGCTTGTATAATTTCTCAGGAATATGCGGACGACGTGGCGGGTGGTATTTCATAAAACCATGACCATAGTGGTCAATGGCATCAAAATACACACATACCATGTCCCAATCATCATAATGCTCTAAGACATAGGTGACGGCATTTTGCAGACAAGCAGCATCGGCAGTGATTTTTCGGACAGAATTAATCAACTGCTGATTCTTCTTATCTTTCATATCCATCGTATCCAGATTACGGATAAAAGGCGAAATGTGAGCTGCGGTCAATTCATTCGGGTGGATACGCAAATCGGCAAAGATGTCTTCCATTTCAGGCGGATGCACACTACCCTTACTCATGGGCCACACCTTCGGTCTGCCTCTTTTTTTGAATTTATTGGCTTTGTGAAAGAAGTTGGAAACATAAATGCCATTCGTAGGTTCGGCAGGGTGGCTGGGCCACCATCCAATCTGATGGCACTTCATTCCACTTTGCATCATCATATTCCAAATTGCCTTTACTTT
>JAHDEO010000331.1 GCA_020628725.1 Saprospiraceae bacterium
CAATACGGATATTGGATGAACTGGCATTTAATAATGATTTATCAATTTTCAATTCGAGACCTTGTGTTGTTTTAGAGCTAATAATTGACGTTTCGGCACTCCACGCCCAATCGCTACCTGTACCTGTGTAGGTGCTGAATGAGCCATTCTCTATCATCGCATCAAAACCCGTTTGAGCCCATGCTGAAAAGTAGGTAAATTCGCTACCGCTATTATCCGTGTCTAAAAATATTTGATAACCTTCTCCGAAATCGCCGATAGTTCCACTCACGGAAATGTAAAGTGTGCTGGCATCGTCCGCAGCTTTTAGGATATATCCGGAATTGGAGGAGAGCGTAGGGATAGCTGACCAATCGTTGAGACTTTGGTCTATGGTGATACATTCATTTTCGTTGCAGGGATTGGGAACGCATGGGTCATTATCATTCGGGTCATTACCTATACATACGCCGTCACCGTCTGCATCAGTGTAAACACCGCCGACACAATTGCAGTTTACATCATAAGTTCCACCTACGGTGCAGACATTATTATCATTACAAGAATCTCCTGTATTACAATTATCACAAGCATCGGGAATACCGTCACCGTCTGTATCAATATTGTCATTTCCTCCGGGACAGACATCATCTGCATCGCATACGCCGTCACCATCTGCATCAGGGCAATCACCGCAACTCAAAGCAGAGGACATGTTGTAAGCAATGGCAGTACTGCCGGAAGGCACGAAAGCCACACCGCCCCAATTGCTCAATGAAGCAAAACCAATACGAATATTGGCAGAAGCAGCATTTAATAATGATTTATCAATTTTCAATTCGAGACCTTGTGTTGTTTTTGAGCTGATAATTGACGTTTCGGCACTCCACGCCCAATCGCTACCCGTGCCTGTGTAGGTACTGAAAGAGCCATTTTCTATCATCGCATCAAAGCCCGTTTGAGCCCATGCTGAAAAGTAGGTAAATTCACTACCGCTATTATCTGTGTCTAAAAATATTTGATAACCTTCTCCAAAATCACCGATACTTCCACTGACGGAAATGTAAAGTGTATTAGCATCGTCCGCAGCTTTTAGGATATATCCGGCATTGGAGGAGAGCGTAGGGATAGCTGACCAATCGTTGAGACTTTGGTCTATGGTGATACATTCATTTTCGTTGCAGGGATTGGGAACGCATGGGTCATTATCATTTGGGTCATTGCCTATACATACGCCATCACCATCTGCATCAGTGTAAATACCGCCAACACAATTGCAGTTTACATCATAAGTTCCGCCTACGGTGCAGACATTATTATCATTACAAGGTTCACCTGTATTGCAACTGTCGCAAGCATCAGGAATACCGTCACCATCAGTATCAATATTATCATTACCACCGGAACAAACATCATCTGCATCGCATACACCATCACCATCCGAATCAGGACAACTGCCGCAATTCAAAGCAGAGGACATATTATAAGCAATGGCAGTACTGCCGGAGGGTACGAAAGCCACACCGACCCAATTGCTCAATGAAGCAAAACCAATACGGATATTGGATGAACTGGCATTTAATAATGATTTATCAATTTTCAATTCAAGACCTTGTGCTGTTTTTGAGCTAATAATAGATGTTTCGGCACTCCACGCCCAATCGCTACCCGTACCTGTGTAGGTGCTGAAAGAGCCATTTTCTATCATCGCATCAAAACCCGTTTGAGCCCATGCTGAAAAGTAGGTAAATTCACTACCGCTATTATCCGTATCTAAAAATATTTGATAACCTTCTCCAAAATCACCGATACTTCCACTGACTGAAATGTAAAGTGTGCTGGCATCGTCCGCAGCTTTTAGGATATATCCAGAATTGGAGGAGAGCGTAGGGATGGCTGACCAATCGTTAAGACTTTGGTCTATGGTGATACAGGCATTTTCATTGCAGGGATTGGGAACGCATGGGTCGTTATCGTTGGGGTCATTGTCAGCACATACGCCGTCATTGTCCAAATCAGTACAAGAAAAACCACCATCTATATTTGCATCAAATTGAATCATTTGACCCGGAGACAATCTATCACATTCAATGGTGAGGTCTTCTCCTGTCGCTGCTCTGGAAATTGTAAACACTTGAACTTGATTGGGGAGTAAACCTTTAAGACTGGAACCGGACCTTACGCCTTGTATGGCAGGATAGGCATCATAATAAATGGGGGCAATTCCGGTATTGCGAATCGTTACATTAGTAACTGAACCATTAGTTTGATAGCCTTCTACAGAAAAACGATAACCGGTAGCCCTTCCTGCAGATTCAATTCTACTGGCGGGTTGATAATTTAACTGGTCATTACCAATCATATATGAAATATGGTATTGGGCAGCCAGTTGTTCAAAACTAGTTCCGTTTGTTCCATTCGGATTCAATACCAATGGTTGTTCTCCGTCATAATAACTCAACTCTCCACCGGCTACATTTGTGTGATATTTATTTTGACCAAAAAAGAGCCATGAAGATCTATTGTATTCTGAATCACTACTCGAATGACCTGCGTGTAAGAAAGAATCATCAAATAATCCATAATTGAGTGATTGCAAATTATCAGAACTTATAGGCGTATAAGTACTTGATGCAGCATCTATGGATATTCCCCATTGTGTTTGTTGAAATAATCCATTTACATGATAAAGAAACTCTGTTTGATAAGATTTGGAGGGAAAAGTCTGACCAAGCGTTAATGGTCCATTATAAAGGTGATATTCGGAGTATGAGCCAAAGCCTATTTGTAGAAAAGCCAATCTGGGGTCGTTGTCATATCTCGCAGCAAATTCAGTAAAAAACTCCTTTGTAAAATCCTGTAAAGCCTGACTACTCCAGTCCGGGATATATGTAGAACTGCCTTCCACAGAAAGTGTTTGGTCTTGATATCCGAAGCTATTTCTTACATAACTGGGTACACTTGGAGTGGTGATACCCGGATAGGTATATCTAAACCTGATGATCATTTGTCTGCCATTTGCAGCGGCATTTGCGAGTAGATTATCCACAATACTCCAGTTGTAAGCACCTTGATTTTGAATCACATCAGAGTAAACCAAATAAGAATACTCCAATTGTACTTTATTGCCCAGCGTATTCAGGTCACCGGAGTTTTCCGACCAAAAAACTATTCCTGTCATGGGTTGAACCCGCGTAACCTGACTGTGCAAATCAACGGAATTAAACTGTCCGAAAGATAAATGAGACAGACTTAAAAAAGCCAATATATTGAGGATAGCAATCATAAAAAATTGCTTTTTGCCGTAATTTAATATCATAATGTTTTTGTTTTAATTCATATTTGCGTGACGCATGTTTTTTTAATATGAATTATTTTTAAATAAAATGT
Organism: Saprospiraceae bacterium; assembly: GCA_020628725.1. GTDB lineage: Bacteria > Bacteroidota > Bacteroidia > Chitinophagales > Saprospiraceae > JAHDEO01. The sequence continues at coordinate 3,370 of JAHDEO010000331.1, forward strand.
GTCAAATGTTTCAATGAAATTTTGAATTGACATAGAGATGTGTGGAAAGGTATTAGTAAAGCGTTTACGTCTTAGACATGCTTTACAGAAAATATGAGATTGAAAGGAAAATGTGTGGGAAGTATCAGGGGAATAATCAACAAAATTAGTTTGTGAGTAACCATGTTCTTGTCTTTTAAAATACAATGATTAAATTAGTTGAATGTGCGAATAATCCATTGTTTTTAATTGATGATAAACTTGATTGTGTATATACAGAGAAATGTTAATGTGTTTTGTGAAAACACTCAGTCAGAATAAAATTATAATAAGCACGAGTATAAATGGGAAGTGATTATCGGAAAATATGAAGCAAATGTGTGGAAAGTTGTTAGAATGTGGAAACTTGCTTCAATCTGACCATAAAGATACAATATACATATGAATTATGCAAGAAATTTTTATTTCTTTGGTTAAAATGTAGTGTAAGTGTGTGTTGTAGGTATTTGTTTTTTATGTATGTCTGTTTTAGTTATGAGTAAAGATTTACAGAAATAAGTTGTCGGATAGGAAGGCTTAATACGGGTCCACATTCACATTCACCCGTACACTCGACATCCCTTTTCGCCCCGACAAATCCACCTGAATTTCGCGTATCCATTCCTTCGTTTTATCAATCACTTCCTTACGGCGTTCCAATTTCACCAAAATATTCATCACATAATACGAGCGCACCCGCGATACACTCGGTTCGGAGGGACCAAGTACGCGACTGCCCAGTTTTTTATGTAATTCTTTCGCAAAAAACTCCGCCGCATCATTCACGATATGTTTCTTTTTATGTTTTAATTGCAAACCAATCAAACGATAAAAAGGCGGATATTTAAATTTGCGACGTTCTATTTCCTCCCGTTCAAAAAACTTACTGAAATCACCGTGATACACCTCCGTCAAAACGGGATGTGAGGTATTCATCGCCTGAATGACGACCTTGCCTTGCTTCTGCTTTCTTCCTGCTCGTCCGCTAACTTGCGTCATCAATTGAAACGCTCGTTCCGTAGCCCGAAAATCAGGAAAATACAACAGCGAATCCGCACTCATCACGCCCACAAGTCCCACATTATCAAAATCCAAACCCTTCGTAACCATTTGAGTACCAACAAGTACATCAATTTGTCGGTCTTCAAATTGCGCGATAATGCGTTGGTGGGCGTTCTTGCCTTTTACAGTGTCCCAATCCATACGTGCCACACGCACTTCGGGCAAAAATATCTGCAATTCATCCTCAATTTTCTCTGTTCCAAAGCCCTGAATCGTAAAAACATGATGACCACAAGCCGGACAATCCTTTGGTTGTGAAGTATGATAACCGCAGAGATGGCAGCGCATTTGATTGGAATATTTATGGTAAGTCAATGTGATGTCGCAGTGGATACATTCGGCGGTCCAACCGCACATTTCGCAACGCAAAGTGGGCGCATAACCACGTCGATTCTGAAATAAAATCACCTGCTCTTTACGCTCCAATGCCGCTTTGATTTCATCCAACAAAACCGTTGTAAAATGCGAGTGCATCGTCTTTTTCTTGGTTTCGCTCTGCACATCTGCGACTACGATTTCGGGCATTTTGAGGTCGCCGAATCGCTTCGTCATTTCCACCAAGCCGTATTTGCCGATTTGTGTATTGACATAGCTTTCAAGTGAGGGTGTAGCTGTACCGAGCAGCACTTTTGCGCCATGTCGATGTGCTAAATAAATCGCCGTATCGCGGGCATTATAGCGCGGTGCGGGGTCGTGTTGTTTGAATGAGGCATCGTGTTCTTCGTCGATGATAATAAGGTCAAGTTTTTTAAACGGCAAAAACAAAGCAGACCGCGCACCTACGATAATCGGCTTGCCGATGAGTGCTTCGTGCCAGATTTCGACCCGTTCATTATTATTCAATCGCGAGTGATAGACCGCAATGTCGTTACCAAATACTTTCTGTAAACGATTGATTATCTGTGTAGTCAATGCGATTTCAGGGAGCAAATACAAAACTTGTTTACCTTCTTTAAGGGCTTCAATGATGAGTTCAATATAGACACGCGTCTTGCCGCTACCCGTCACGCCATGCAGCAGGACAGTATTTTTTTCTTCAAAATTCGCTTGAATTTCGATAAGTGCCTTCGCTTGTTGTGCCGACAATTCAAATGTACCCACCAACTCATCATCATAAGGCGTAATGCGACTCACTTCTTTTTTATATTTTTCAAAAATGCCTTTTTTCTCCAGATCTTTGATGTGATTTTTTTTAATGCCTCCGTATTCGCAGAGTTGATTCGGCGTGATGTCGGGCGAATCCAATGGTTCGCGTTTGAGTTGAATATAGGCGAGGAGGGTTTCCTGTTGTTTGACGGCGCGAGTGCCGATTTTTTCAAAGGCAAATTTCAAGGTTTCGGGGTCGCTGTGGTAAGGTTCGGTCAGGCGGATATAAGTAGCTTCTTTCGGTTTAAATTTGGGTTTTAATTCTTCTTTCAGAATAATAACACGTTTATATAATAGAGAATTTATAAGCGGATAAATCGTTTTTCTGTTCAATATGCTTTGCACATCTTCAATACTCAATTCCTCCTGAATACTCAATGCTTCTGCGATAAGATATTCATCATCAGTCAATTCTGAAAAATCATCTTGAAAAACAGGACTTAATAAAACCCGCGTTTCACTCGCTAATTTTAATCCGGCGGGAAGGGCAGCGTTCATCACCTCACCCGTAGAACAGCAATAATAATCAGACATCCACTCCCACAAAGCCATTTGCATTTCGGTGGCGATTGGCGCAGCATCCAAGACGGAAATGACAGGCTTGGGTTCGTAATCGGGACGCTCCTGATGCACCCTCCGCACGAGCGCAGAATACACGCGCTTTTTACCGAATTGTACTTCTACACGGACGCCCTTTTGAACCCGTTCCGCCAATTCAGTAGGTACGGTGTAGGTGTACAGTTTTGGCAGTGCCAATGGTAGAATAACATCTATGTAAGCAGCTATTTCCTGTTCTTTAAACATAATTTTCTAAGCTCACTGAAATGAACTTGTCATTTATTTGCTACAAAAGTATTATTTTTTTGTTTAAAAAAATGTCTTTATTTCGCAAAAAAATAGATTTTGTAAAATAAGTTTTTGAATTAGAACCTTCTTTTATGTTGAAGGATATTTGTACAGAGATAAAACATAATAAAATGGCGATTAGATTTAAATTACTTTTACTACTATTATTTTTTGCTTTATCATGTGATAAAAAACAATCAGAAGGCAACGATTCAACATTTGAAAGCGAAATAGAAGAAAAGAGAAATAACAAAAAAGGATTCTTCTATGCAAATCATGGAATTCCGAGATATGAACTACCCGTTGTCAGCAATGATTCTTATGACTTGATTAGATTCCATTTTGATCATTCAACTAAAGCAGGGCATACTTACTCAATAGTTAAGCATGGGAATGACATAGTTTCATCCTACAAATGTAAGATACGTTGGGATTTTTGCTCCTTCGGAACATCGTATGAATATAGTGATATAAGCGAAGAATGGAAAAAATTGGTAAGGAAGGTTAGGTCGAAAGAAATTAGAGAAATGGAAGATGAACGACACAAGACTCATTTTGGTAGTGGTATTACCGTTACTTTAGAAGTATTACTTGATGGGGAATATTTCGAGTTGTATGTAGATTCTTATGCCAGAGAAGATAAGATATGGGGTGTCTTAGGTGAAATTTATGGAATATCCTCGCCCGGATTACCACAAGATTCTTTTTATAATGAATTAAAAAAACAGAAATGTCCTTGTAAATTGATGGATTAAACAAACAAAATGTTATGTTTGATAAGGACTACTTACAGAGTGGCAATTGACTCGAACTTGCAACTAATTTTACACACATGAACACTATCAATCGCACTTACATCACCTTCATAGCAGTCATCGTTTCATTAGGTGGTTTTTTATTTGGATTCGATGCGGCGGTCATTTCGGGCGCAGTTGGTCCTATCGACAAAATGTTTCCAATGAGCGATGCCATGAAAGGCTTGCTCGTTTCTTCACCTACGTTGGCGGCTACTATTGCTATGTTTTTTGTTGGTGGAATTAGTGATAGATTGGGACGTAAAAAAGTATTGATAGCGGTCGCATTTGGTTATGCTTTGTCGGCGATAATGTCAGCTCTTGCGCCGAATGTTCCTGTGTTGATTTTCGCACGGATGTTGGGTGGACTTGCCTTTGGTGCGGCTTTGATTCTTGCGCCGATGTATATTGCCGAAATCGCCCCCGCAGACCGACGCGGACGCATGGTGTCCATCAACCAACTCAATATCGTACTCGGTTTTTCGGCGGCATATTTTGCGAATTATTTCCTGAATAATTGGAACGGTGGCGACCCGAATATCTGGCGTTGGATGTTGGGTTTAGAGTTTTTGCCTGCTATTTTATACTTTCTGTTGCTGTTTTTTGTCCCGGAAAGTCCTCGTTGGTTGGTCGGTGTCGGGCGTGAACAGGAGGCGAATGATATTCTCACAAAAGTTAATCCTGCCACAGTCGATACTGAAATGGCAGCCATCAAAAACTCCATCGAAGCTGCCAAAACACAAACGGGCGCACGTCTCGGTGAGCTATTCAAACCTGCCTTACGATTGGTCTTGGTGATTGGTTTGGTCGTCGGTATTCTCCAGCAAATTACGGGTATCAATGCCGTCTTTTTCTATGCCAATACCATTTTTGAACAATCAGGAATCGGTACAGATGCGGCGTTTACACAAGCCGTTTGGGTGGGCTTGATTAATGTGGTTTTTACACTGATTGCGATGGCAATTATTGACCGTTTTGGACGCAAACCTTTGTTACTCATAGGTTGTGCGGGTATCGCGGTGAGTATGTTTATTGCGGCTTACGGTTTTCATCAGGCAACCTACACGATATCACAAAGCGCGATGAGCGAACTCTCCGCCGACTTAGATAAAAGCAAACTCACCCCCATCATCGGGCAGACTTTCAACGATGATGTTTCCTTCAAAAAAGCCCTCAAACA
>JAHDEO010000332.1:0-2360 GCA_020628725.1 Saprospiraceae bacterium
AGGTTCGTTCGGGACTTGCACCCTATAGATTACTACCATGTATGGCACACAAAAAGCGCGTATTTAGTTGATAACCAAATACGCGCCTTAGAGTATCTTTAAAATTTTCCTAACGAACAGTAAATCTCGCAACTTCCTCTCCAAGTTGCGCTCCTGAAATGCTAATCACATAATGTCCCGAAGCCCATTGACTACAATTCATGTCAATTAGATTTTCACCGCTTACGAGATTGACATTTTCAGTGTGAATCATTCTTCCCATAAAATCATGCACTTGCAAAGTAGCCGATTCATTTACATCAGCATTCACATAGATAGTAGCATGTTCCGCAGCAGGTTGTGGGAAAGCTGTGATAGATTTACGCTCAATTTTTGCAACAACTACCTCACTGAATGATTCTTTTCCGTCAAAATCCACTTGTCGTAGTCGGTAATAATTTTCACCACTAACAGGATTCATGTGTGTGTAGGTATATGCCTGACGTTCGTCTGTTGTTCCTGCTCCCTCAATAGTTTTTATGTTTGTAAAATTGATGCCATCAATCGAGTGTTCTATGGCAAAGTAGTCGTTATCTTGTTCGGTTTCTGTTGTCCAGTCAAGTTGGACACTTGTACCTTGTGAACTAGCCTCGAAGTTGGTTAATTCGACGGGCAACTGAAATCGCAGTAAATTAAATTCGAAGCTGTTGCTACCACTATCACCCGAATTAAAACCATTAGCATCGACAGCTACCGCAGCAACATACACTTTTACAATCTGATCAATATTTGTAGAAGGTAAAATATTGTAATCAAAAGAAAATACATTATTCGCGCTAATCCCATTATGTTCGAGGTAAGTTCTGCCGTTGGGTAGTGTAGTTTGTTTCACGTTTGCGCCAAGATTTGAGTATGCAATGTCAAGAGGAACTCCTACGCTATTCGTTATAAAAAGTTGAAACCCATATCCACTGGGAGAGCCGGATGAGGCATTAATAGTAATATCCATCCGAACATCAAATTCCGGGAGAAATTCATAAGGCAGTGTACCAATATTAGATACCAAATCAACACTTATAATACCAAAAGCATTGGCATTATGACAAGTGCCGCAGGTCGTTCCCTGCACATCACCCGGCGCACCTGTATAGCCCATACCAACCGTAGCCGCAGGTCCGAATGAATAGCCCGAAAACAAGCCAATCAATGCGAATCCCAATAAAGAAAAGAAAATAGAATAGATAGTTTTTAACTTCATAGTGTTTAAGCGTTTGAAATGATTGAAAAATTCTAATAATGTCAATTCAAGTTGTTCACAACTTGAATTGACATTATAAAGTTACAGGTTTTATTTAAAAAAATGATGATGGTTTGAGAAATTTCTATAACAAACACTGTACATTTGTTTATGTTTTTAATTTCACCCAAAACCATTTAATGTGATGATGAATAAAGTGCTTTTAACGGGCTTTATGCTGTGTATGCTTTGCTGTACCTATGCCCAAGACACCCTCTCCAATCTCGACCTCGAAACGTGGACGACCTCCAATTCGGGATTGTATGAAGAACCCGATTTTCCATGGAAGACTGCCAATCCCGGTGTTGATTTTGCCGGAGGCGCACCCGTCAATCCGGTCGAAAAAGTGACTGATGCTTATTCGGGAGATTATGCCGCCAAAATGGAATCTGCGACCATCTTTTTCACCTTTACTGCAGGTGCATTGTGGACGGGCGATTTTCAAATCGACATCGCCGACCCTGCCAATAGTGCGAAGTTTGGTGTCCCCTACGAAGGCACACCTTCCAACCTTCAATTTTATTATAAATACTTTCCTGTCAATGGCGATTCGATGGGTATTTATACCATTCTCCGCAAATGGAATCCTGCTACTAATCAACAAGATACCATCGCCTACGCAGAAGTCCGCCAGACAGAAACTACAGATGAATACAGCCTTTTCGACCTTGAACTGGAGTATTATATTCCCGATACACAACCTGATAGCATCGAAATCGCTTTTACAAGTAGTGCCGCAGGTTTTGAATACATGGGGCAGCTTGGCAGTCAACTCTTTGTCGATGAAATCAAACTGATTAATTTCGTCGGTATTACTGATGTATTGACGCAAGAAGTCAAGGTGACGCCCATTCCCAATCCTGCCACCGACCATCTTCGTTTTGAATTAGACAAAGCCGTTCCTGATGCCCAACTCCTAATTTTTGATGCTATGGGTAGGCAAACCACTACATTAGTATTTACGACAATAACAACTCAATTGGATGTTACAAATTGGCAATCCGGTACATATTATTTTTTATTGAAAAACAAAAACGGACACGACCTCAGCAGTGGAAAGTTTTTAATTAGGTAACGGGTTACG
>JAHDEO010000332.1:2460-8378 GCA_020628725.1 Saprospiraceae bacterium
ACTCGTGACTCGCTACTCGAATCATGAGAACAATTTTACTTATCCTATTTTCTTTATCCCTAAATATCGCAAATGCCCAACTCACCACAGGCATCAAACTCGGACTCACGACAGGAACACCAATAGGACCACGCGAAGATGGTGCAACGGGGCAACTTGGCTTGGGTAGTATCGCAGGTGTGCTCGCTGAATATCAAGTCAATGAAAAATTTGGGCTGGGAGTAGAGGTGTATTACACACAGAAAAAATCGAGCTTCAGCACTCCCGCTACCGTAGATGAATATGATTATCTTTTTCAACCGCCCGGTACGGATACGATGGTATGGATAGTCGCTGAATTTGAGGGATTTGTGGATGGTCAGTTTGATAATCGCTATATAGAGGTGCCGATACTTGGGTATTATTATTTTTCCGAACGTTTTGGATTGACCTTTGGACCGTATTTTAGCTATATGTTGCAAGGAGAAATTTCCGGTACATCCAACGGCGAAGTCACTATCAACGCAGGTATGCTACCCGTAGAAAACCAAGTATTTGATGAGAGTCAACACCTCGAAACCTTGGATTATGGTTTGGTCGGTGGCGTCCGTTATCGTACTAATTTTGGGATGAATTACGAACTACGGCTTACCTCAGGAATGCGTTCTATTTTCAAGGATACCTATCCTTTAGCAGAGGGTGTCGTGCGTAATATTTATTTACAACTGACCGCAGCCTATATGTTTGGCGGACAATAGAACGTCAAAATTTGGCAAGGTTTTTCTTTATCAATAACAAAATGGCTTTATTTGCCGTTGAAACTGATGAATTGACGAGTTGTTGATTTGATGAATTGACAAATTATCATACTCCGACAACTCAACAACTCGTCACCTCATCAATTCGTTAAAAGAAAAATCAAACAACATGAAAAAAGTATTATTTCTGTTACTCCTTTCTGGATTGGTATTGAGTAGCTGCAATCGAAGAACTGCTAAAAGAACAAGTAAAAAGCCGACTTCTACAAAAGTGGTCAAAACAAAAGGCGTTGATTTCAAGAAAAATGTAGCCTTTGCAAGTGTTCTAAAGAAAGCAAAAGCACAGAATAAGCCAATTTTTATCGACTTTTATACGACTTGGTGTATGCCTTGTAAGTTGATGGACGAGACCGTATTTGAATTGGAACAGGTTGGCGATTTGTTCAACGAAAATTTTATTAGCTTGAAAGTAAATCCCGAAAAAGATGCAGAAGGTCCAATGCTCGCATCTCAATTTGGTGTGATGGGTTTCCCGATGCTGGTTTATTTGGATAGCAACGGTGATTTAGTAGAATCACAACTTGGTGCCACTGGCGTTAGTACCATTATGGATAAAGCCAGACGTACCATAGAACACAATAAAGCCATTACCGGCGCAGGTTCAAGATAGGCATTTGTGAGTAGCGAAAAGTGATTAGTTTTTCTGATGTTAATCAACTATCAGAAATCTGTGTTTATAGAATTAAAATAACAAATTCTAAAATTATCATTCTATAATAATTTGATAAACAAAACCTATGAGGTTTTTTCAACCTCATAGGTTTCCTTTTATTACTACTCATCAACCACCATTCGCCAATTATCAATCATCAACTTCGCAACTTCTTACCACAATCTTACGTAAAAAATCCTATCTTTGGTGAGCTTTTTGCAGCACCCACCCTATGACCTTTTTTATGAGGCTCAAAACACAGAACGAAGAACGAAATACAAAGAACACATAAGCCTAAGTTTCAATGGATAGAAATTTTACTCGCATTACTGTCTTATTATGGGTTATTTTTTGTTCCGGGCAATTATTCGCTCAGGACATTCATTTCAGCCAATTTTATGACAGTCCTATCAATCTCAACCCTGCCCTCGCAGGACATGTAGAAGGTAAATATCGCGTCAATCTGATGTATCGCGCTCAGTGGCCCCAAATCTCCCAAGGCGGTTATACCTACACGACACCCTCTGCTTCTTTCGATATTAATTTTGGCAAACCGACCCAAGGTAATTCTTGGGGTTTGGGTGCGGCTATAGTGAATGACCGTACTGCCGGCGGACTATCCACGCTTGAAGCTTTGCTTGGCGGTGCTTATCATTTCAATATTGATGGTCGGGAAATCAATTATATATCCGGTGGTGTGCAGATTGGTTTGGTGCAAAAACGCATCAATCGCGGAAATTTATCTTTCGGTAATCAATTTGACCCAAGCACAGGCGAATTTAATTCCGGTACAAATGTAGAGACAGGATTGACGTTCACGGATGTTAGTTATCCTGATGCACGGGTTGGTGTCACTTGGGCTACGTATCTCGACGGAGTAGATTTTCGATTGGGTGCTGCTTATATCCACTTACTTGGTGGCGAGGAAGGTTTCATTCGAGATAGCGAACTCCCCGCCCGCCTTGTCGCTCATGCTGATTTAAAGGCAATGCTGGGGCAGCATATATTTATTCGTCCACATGTATTATACATGACTCAGGCACAAGCTGCTCAGTTGAATTTTGGTACACATATAGGCTATGCCATCAGTCCTAAAACTGCTGCTTATATCGGTGGGGGTATGCGCTCTGATGACGCGATTATTGCCGTCTTGGGGCTTGATTTTTGGGGCTTACGACTTGGCTTATCCAGAGATTTTACCAATACACTTTTGACGGATGTTGCCAGTAATATTGGAGCTTTTGAGTTCTCACTTTCCTACACAGGAGCTGCCGCCAATCGCGCTAAACCATTGCTCCCCGCAATACGCTTTTTTGACTAAATAAGTTTAAGTTTAAGTCTAAGTTTAAGTTTAAATAATCTTTAAACTTAAACTTAGACTTAAACTTAAACTTCATCAAACTTATTCATGAGAAATTACATCATATTCATTATATTATTATTTGGTGTTGGTCAAATGATGGCTCAACCCGGTAAAAGTAAAGATTCATCCGAGAAGCACCTATTGACTGCCAGCGAACTATTGTCCAAATCAAGTTATTATAACGCTATAAAATTCATCGAGCAAGCACTTGTACAAGATCCGGGCAAAGTAAGCACCGTTTATCTATTGGCAGATACTTACCACAAGGCAAGAGACTATAGCAATGCTGCTGATTATTATGGATTGTTGATTGACTCGAAAGACCCTGCGGTTTTTCTCAATTATCCTTTAATCAGATTGCGCTATGCAGAAGCTCTCCACCAAAATAAAAATTACGACAAAGCCCTCGTGCAGTATGAGACTTTTGCGAAAAGTTACAGCGGTGACGATGCGGCGATTCATATCAATAAAGCCAATGTAGGTGCAGCAGGTTGTAGAATGGCAATGGAATCCGGCGAAGGAGTCCTTGCACGTGTACGGGCATTGAGTAGCAATGTCAATGCAGGATATACCGACTATGCGCCATTGCCTGTTGGTGATAGTATGCTCCTGTTTTCATCTATTCGCTCCAAGCAACTCATTGATACAGAGGATAGTGATTATACACATTCAAAAATATACGTAGCGGAAAAATCAAGTAGCGGACGTTGGGGCAAAGCACGGATATTCAATCGTATGATTTCAGGCGGAAGAGACCACGTAGGACATGGAAATTTTTCGCCTGATGGCAAGCGTTTTTACTACACGCAATGTCCTACTCAGGAAAATCGTCAGGCAAAATGCAAAATATACGTCAGTGAATACAAAGACGGTGATTGGAAAAAACCAAAATCCGTCAAAGAAATCAATATCTCCGGTTATAAAAGCACCGCCCCTATGGTGACAAAAGATACACGCGGCAGCGAACGTATTTACTTCTCATCAGACAGACCCGATGGAAAAGGCGGTATGGATATTTGGTATGTGACACGACGCAAAGGTGGCAGCTATACAACCGCAGTAAATTTTGACCAAATTAATACACTTTTTAACGAGTCTACGCCCTATTACGATGAGGCTTCAGGAGAATTTTACTTTAGTTCGGATGGACATCCGGGCTACGGCGGCTATGATATTTTTGTGATTGGTGGAATTGAAACAAATATCATTGAAAACGTCGGTACACCTATCAACTCAAGTGCTGATGACATGTATTATGTTAAAGATAAAGCACCGGAACGCGCTTTTATCGTTTCTAATCGCAACAGCAATTTAGGCGTAGACAATCGCACTTGTTGCGACAATATTTACTCCGTAGCATACGGCTTGTCTCCTGACGAAGAGCCGGAAGCAGAACCTGAATTTGAAGGTATTGCGGTATCCGGTTTTGTGTATGCTGCGACTGATATTTCGGTAGATGAATTGGAAAATGCGCGTTTGAAATTATTTGACAATTCACGCCCAACCAATCCTGCTTTATTAGATGGTCAAAATTCAAGCGCAACCAAAGGTTATCGTTTTATCCTTGAACCTGACCGCGAATATCTGATTGAAATTAATAAAGATGGTTATGTAAAAGAAACCATTACTGTTAGCACCAAAGATGTTTTGGGTAATAAAATATTCAGAAAAGATATTTACCTGCTCAAAGAAGGTGTGAATGTACAAGGTATGGTTTATTCAGAGGATGATACAGGCAATTTATCACCTTATATTGGTGCAGATATTGCCATTTCTCAGAAAACAAGTCCACTGGAAACGAAGGTCATTTCCAACATACAATCACAATCCGACGGGTACAAAGTTTTCCTTCCCGCTGGTGGAGAGTACAAAATCACGACTACGGCAGATACGTATTTAACCTCAAGTTTTGAAGTCGATACACGAGCTGTAAATGCCTCCGGGCAAAATACAAGAGATATTATTTTGCGACCAAAGAAAACAGGACGCACCTTCAAACTTGAAAATATCTACTACGATACCAATAGCGCAGAACTGCGCCCCGAATCTTACGCACCACTCAATGAATTATTACTTTTATTAATTGATAATCCAAATATCACGATAGAAATTGGTTCGCATACCGACTCTAAAGGCGATGACGATTACAACCAAAAGCTCTCGCTCAAACGTGCTGAAAGTGTCGTCGATTATCTCGCAGCCGCAGGTATTGCACGCAATCGTTTGGCGTCTAAAGGTTATGGCGAAGCCAATCCAGTAGCTGATAATGGCTCGGAAGAAGGACGTCAATTAAATAGAAGAACTGAATTTAAAATTGTAGATTTGGGGAATTAAATCCGTCCATAGTTGATGGTCGATAGTCCATAGTTAACACAACCGAATTTCACATTTTCTTTGACTATGGACTATCGACTACCGACTATCGACTAAAAATGAATTTTTGTAGCCACTGCGGTCAACCTGTACAGCTTAGGGATATTCCCGGAGATAATATACAGCGTTATCAATGCGTGGCTTGCGAGATGGTTCATTATGAAAACCCCAAAATGGTTGTCGGTTGTCTGCCCGTATATGAGGATAAAGTATTGCTTTGCAAACGTGCCATCGAACCTCGTAGCGGATATTGGAATCTACCCGCAGGCTATCTTGAAAATGCCGAAACCGCCGAAGCGGGAGCGATGCGAGAAGTTTGGGAAGAAGCCCTCGCCAAGGTCAAAATTATCGGCATCCATTCCATTTACAGTATCAAACACATCAATCAAATCTACGTTTTTTACCTTGCCGAATTGACACCTTCAGAATTTGGGATTGGAGAAGAAAGTCTGGATGTACGCTTATTCATGGAGTCGGAAATTCCATGGAAAGAGATTGCATTTACGTCTTCTGTTCATGCTTTGAAATGTTATTTTGAAGATAGGAAAACAGGACAAAGACGCACCCATCGTGGAGAGTTTAAAATGAAATGAGACCGCTTTGCTGTCAGAAGTCAGACCGTTGCACTGTCAGAAGCCAGATAAAAGATATGGTGTAGAGAAAATTCATAAATTTTCTCTACACAGGGCGTTCCTGTAAATCCAAATTTAATTTCCGTACCAAATAAAATATT
>JAHDEO010000333.1 GCA_020628725.1 Saprospiraceae bacterium
TCACAATATTTTATTTGGTACGGAAATTAAATTTGGATTTACAGGAACGCCCTATATAGGCTCTAATACAAACGGCAGACACGTCACCATGTCTGCCATTTCAATTTACTTACAAGATATTTCGATTAACCTTTCATCAATACCCGTACATCATGTTTGTACGCGCCTGAGTATGGTTCATCATATAGACGCATTAGTTTGACTTTGCCAAGTGGTAAGTCGCTTTGCGTCCAGACAAATCTATCGTCCAAGATTTTAGCGAGTGCGTCCACTTTAATACTAAAAAACGCATCTTCAAAATCAGTGGGTGTATTCATCTGCCGGAAAATATCTATGAATTCTTCCAAGTCGCCGTTCCAACGCATTTTTTTATCAGCGTCCTCTACGGCTTCACCAAACAGCGCATCCATTATTCCCATGTCTATCAATTCGTGTGGAATTCTAATATCAAACCCTTCTTCTGTGTCTTCAACTTCAACAGATGCTTCCGCAATTTCGCTATCAAAGCATTTTTCTATTTCTTCACAACTGAACAATGATAAAGATTCATTGAAAGAATGGTCGTAAATAAAATCCATAAGTGCATCATCAGAGGCTTCCAAAAGTGGTCGTCCATTGCGTTCAATTGTTCTCAATTTTTTAAAAACATTCGCAAAAGATTTAAGGTCGGTAATATTACTGAATTTATGCTTACAGAAATCACAACTTGTCTCACCAGATACGTTGAAAGCATCTTGTTGTGCTTTTATCCAGCCCATTGCCTTTTCATATTGCACCTCGCCGATAATGTCTTTGTATTCCATTAACTCATTCTTGGCTTCTTTGCGAAAACTATAGTAGTAACCATATTGCTCTTTGTGGTACTCCATAAACAGCTCAACATCGTTCACCCGCGTCTGACGAAGCGAATAAGCAAATAGCATCTTCCCAAATGATTTATAGACTTCGTTATATACCAAAAAGAAGAAGTCCATACCTTCATTATAAAACTCCGGTTGCCTGATTAACTCCTCTTGTGCACTCTCAGCCACACCGTATTTTTCGGCTAAGACTAACAATTTTGACTTGTAATCAATTCGGTGGACAGAGTTATTGAGCATCGGAAAAATATTACGCTCAAAAGCTTTCCATGCCTGTTCACCTTTTCCTTCATCCCTGCGATTGTACAAGTCAATGATGTGTAAGAACTCCACAGCTAACACCACAAGTGCATTGCAGCTAAACATGAAATCCTTACTATTTTCGAGTTTTTCAGCAATCTTGGGGAGTTCGTCACGTCCAGCTTGAAACTTGCTGTCAATCACCTTTTGAAATTCGAGTGCATCTTGCTCGAAATACTTTTGAAATTGACTTTTCTCGGTTTGTAACTGTTCATAGTCTTCATCACCTTCTTTCAATTTGGCGAGTTCTTGCTCAATGGCAGCGAGTCTTTCCTTGAATTGTTGCTCAGATTCAATTTTACTCTGTGTTACCATAGCCGCAATTTGTCCGAACAACTCATCATTATTTATCAAATGAAAAAGTCCCGGTATTTCGCGCCGTACTCGTGAGATTTTTCCGCCAAAATCAATAGGAAGTGGTATGGGTGGTGGGTTGGGAGGTGCTTGTTCCGGTAGGTTATTATTGTTTGGGTTTTGATTTGGTGGCTGTGGTGTGTCATTGTGTTGTGACATATAGTATGTTTAATTAAAAAATCACATTAACGCCAGCCATTCATTTACAACTGTTTGCGCTAATTGTTAACAAAACTCTAACACTTTCATTTTTCAAATTGTTGTTAGTTTTTATTGATGCACAATAATTTATTTTTTATGAATACAAATAAATATTTTCACTCAAACATCTTCATGGGAACACGGCATAAATAAGTTTACCATCTTGGGGAGGTTATTTTATGTTTAGTTTTTGCTTTGAAAGAAGGCGTTTATCGGGATAAATAACTGATTTCAAAGGGAAAAATAAGCATAAAAGAAGCCGCCAAGATGGTAAAGTTATTTTTGCCGCGTTCCCATAGTTCAATCCACTCAAAAAAATCTATTGAAATGCCTACCTTTAGCCCACAATCAAAACGAAATAAAAGCCCAACAACTTATGGCAATCAAAAAATCCGAACTATACACATCCCTCTGGAAAAGCTGCGACGAACTACGCGGCGGCATGGATGCCTCTCAATACAAAGACTACATCTTACCTTTATTATTTCTCAAATACGCTTCTGACAAATACGCCGGAAAAGAAGATGCTTTGGTGACGATTCCTGAAGGCGCGAGTTTTGCGGACTTGGTGAAAATGAAAGGCAACGATGACATCGGTGACTACATTAACAAAAAAGTTATGGAGCGCATTGATGCTGAAAACCACTTCAAAGTCCTCACCTCAATGGGTGACTTCAACGACGAGCAAAAACTCGGCAAGGGAAAAGAAATGGTGGACAGGCTATCTCGCCTCATCGGTATTTTCCAAAATCCGGCTTTAGATTTCTCTGCCAACCGTGCCGAAGATGACGACTTGCTCGGCGATGCCTACGAATACCTCATGCGGAATTTCGCCACCCAATCCGGCAAAAGCAAAGGACAATTCTACACCCCTGCCGAAGTCTCGCGTATCATGGCAAAGGTCATTGATGTAGATGAAAAAGCTGCCAAATCCACCACCGTTTACGACCCGACCTGCGGCTCCGGTTCGCTCTTGCTCAAAGTCGTGGACGAAGCCCCAAACGGTATGACCATTTACGGGCAGGAAATGGACAATGCCACCACAGGACTCGCCAAACTCAATATGCTCATCCACAATCAAGTCATCGCAGTGGAGGACATCGTGCAAGGCAACACCCTCGCCAATCCCATTCACCTTGATAAAAAGACCAACCAACTCAAACGCTTCGATTACGTCGTCGCCAATCCGCCCTTTTCCGCTAAGACGTGGAGTACGGGCGTGGACACCGAAAGCGACCCCTTCAAACGCTTCGAGGGCTTTGGTGTGCCACCGCAAAAAAACGGCGATTACGCCTTTCTCCTGCACATTATCTCGGTGATGAAAAGCACGGGCAAAGGCGCGATAATCCTGCCGCATGGCGTACTGTTTCGGGGCAATGCAGAGGCAAACATCCGCCAGAATATCATCCGACGCGGCTACATCAAAGGCATTATCGGCTTACCGCCCAACCTCTTTTATGGTACGGGCATCCCTGCCTGTATTTTGGTCTTGGATAAGGAAAACGCCCACACGCGCAAAGGCATTTTTTTCATAGATGCCGGAAAGGGTTACATCAAAGACGGCAACAAAAACCGCCTTCGTGAGCAAGACATTCACAAAATCGTCACCGTATTCAACCAACAAATCGAACTGCCCAAATACGCCCGCATGGTCAGCATCGCGGAGATTGAGCAAAACGAATACAACCTCAACATTCCCCGCTACATTGATAGTCAGGAAGCGGAGGATATACAAGACATCGAAGCGCACCTTTTGGGCGGTATTCCGCAGCGCGATATTGACCAACTCGACGGCTACTGGCAGGTCTATCCCGATTTGCGCCAACAACTTTTCAAAGCTGCCCCGCGTAAGGGTTATCTCCAACTCGCCATTCCCCTCACCGACCTCAAAGACACCATTTTCCAACATCCGCAATTTATCCAATATCGAAAAAAACTGGATGCCGCTTACGAAAAATGGGAAGCCAACGCCAAGCCCCAACTCCTTGATATCCAAGCCGGTACAAAACCCAAGCAACTCATCGAAAACCTCGCAGGGCGCGTACTCGACACCTACGCAGACAAGGCACTCATAGACAAATACGACATCTATCAACACTTGCTTGATTACTGGCTCGATACCCTCAAAGATGATTGCTACCTGATACTCGACGAAGGCTGGACTGCCAATCTCACCCCCGTCACCGACAGCAAAGGCAAGACCAAAAAAGGCGAATTTATCTGCGAACTCATCCCCGCCGAACTCCTCATCAATCGCTACTTCCAAGCCGAACACCAAGCCCTCCGCAAGCTCGAAGCCCAACTCGATGAATGTATCGCCCAAATCAACGAACTCATAGAAGCACAAGCCGGAGAGGACAGCCTACTCACTGCCGTCACCAACCAAAAAGGCAATATCTCCAAATCTGAAATCACCAGACGCCTCAAAATCCTGATGCCCAAAAAAGAACGTGACCTCGCCATAGCTGCCGAACCTGCCCCGACCTACGGCGAACCCACCGAAAAAGACCTTTTACTCCAACTCAACCTACTCTACGAAAAAGAAGCCGCACTCAAAAAGAATATCAAAAAAGCACAAGCCGACCTCCAAAACCAAACCCTCCAAAAATACCCCACACTCAATACCCAAGACATTCAACAACTCGTGGTGCATGACAAATGGCTCGCACATATACGCGCCCGTATTCACGCAGAAATCGACCACATCAGCCAACGCCTCACCAACCGCATCAAAGAACTCGCACAGCGATACCAAAACCCACTCCCCAAAATCGAACAACAGGTACAAGACCTTCAAAGTCAAGTCAATAAACACTTAAAAAAAATGGGCTACTGATGAAAAATACACAATTTAAACAAACCGAAATCGGGCGTATTCCCGTGGATTGGGAGGTGGTGGAATTAGGTGTAATCGGCTCATTTTCAAAAGGGAAGGGAATAAAAAAAGATGAAGTAAAAAGTGACGGATTCCCATGTGTCCGCTATGGAGAACTTTACACCAAATACAATAATTACATAAAATTTTTCCATTCATTTATTTCAAATGAAGTCGCAAAAGAAAGTAAACGAATCAAATACGGAGATATTCTTTTTGCAGGTTCAGGAGAAACAAAAGAGGATATTGGAAAATGTGCCGCAATGATGAGCAACGAAATCGTTTATGCAGGTGGCGATGTGATTATTTTTACTCCTAAAAATGCTAATTCATTGTTTCTTGGTTATCTCTTAAATGATGATAAAATTAAATTGCAAAAATCTCAAAAAGGACAAGGTGATGCAGTCGTTCATATCTATCCTTATGGATTATCAAAAATAAAAATCCCCGTTCCACCTCTCCCCGAACAAAAAGCCATAGCCACCGCCCTCAGCAATATAGACGACCTCATTCATCAACTCGACCAACTCATCCAAAAGAAAAAAGCCATTAAACAAGGCGCGATGCAGGAACTCCTCACAGGACGCAAGCGGTTGGAGGGTTTCAATTCTAATGGATATAAAAATACTGAAGTTGGGGTCATTCCTAATGATTGGAAAATAGAGAAAATTGATGATTTTGCGAAAATTTCTACGGGAGATAAAGATACACAAGATAAAATTGATGACGGGATTTATCCATTTTTTGTACGTTCTCAAATTATTGAAAGAATCAACTCGTATTCATTTAACGGTGAGGCAGTAATCACATCAGGCGACGGTGTTGGTGTTGGTAAAGTTTTTCATTATTTTAATGGTAAATTTGATTACCACCAAAGAGTTTATAACATTCATAATTTTGATAATCACGTTAATGGAAAATATTTTTTCTTTCAATTTTTCAGTAATTTCTACGATAGAGTTATGGCAATGACAGCAAAATCTTCTGTTGATTCTGTCAGACGTGAAATGATTGCTGAAATGAAAATCCCCTTCCCTTCTCTCCCCGAACAAACCGCCATAGCACACGTCCTCAGCGACATGGATAGCGAGATAGCGGCATTGGAAGTCCGCAAGCACAAGACGGCATTGCTCAAACAGGGCATGATGCAGGAGTTATTGACGGGAAAAACGCGCTTGGTGTAGCGTACAGGCGATTTCAATCGCCATGTCCGGTTTACAGCGCGATTAAAATCGCCTGTACAAATTTCATTTTGAATTTATCACAAAAAAAATTAACTTGCCACAAAGCACTCCAAATCAATTATTTTCATCAATAAAAATATCATATAATGGCAAACAAACGAAAAGCAGTAAGAACTAAGGCTTCCCAAATGCAAAGCCACGCAGCAAAAAGCGGCGGTGTCAGAAAGGGTTCAAAAGCAGCCAGAGCGCAAAGTATAGCCGACAAACTCACCAACGTCACAAGACAAACAGTCGCAAGTATTCAAAGTACAGAAGCTAAACGAACCGGTGGAGTCATAAAGAAAAATTCTATCGTAGCAGAAATGCAAAGCATTGTAGATACATCTTCGTAAAACTCAAATGACATAATTTTGCTGAAAGCAAACGAAAACGACCAATAATTTTAAAAGTAACGTCATTCTGAATTTATTTCAGAATCTCCCGAACGACCAGCACGATTTTAAACAATAGCTCTCGTTTAAAATTGTTTTTCATCGTCCGGGAGATGCTGAAACAAGTTCAGCAAGACGTTCTTTTTTGGGCGTTCGGAGCGAAACCCCAATTGAACTTGCACATGATACTTGAACTTGAACTTCACACCTTATGAGCCAAAAAATCGGACAAGCGGAAAGCGTCACCCAAGCACGAATCGTCCGCCTATTTCAAGACCAACTCGGCTACGAGTATTTCGGTGATTGGCAATACCGCGAAGGCAATACCAATATCGAAACCGACCGCCTGCGTGCGTATATGCGCGGGTGCGGCTACGATGATGTCCTGATTCAAAAAGCCATTGACCAACTCACCAAAGCCGCCCGACTCACAGGCAAACTCTACGATGCCAACCAAGCCGTATATAGCCTCCTGCGTTACGGCGCAAAAGTCAGTCGCGACATCAGCGAAAACAAACAAACGGTACATTTCATCAATTGGCAAGAGCCGCTCGACAATCATTTTGGCATTGCCGAAGAGGTCAGCATCAAAGGCACACCTATAAATTGCCGCCCTGACATTGTAATCTATGTCAACGGCATCGCACTTGGTATTCTCGAACTCAAAAAAGGTACAGTTTCCGTTGAGAAAGGCATCCGCCAAAATATTCGTTATCAGGAAAAAGACTACATTCCACACTTTTTCACAACGGCACAATTCGTCACCGCCGGAAATGATACACAAGGCTTGCGCTACGGCACATCCGACACCTCATTGAAGTATTATTTGGATTGGAAAGAAGAGACAAGCCTCACCAATCGCTTAGATGCCCAAGTAACGCAACTCTTTCAGCGCGAGCGTTTTATCAAACTCATCCACGATTTTGTAGTATTCGACAGAGGCACAAAAAAAGTATGTCGGCACAATCAATATTTTGGCGTAAAAGCCGCGCAGGAACGCATACGCACACGCGACGGCGGCATTATCTGGCATACACAAGGCAGTGGCAAAAGCCTTACAATGGTTTGGTTGGCGCGTTGGATTCGGGAAAATGAGGAAGATGCGCGGGTCGTTGTCATCACCGACCGCGAAGAATTAGACGGACAAATCGAAAAGGTATTTTTAGGGGTAAACGAACAAATCCACCGCACCAAAAGCGGCAAAGATTTGATAGATACGCTCAATCGACATGATAAGTGGCTTATCGGTTCGTTGGTACACAAATTCGGCGGAAAAGAAGATGCGAATTACGAGCAATTTGCCGCCGACCTCCAACGCAGTTTGCCCAAAGATTTCAAAGCCAAAGGCAATATTTTTGTGTTTGTAGATGAATGTCACCGCACCCAATCCGGCACGCTACACAAAGCCATGAAACAGATTTTGCCCAATGCCATGTTTATCGGTTTTACGGGTACGCCCTTGCTCAAAAAGGACAAACAAAAGAGCATTGAGATATTTGGTTCCTACATTCACACTTACAAATTCGACGAAGCCGTAGCCGATAAAGTCGTCTTGGATTTGCGTTACGAAGCCCGCAATATCAATCAATACATTGGTTCGCACAAAAAGATAGACCAATGGTTTGAAGCCAAGACGCGCGGCTTGACCGACATCGCCAAAGAACGCCTTAAAAAACGGTGGGGAACGATGCAAAAAGTCCTTAGTTCGCGTGAACGATTGCACCGCATTGTGGACGATATTATTTTTGATTTTGAAAAAGAAGAACGTTTGCAGAATGGAACAGGCAATGCACTCTTGGTGGCAGGCAGCATTTATCAGGCGTGTCGGTATTACGAAATTTTCCAAGCAAAAAACTTCAAAAAATGTGCGATTATCACCTCATTCAGTCCCAATGCCCAAAGCGTCCGCGACGAATACACAGGCGACGGCAGAACGGAGAAATTGGAGCAATACGAGATTTATCAAAAAATGCTCAACGGCGAAAAAGTCGAAGACTTTGAACGCGATGTCAAAACGCTTTTCATTGACCATCCCGCCCAAATGAAGTTGTTGATTGTCGTGGACAAATTGCTGACAGGATTCGACGCACCACCCGCGACCTATCTTTATATTGACAAAAAAATGCGCGACCACGGCTTGTT
>JAHDEO010000334.1 GCA_020628725.1 Saprospiraceae bacterium
TTATTCCTCTTATCTGACTATCATGTCATTAGATAAAGTTTCGTACAGTCCTTATCACAAACACCAAATTCCAAAGACTCGCTGCTTTCATATTTTTATTTCAATCATTCATAATAAAAAATTACAATAAGTTCTTAGCACAAAAATAAAACAATACTTACCTTTATATGTGCATATGTTTCCTTGCTGTTGCACTCATTTTATGCTCATTTGCCTTGAGTATAATTCACAAAAATCATTAATCATAAAAAATTATGCGACTTCAACCCTCTGTACTTATTACTTGTACACTAACTATCTTTCTTTTACCCGCTTTTATTACTGCTCAAAATTGCGACATACAAATCACAGGATGCACATCTGCGACACAAAGCAGTTCATTACTATCGGTACAAAATATTAGTAATTTAAATGGTGCTAATGGCTTTGTAATGAATGGTTTGCATCCCGATGGTAGGTTCGGTTATTCGGTCAATGGTGTCGGTGACATTAATAACGATGGTTTTGATGATATTGCAGTTTGTGCGCCGTGGTCTACACCGGGAACGGTCAGCGAAGCAGGAGAAATCTACGTCATCTTTGGTAATAATAATTATGCCCCTGATATGGATGTCAGCCTGCTGAACGGCACAAATGGTTTTCGCGTACAAGGCGTCAACGTCGAAGACAGACTCGGTTATGGTGGTGCCAATCCCGTAGGAGATGTCAATAATGACGGCATCGACGACTTTATCATCACAACGCCATACGCCGATCCCGACAGCACTAACACAGGTAGTGCCTATGTGATTTACGGGAAAAATGGCGGTTTTCCGGCAGATTTGAGTGTGGATATGTTGGATGGCACAAATGGCTTCACTTTGAATGGCACAAATTACTGGGATAATTTTGGTACAATCGGCGGCTATGCAGGTGACATGAATGGCGACGATATCGACGATTTTTATGTGACGGCAGATGATACCGATTTCAACGGCGCATCAAGCGGAACGGTGTATGTGATTTATGGGAAAAATCATTTTCCGGACACAATGGATGTGGACACTTTCTACTTGGAACATGGTTTTATGATAAACGGAAAAGCTGCGGATGACAATGTTGGTATTGCCGTAGGTAGTTTGAAGGATTTGAATGGAGACGGGCATAACGACCTTGCCGTAGGTGCTTTTCATGCGAATGGCGACACAGGCGCAGGATATGTCATTTTTGGTAAATCCGGTAATTTCACCGACACCTTAAATGTAGCAGAACTGGATGGCTCGAACGGCTTCGAACTACTCGGCAAAACTTTTGGTGACGGCGCAGGAACAGCCGTTGGTGATGCAGGCGACCTCAATGCCGACGGACTTAATGACCTATATATCAGCGCTCCTAAAGTAAGCGTTGATGAAGCAGATTTTGCCGGACAAACCTATGTTATTTATGGTAGTACGATTGCATTTCCGGCTACGCTTGACTTGGGAGCATTGGGCAATAAAGGCTTCACTATCAACGGTATATCTACGCTTGATTTTTCCGGCAATTCCGTTTGCGGACCGGGCGATATTAATGGTGATGGTATGGATGATTTGCTCATTGGAGCATTCATAGGAGACAATCAATCTGCTACCTCCGGTGGCGAAACTTATGTGATATTTGGCAATCCGGCAGGCTTTCCTAACCAAATGGATTTGACGCAACTCGATGGTAATTCGGGTTACACAATTTTTACCGATGAGGCATATGCAAGGCTCGGATTCAGAGTAGGTGATGCGGGAGATTTTGATGGTGACGGTGCAAATGATTTCTTAATTGGAGCAGACTTTGGAGCAGAAGAAGTTGCCGGGGAATCGGGAAAAGCTTACTTGCTTTATGGCGTTACCTACTTCTCTTCAGGATGCAATCCGATCATAGGACCGCTTTGTATTGGTGATACACTTTTCTTGCAACTCAACGAACCTATTTCCGGTGCGTGGTCATTTAGTGGTGATGGGCAATTTTTACAGACCGAATCCGGCATTTATGGTTATGTTCCGGCTGATAGCGATGTCGGACCTATTGCGTTTGCTTGGTTGGCATCAGATGATTTTTCTTGTTACACCTCATATTCGGTAACTTATCAATTGTGCGCTCCGCCTGATTCCCTCATTCTATTTCAAGGTACGCGGAATAATAAAAAAGCAGTATTGGATTGGCAAATACAAAATGAACAGCAAATTCTTGATTTTGAGATACAAATGAAGTCATTTTTTGACATCTATTTGCCGATTGATACACTATCCGCACAGGGCATGAATTCCGGTATCAATTCCTATCAATTCGAGACCAATGACCTTCTTCAAGGTTACAATTATTATTTTCAACTAAAACAAAATTACGCGGATGGAAGCTATTCGTACAGCAATCCTGTGTCGGTAAATATTCCGGGGCGCGGTAGAGATTTATCAGGTTTCCCCAATCCGGGAATAGGGATATTTACTTTGGGCTTGGAGGTGCCTGATGATGGTGTCACTATCCATATTTCTAATATTTCAGGACAATTGATTCGTCAAATTCGACCCAATAATCGTACTCACTCAGAGGGTTTTACAATCAATATCAGCGATTTGCAGACAGGCGTTTATTTTTATCACATTTTGTCTGAAAATGGTGATATTTTGGAGCAAGGGAAATTGGTGAAACGATAATTAGAGAAGAAGCCACTATTGTTCATGGTTGTATTGTTTCATCGTTAAAATGATTTTTGCAAAGCAAAAAACCGCAATGACAATTGAACAATGTAACCATGAAACAATGCAGCAATTGAACAGGGAATTTCATTTCTTCACCCACTTCAACCAGAAAGGCAAATTATTTCGTTTGATGCGGTAATAAGGTACATTTTGTGCGCCGAAACTTTGATAAAATCGTGCGATGGAAGGTATTGCCGACCCCTCAAAATCTAATGTCACAGGACGCCCCGCATTATTACGAATCAAAACATCAAGTAGAATATGCATCGCTGAGAGTTCCTTTCCTCTCGGTGATGAAGAAGGGAGCAAGTTGATAATCTTACCATGTCCTGAAAGAAAAAAAGCGGCAGCACAGAGTTCTCCCTTTTCATCTTGTATACCTGTGATAAAGCCCATTCCACGATGCAAAGCATTATAAATGATGCGGTGCAAGGTGTGGTAGGAAGCATCCGTCATATCGGCAATTTTTGCGCCTTGATGTGTGCGGAAGAGTTCGACGAGCGTTTCGGGCTTGATGGAGGTCGTGAAGGTGAGTTGATTTTGGGCGGCTTTTTTGAGGTTTCTTTTTAAATTGGTAGAATATTTTTTGCGAATATTATCATAATCATCTGCTAATGGTAATTGATAATTTGGGCGTTGAAATATCTCAAAATCTGAATCTGCATTGACTGTATTTCTTTCATTCAAATAAATATCAATATACCTGAATTCGGATGGAATAGCCTCTAAGAATGCCTCCATACGCTTCGCAGAAAGTACATGTGTGGAAAATAAACCCAATTGCTGACAAAATTGCGGCTGAAAAAGCCGCTTATATCCTGCCAATCGAGTATTCCACACCAAAGGAAAAACGGATTCGTAATCTCCCTCCACAATGGCATCCCATTCTTCGCAAACATTATTGAGATACCACGTATACCCGTAAGGATTGCCATTCAGTGAGAAATGTACACAACTGTCCCATTTTTTGCGGTCAATATCATCGTGTTTGATGTACCTAAGATTCATAGTAATGCGTCAATGCGATAAGAGAAGAAAAATAAATAACTTAGACCAAGCTACTGTATCTTTTTCTGCTATACTTCATCATTTTCTCCTTACGTAGCTGGGCTATGCGCGTCAAAAATGATTCGTCTAACAAAAAAATATTTTGCATCTTGGTCTAATTTATTTATTCTTCTTCTCTAATGCTGAAATGCGACAATAAAATGAGTGAATGTTTCCAATGCGTCAATACAATAATAGAGAAATCATTGTCACATTATATCATTATCGTATTGACACATTGTAGCATTATTCACTCATTCAAAATTCATTCATTCACTCATTATAATACGTCACATTTTGTGCAAATCTAATTTTTTTTTGCTTGGTCAGTTGGTTATCATGCAGATTGTTGAAAAAATATAGCCGACAATACGAAAAAAGGTGTTAATTTGTGACATTGGTTTTTAAAATATTTTTTTTGTATTTTCGTGCTTTTGTGATAACGATTTAATAAATTGGAAAATATTTACACAATTCGTTCCCTCTATCATACACCGGCAAGTTGAAAATAGTTTTATATGCCTGCAATGGTTAAACGTGCTGTTCGCAATCTGATTTGTGATCATGCAGATTTCTATAAAATGTTTTCGGCTAGCAATGTGTGTGTCAATGTTTATTTATTATGTTAATTTAATTAAAGTCAAATTTGCAAAAAGCATAGCATGAGTAACAAGAACAGCAACAGCAAAGAGAAAAGTATGAATGTAGGTGATATTTCGACTATCAAGGATATTCTATTTGGACAGGATATACAGTCGATAGAAGAACGCTTTAACGAAGTCAACGCGAAAATCGGTGACGTAGAGGGCGACTCCGGAAAAAGCCTTGATGCACTCAGAAAACAAACTGATGAGCATCTCAAGGCAATGGATAAACGCTTTGAAGAGAAAATGGCAGAACTCGAAAAGCAAATGAAGCAACATGTAAGAGATTTGGAAAAACAAATCCTGAATGTAAGCAAAGCAGACAAACAGAGTCTTGCCGAAATGTTACAGCAGCTTAGTGTCAGCCTTATCAAAGGTGAAAAGTAAAATTTACACATTAAGTGTGACAGCGTATTTCAACATATCTGCGATAAAATTTATTCGCATATTTTTTTTGCTCACCAAAAATTCCTACTATGAGTAAGATGCCTGATGGGTCAGACAACATAGATGAAAAATTGGCGGTTATTCGTCACATTCTTTTGCATGGTGACAGAGCAAGAATTGAACAATTGGAGAATATTATCAATGATACCAATTTGCTCGGTGAACATGTAAATCCAATTATTGACAATAGAGTTGCCGATATTAAAGAAGATTTTTCGAATACATTCGGAAAAGAAGTCGGAGCAGAATTTGAAAAGAAACTACTCTTGTCTGAAGATCTCTTACTGACAGTCCTATCTCCTATGATGGGTAAGATGATTCGTAAGTACATCAGTAAAGAGATGCAAGAGCTTAAGGATAAGATTGACAGTCAATTAAAACGAAGTTTCTCCTTAAAACGCTATTATCATTTGATACGCGCAAAGGTATTTGGAATAGAAAGCAGTGCACTTTTTTTAGCAGATTTGGATGATTTCAAAACAAAAGTGCAAGACATATTTACCATCCAGCGAAATTCGGGACTCGTCATTGCCTCTGCACATTCAGATGAATCGCAAGGAGGTGACGGGGATATTTTCAGCGGAATGCTCACCGCCATCAAAGCGTTTGGAGAGGATGCCTTTAAGAAAAGCGGAGGTGAAAAACAGGAATTGGAGTTTATAGAATACGACAGCCACAAAATATTCCTACAAAGCCACCACAATTACTTTTTTGCTGCCGTATTAAACGGCTCTCTAAGCAACTCTGAAAAAGACAAATTGGCAGATCAGCTAATGGAATTCGCAGGAAAAGAAAAGAAATTAAACATACAAAACATTAACGGGGAGGACAGCGCATATATCTCCGACAAACTCAAGAAAGCGTTTTTTAGTTAGTTCAAAAGTCCGTTATCCTTTGTACTTAGTTCTTGTTAAGCTAACTGAGAATGAAGCGCAACGAACGAAGAACACCAATTTATCCAATTAACATGGAAATTAAAAAGAAAATCATCCTTACGGGGAGTTTCGGAGTAGGCAAAACCTCACTATTCAGTCGATTCATTTACAGTGAATTCGACGAAAAATACCTAACCACTATCGGTGTAAAAGTGGATAAAAAAACTATCAATATAGATGATGACACCAGTCTCAATATTATGCTGTGGGACATCGCGGGTGAAGTCGCTCAGGATAAAGTACCGCTGTCGTACTTCCTTGGCACAAGTGGCATTATTTATGTGTTTGACCTCACACGCCCTATGACATATAACAATATTCTTGCAGACATTGAATATTTGAAAAATATTCTCCCGGAGGCAACTATCAAAATCATCGGCAACAAGAAAGACCTTGTCACCGCTGCTCATATTGAGAATGTTATTTCCGGATTACCCGTAGAATGCGATATGACGACCAGCGCAAAAACAGGAGAGAACGTAGAACAACTCTTCCAAAGTATGGGAGAGGCATTGATGATATGACAAAACTAAGTAAATACCAACTCACTCATTTAAGCCAAAATACTCAATTTATACTTTTCAACCTGAAGGGGAAATTATTGGAAAGTTGCGACTCGCTTTTTTCAACCTCAACATTCGATGACCAGTCGGTTTTTGAGTGGTTTCCCTTTCTTGAAGGCATTGCCGAAATTATTCAGGCGATGGAATCAGGTCAAGAAATGTTATTTCAAAGAGTACAAAAGCCTTCGGCATTACTGTCGGGGGCTTACGACTTCAAAATAATCCGCCCAATTTCAGAAATCAACGCCCTCTTACTCATCATTACCGACTATACCGAAGTGTATCGTCAATATCAAGCACTCCAACAACGATTCAACGAATTATACATCGAAAAGCAACGCCTCGAAACAGAACTCGCCGCCTTTGAGAATGGTACAGTTCCTTCAAGGTAATTACTCAACCGTCCTGTGTTTTCGGATAAACTCTGTCGGGTCAAGATAGCCTTCTGTATACGTAGAATATCCACCGCCCACAGGCAAACTCGTATCTGCCCGCACTTCAAAATGTAAATGAGCGTAGTAAATACCACTTGCATTGCCAATCGTACCGATTTGCTCGCCGCGTTTTACCCATTGCCCTTCCTTCGCCAATATCGTATCGCAATGCGCATAAAACGATTCGTAAGTCTCTCCTTTCGGTAAAAAATGTACGATTCGCACGATATTTCCCCAGCCACCGCCGTAGTCTTCCGCAAATTTCACATACCCGGCACCTATCGCATAAATCGGGTCGCCCAAATCCGTATTGCCGCCTCCTAATCCATTCCAATCATCGCCCAAATGGTCGTTTTCACCAAAAGGTTGAGCGTTGTAGTATTGCTTGGCATCGGGTTTTCCTACCGGAAAATCAAAACCGTTGGCTATGTATTTAGGCGTGAAAGTCTCCACTATCTTCTCTTCAATTGGCTTTGAGTCAACGACCTTCTTCGGCGATTCCGCAGAATTGCAGGCAATAATTAGGATTAAAAAACCCATCAAAAAGGCAGCTTGTTTTATAGTGTTCATTTTTGTAAAAGTAGCGCGGTCTGTAGACCGCTACATTTTTTGCTTTGCAAAAAATAAATCACGGTCTACAGACCGTGTTACATGTACTTTCGTGTTTGTTTTTTGCAAAAATTATCAAAGAACCAAATCACGACAACTCGTCAACTCGTCAAATCACGCCCCCCATATCGAACAATGCTCTAAATCAATACTTTCTTCGTAGAATATCTTCGTCGTTTCTTCAAATGAATGCGTATAATCCGAAACGAAAAATTGATGAGCGTTTGTGCGTTTATCATTCAAAAGATGATGCTGAGAGAGAAGATTTTCCACTCGTTTAGCGACTACATCTATGGAATCAAACACTCGCACACCTTCTCCCAAATACGATTCTATCTCCTTACGAATCAGCGGATAATGCGTACATGCGAGTAGTAAGCCATTCATTCCCTCGAATTCAGGTCTTCCCAGATAATCTTCAATAATAGCGCGGCTAATATTATTTTGAAAATACCCTTCTTCAATCATCGGCACGAGCAGAGGCGTAGCCAATGAAGCGACTTCAAGCGTAGATTGTTTTTCCAGTAATTTACGGCGATAAATGCCTGTATTGATAGTCGCTTTGGTGGCAATGACACCGACTTTATTGTAATTTTCTGCTGTAACTGCTTCTACAAGCGGGTCTACGACATTCACAAACAAAGCCTGTCCCCTGAAAAAATCAACCAATACATCGTATGCCGCAGATGATGCCGAGTTGCAGGCAATGACAATCATTTTACAGCCTTTTTCCAGCAAAAATTTACCAATCGTGATACAATAATAACGTATTGCATCCGCAGATTTGTCACCATAAGGCAGGTGTGCAGTGTCACCGAAATAGATGATTTCTTCATTCGGGAGGTGCTTGGTGATGGCATTCGCTACGGTCAGACCACCGATGCCTGAATCGAATATGCCGATGGGTTTTTTATTGCTCAATTGTT
>JAHDEO010000335.1 GCA_020628725.1 Saprospiraceae bacterium
TGTTATTAGTGATTGGTTAATTAGTTATTAGTCAGTAAGTTAGGAGCATTAGTTCATGAAAAAGGTCATTATCTTTTTGAGACATTCCAAATTCTAAAAATTGTTTTTAGATAAACATTATACATTTTAAATAATCTAATAAAATTTTTATATTCACAGAATGAGCCTTTTTATGGAGACCTTTTTCATTACAACAAGCCCATAACTAACTAATAACCAATCACTAACCAACTAATCACTAACCCCATCTTAAAAATATTTAAATATCACGATTATCGTACACCTGATGAATATCCGAGATTAGGACTTAATATTGTTCTGTCTGCCCCATTCACATCAGCGTCCATATTAACATCACCTCGTAAATACTGAAGGTATAAACCAAATTCGCTAAACCGGATGCCATTATCATCTCCGTTGATGTCACGGTCACGATTCATATCACCTGTAATAGATGCCCACAAACCGTTAGGAAGTTGTTTTTGACCGATACTTGTCGAGGTATGATAGCTATCTTGCTGTCGAAAATCATAATTAATGAGACCGTATTGTTCGCCATTCGTCAAGGTAATCAATTGTATCGGTATGGCTTGATGGCTCATCACGACCAGATGATTTCGGTGTTCAACAACAATATAAAAGGATTCTCCTATCAAGCTGTCCGGTGGTTCATGTGTTTCGAGAAAATTGATACTTCCATCATTATACAACAAAGCTGCTGCCTTAAACACCTCTGAATTTGCCGACGAATCTCTACGCAATGAAACCAATACCCAATCCACCATATTAACATCAATAGCATCTATACTTTCTGTACCATTATAATTCCATATGCTATCATTATAAGGTTGTTCAGTTGGCAAAACATTGAGATATTGAGTACCGACCTGCATGGTGTTACTCAAGGGATTGTATGGACCTTCGAGCCATAAGCTGATATTTGTTTCGACGGGAAGAACGGCATCACATGTTTCAAGTGTAAATGTCACACACAGTTCGGGTGCAAATTCAGGTGAACCATGACCTTGAGCTCCTTCGTAAGATTCCGCTACTCTCTTATTCGTACCTGAACCGGAAATAACGAAAGCCACCGCACTATTTTCATCAAAACCATTTCTGTTGACAATTTCTTGTAAAATTGCTTTGAGGTCGGGCGTTCGTTGTTTGGTACCTCGTTCGCCAACGATACCCCAATCAGGAGGCGACCATCCGACAGATGCCTGTGTCGTCGCTCTTGCACTCAGATTACCATTGCTCAATGTAAATGGCGCAGCATTATCGGCTGCCTCTCCCCGAATCGTAAAATTAACTGCTCCACCGGAATCTTCATCTACAGCAAATTGTATGTAAGCATTGATAATCGTGGCACCGGGTGGAATACCCGGATTTTCGTATCTAAGTCCGATTTTTTGATTTCTTCGGTCTTGATAAGAATCATACGTAAATTCAAGGTCGCTGCTGCTATTACTCATAAGTCCATTATAGGACTCTTCCACATCATTTTCGCTGCTACTGATACTCGCACAAACTGTTATTGAAGCGATAGTTGTGAATGAATAAGTAGGTGAAGTGCCGTTATCGTCCGTAATTCGCCAGCAATATTCGCTTGCTCCATCCAAAATCCCCATAGGTACGGTATAGCTATCGCCGGACACTGTAGCCGAATGAATCACTCCGGGGGTTACGGAGTTGGTGTACACATGTATTTTATTAATTTCTTGTACGATGTAAATTGTCCCATTATTATCCATCGTAATACCTTCGTATCCACGCTCATCAAATGATAATTGACCAAGCGTATCATAAGCAGCATTTACCTCAATCACACGCTGACCGATTTCATCTACTATCAATCGGTTGTTGGCAGCGTCAGTATTGGCAAAAGCAGGTGTCAAGCCTACATAATGTATACCCGCCGCCTCACTAAGAAATGTGAATGGCTTATCAGTTGCTTCTCTAATCGTGACCGTTGGATTGTACTCAGGAAAAGTAGTTGGCATATCTACTATATAGTATTTTTTTGATTCTCTGACAATGTGAAATTGGTCGGTTACAGGGTCGTAGCTAATGCCTTCTATTCCGTTGTTGTTGCCCCATCCGTCGGGTGGCAGTTGAATGATATCTGCATCATCGTAGTCAATAGCCGTTGCAGTAATCGGCAAGTCAATAATGGCAATTCTTCCCTTTTGCTCTTCTACTACTGCAAAAGTGCGTCCGTAGAGATGAACAATGCCTTCGGTGTCATCAAAGTTGTCGCCGGTCACGCCGGGTTCACTATTATCAATCAAATTAAATGTGTTGATAATAGTTCCATTCAAATTTACTTCGTAAATCGCTTCGTAAATGCTTCCGTAAACACCACCATTCGTCACAGCGAATAGCGTGTTGGTCATCGGATTGTAAGTGATGCCGGACAAATCATCTTCGATGACATCCAACACGAATGTAGTTTCGGGTACATAGCCTGACAGGCCAATACTCGAAATATTATCGTTACAATCCAGAATCTCTACTGTGACATTACCTGATGTGTTGTTACATGTTAAGGTAGGTACTGTTGATACACAGGTCGCTCCATTTTCAGGGCTAATTTGTGTTTGGGCAAACGTGGTTTTAATGTTAAAAAATGTCAATACCAAGGCTAAAACTTGGATTGTTTTTACTTGAGTCTTAATGTTCATCATGAGTTGTGATTTTAAGAGAATTGTCAGATACCGACTCAAAGTGCTACTTTTCAGAATATATCAAATTGTGACAACTCATAATTTGTGACGACAAACAAATAACTAAAAACAAACATGTATTTATGGAAGAAAATACTACACATTAGCAAAAGCAATCATTTGTGACACATGTTTTTTGGTTATTTTCATCCTAAAAAAATGAAATTTGTGACATAAATAATTTAAAATTTGTGTAATAATCAGGTCAAAAATTGTTCATTTTGAGTTTTTTTTCTGTTATTTCATTTCGAGTTCAAATTTTTAATTACAAAAACTTGCTTTATATTTCTTGCGAACACCATTTTGTACAAAAGAAAAATAAAGTGACTGCCAACCTTTTAACTAAAAGTTTCGTTATAGATATTGTACTTAATTTTTCAATACCTGAACCTGAACTTTTTCCGAATTGGTATGATAATTGAAAATTAGAGATTGTTCTGCGGTTTCGCGGCACAAATTTTTGTTAAGTAACTTTTCTTAAAGTCATATTTAGTCATTACATTTGCGAATTAGATTGTTTGCGAATTTTAAAACTCAAATAAAAAGAAATGAAAAAAATATTTTCACTTTTTGTGTTGATGGCTTTCGTTGCCACAGCTATGTTTGCACAAACCAAAGAAGCCGTAAAGCCACAACCTGTAGTTAAGCCTGCGGTTGAGCAACCTACCAAACCTGCTGTAACAGCTACACCTGTTTTGGAAGCTCCTCAAAGTGCTGATGGTCCAAAAATGACCTTCGAGCAAACCACTGTTGATTATGGTGAGATTGAGCAAAACAGCGACCCGCTTCGCGTGTTCAACTTCGTCAACGACGGTACTGCGCCATTAATTATCAAGCATGCTAAAGGTAGCTGCGGATGTACAGTACCTAAGTATCCGAGAGAGCCAATCATGCCGGGTGAAAGTGCGATTATCGAAGTAAGATACGATACTAAACGCTTAGGACCTTTCAACAAGAGCATCCGTTTGACAACCAATGTACAAGACCAGCCTATTATGCTCTACATCAAAGGTAAAGTCAACAAAGCACCTGCAGGACTTCCTGCTGCTCCATCGAACTTGAGCGGTTTTTAGACCGAAAAATATATTACAATATTTGTCAAGCCTTGCGAGTTTTCGCAAGGCTTTTTTTATTTTTGTGTCGTTTTAATGGTGTTGTTGTCTTGTAGTATCGTAGTGTCGTGGTGCTCAGTCAAACAACGGCACTACGATACTACAACACAACAACATGCCAAACATATCCAATCGCGCCCAAATCCTTCCCGCTTCACCTATCCGAAAGCTCGTTCCGTATGCGGATGCAGCTAAAAGTAAGGGCAGAAAAGTTTATCATTTAAATATTGGTCAGCCGGATGTGGCAACGCCTCCGAATGCTTTGCAAGCTGTTCGCCAAAGCGACTTTGAGGTGCTTGCCTACGCGCCTTCTGCGGGAACGAATGAGTATCGCGCAAAATTGGCGAAATACTATGCAGAAAAGGTCGGCACGCAGCTTTCACCTGAGGATTTTATCACGACTACGGGTGCGTCCGAAGCCCTCAATTTCGCGATGATTGCTTGTATGAATCCGGGCGATGAACTTATCGTTCCTGAACCATTTTATGCCAATTATAATGGTTTTTCCATTGCAGGCGGTATCAAAGTAAAGCCTATCACGGCAAGTATTGACAATGGATTTGCACTGCCGCCGATACAGGATTTTGAACAAAAAATCACTCCACAAACAAAAGGTATTCTCATCTGCAATCCATCCAATCCTACGGGATATTTGTACTCCAAAGAAGAACTACTCCAATTGCGGGACATCGTTTTACGGCACAATTTATTTTTATTTGTAGATGAGGTTTATCGCGATTTTGTATATGATGATAAACAGTTTCATACCGTTTTAAATATTGAAGGGATTGAAGATAATGTTGTTGTATTTGATTCCATATCAAAACGCTATAGCTCATGCGGTGGGCGTATTGGTGCGCTCGTCAGTCGAAATAAAGAGGTGACGACTTCCGTTATGAAATTGGCACAAGCAAGGCTGAGTCCACCGACCTTCGGCTTGATTGTCGCAGAAGCAGTTTTGGATGCTCCCGCTAATTACGTATCCGACGCTATTCTTGAATATGACCGTCGCCGCAAGTTACTTATCGAACGACTTAGCGCAATGGACGGCGTTATTGCTCCCACACCCGGTGGTGCTTTTTATGCTTTCGTACAATTACCGATTGATGATTCAGAAAAATTCTGTCAGTGGTTGTTAGAAGAATTTGAATACAATAATGCTACGGTAATGATGGCTCCGGGTTCAGGCTTTTATTCTACTAAAGGATTGGGTAAGCAAGAAGTCCGTATTGCCTACGTACTCAATGAAAATGATTTAAATAATGCAATGGACTGTTTAGAAAAAGCGTTGATAATGTATAATGTATAACGGATAATGAATTGTAGTTTTTACAAAGCGAAAACTCACGCACATAAGCATTGTCCGTTGTCCATTATACATTGTCCATTAAAATAAAACATTATGAAAAGATTAATTCCTATTTTAATACTCGCCTTCGGTGTAATTG
This sequence comes from Saprospiraceae bacterium, assembly GCA_020628725.1. Taxonomy (GTDB): domain Bacteria; phylum Bacteroidota; class Bacteroidia; order Chitinophagales; family Saprospiraceae; genus JAHDEO01. The sequence goes on from JAHDEO010000335.1 coordinate 5,284, forward strand.
CCTGTAATTCAGATGGCTTGGAAACCATTAGCCTTCAAGAACATGGTGCAAATATTGACATTAAAATTCCCGCAGGAGCAGAGATTAAGTCTGAGCCTATCGGATTTCGAAATGAAATCACCGTGAAACAAGACAAATTTAACATCGTCATCCTTGTTAAAGATGAAGTCACTAAGACTGCTGCTGAGATGAAGAAAGAGAAATTGGATGGTGTGAAAAAACTCGACATTTTTTCAAAAATCATTCAGGAAGATGATAATGGTTTTATCTACGAAATCAATCAAGGCGCAGATAAGAATTACGACTTTCGATATATTTATGTAAAAAATGGCACTTCCCACGATTTTCGCCGAAATTTTGTAGGAGATTACACCCTCGACGAAGTGAAAACGATGTATAATGCGGTGAAGCAGAAGTGATTTTTTGGTTAGGAGTTTACTAAGTTTAAAGTAGTTGAAGTTCTTATCTCGAAAGCTCAAAATTCATATTTGGTTCTTTACAATTCTCTTATTATCAAATAGTTGTAAAGAATCAGACTATTCATATATTGCATCACCTAATCAAAGTGATGGTAGGTTTCCCTATGTTGAATTTAATTCTGTAGAAACGTTCTCCTTTAATCGGGATACTCTTGATAGCACTAAAGATATATTTGAAATTCTGGATAAAACAATTTATAACACACAAATCGCCGCATCTGCCAGAAAAATAAAAAGCCTTGATTACGCTGAAGTTGATACAATTAGAAGTATTCTTGGAACCGATAAACAAGATTTAGTATTCGACATTACATACTGTGACCCTATTTTTAGGGATGCTATTATTTTTAAAAATGTGGAGAAAATAGTCGGTTGGATTGATATATGTTTTCAATGTAACAAAATCAAATTTTCCGATAGAAAAGAATATGAAATTGCAGCACATCGTTGGGAGCAATTGAAAGAATATCTGATTTCTATAGGGCATCCTATTTTTGAATAGCGTAAAGAAGGGAACTAAATTCTCTTTGAAATTGTTCTTCCATCAGCAATAACAACAACCATAAAAAAGCAAGTGCCGTAGAAAAGAATTACTTCGTATAACGGTCCTAAGGTAGCAAAGTTCGGGCGACCGAGATAGTGAAGTCGGGCAAAAATCCGACAGGGCAAAATGCTGTAAAGCACAAGTCTCTTGCAAGGGAGATGTCGAATTGCCGGTTCACTGCCTTCATGCCCCTCGCAGAAGGTAAGAACGGCCGTAATGCTTTCTAAAGCAAAGTTTCTTTTCGCCCTTTTGCCTTGCTTTTTTGTTGTTTTCAACCTTTATGCGGATACTTCCCCTCTCTTATCAAATTACATCTAAAATATTTTGTTCCCAGAGGAACAATTGAATTGAAGAGATTTAGCTTTTGTTACCGACATTTTACCCCTAACGGAGCTGCCGAATATGGCAATCGCATAAAAAATCGTGGTTAAAGATAGTTTTGACTTAATTTTATTTTGACATTGGAATATTCAACACCATTATTCGGAATAATATTCTGAATAATGTTTGTTAAATTTCATTTTGAAATATGAATGTATTTTAATGTAAAATAATTTATTTTGTAACCACTTGATTTTCAAAGTCAATGAAATTCAAAATGTTAATTTTTTATGCGATTGCCATGAGCTGCCGAATATGCCCCTCTGTCCTGTGAGGACAAAATATCGGTAGAAAAGCGAACCAACAAGCCACACTTGTTCCGTTAGGAACAAAATCTCCGTTTCGTAGGATTGCCATATATTCACCCCTCAAAAATTCCTTTCAAACAAATAGTTTTAGTATTTTTGTGGTTTATTTGAATAAATATAAAATAATGAATGAATAAATTTCAAACCATTTAATTCGTTCATTATCAATAATAATTAAAAAAATATCGGCTGATGCAAGTTGGTGTTGATTAGGAGGTTTCGTCTTAAAAATCGTCCATCGTCCACCGTCCACCATCAACCGTCAAAGAAAATTTATGGACGCTCTTGTACAAGTGCTTTCCTCGCCCGAAGCGTGGATGAGCCTCTTGACACTGACTTTTTTGGAAATCGTATTGGGGATAGATAACATTATTTTCATCTCTATTGCTGCCGGAAAACTCCCCAAAGAACAGCAACAACGTGCTACCAATATCGGAATGGTACTCGCTATGGTGTTTCGTATTGCACTGTTATTTGGTATCAGTTGGCTGATAAGTATGTCGTCGGCACTCTTCCACATTGATTGGTCGTGGCTCAAAGCCGGACCAACGGGGCAAAGCCTTATTCTACTTGCAGGTGGACTGTTTTTACTGTATAAAAGTGTCTCCGAAATTCACCACAAACTTGAAGGTGATGCTCATCACGCCGATGATGGAAAAAGTAAGAAAGGTATTACCTTACAAAGCGTCATCATTCAAATTTGTATTATCAATATCGTATTCTCATTTGATTCTATCCTTACGGCAGTTGGTATGACGAATGGTGTGCCCAATGCGCTTATGATTATGATCATTGCGGTAGTCTTATCGGTGATTATCATGATGTTGTTTGCAGTACCTGTAGGGCGTTTTGTTAATCAGCACCCAACGATACAGATGTTGGGATTGTCCTTTCTGATTTTGATTGGATTTATGTTGATTACAGAAGCAGCGCACTTGTCGCATCTCAAAATACTTGGTTCCGAAGTCGGTGTGATACCGAAAGGCTACCTCTACTTTGCGATTTTCTTCTCTATGGTCGTTGAATTTCTCAATATGCGCTTGCGTAAAACATCGAAAGATGTGGTGCAATTGCATGATGTGAAAGAGGAAGCTGTTGAAGTCGGACTTATCGAGGGAATTGAGCGATAAAGAAATTGTACAGGCGATTTTAATCGCCATGTCAAATAAAAATTATTTGTAAGTATTTAAAATTAAGTATTTTACAAGCAAAATAATCTTAACGAGGCGACTAAAGTCGCCCGTACTTTTAGCATGGCAAAAAAGCGAACATCACGTAAAAAGAAAAAAGGCATTTTTAATCA
>JAHDEO010000336.1 GCA_020628725.1 Saprospiraceae bacterium
GTAATTGAAGTTTTTTACATATGAAAAAACGCTCATTCTCCTCTATTTTGAGTTTTAAAGCATAATCAACTGCAAATTGTGCGTATATTTTTGCTCGCTCTCCATTGCCTTTTTTGAGATGGGCTTTACTTAGTTTCATCAGTGGCGTGGGATTGCTCTCATCCAATGAAAGACAAAATTCAAAAACCTTAATGGCTTCATTAATTTTATTTTGATGCAAGAAAATATCCCCTTGTAATATCAGCAAACTCGCATCCAAACTATCCACTTTCAGAGCTTCGTCCAATATCTCCAATGCTTCATCATACCTGCCTTGTTCTTTATAAATTTTGATTTTTTGAACCAATAAAAATATACAAAACGGGTACTGTTCGGTAGCTCGTTCGATGATGAATACCGCTTCATCCATACGGTTTTCAAACATCAAATCTTTGGAGAGTTGGAAGTAATACTTCTGGTGAAGTGCCGGAACTAATTGTTTTTCAACACTTGGGTCGATATTTCCAAAATAGTTGAGATTGATATTTTCAGGACGACTATAATGTTTTCCATTGAGTTGAAAATATTCTTTACGATAGGCAAGTAACTTTACTTGGTCTCTGGCTACGTTGGTGGTCGTGCCTCCGTGATATTGATGAAAAGTACTTTCTCCCATTAGCATGACCACCTTATTTCGTGGGTCTTCTGCGCCTCGTTTGAAAATATCTAAATTCAAAAAACCACCACCAACACTAAAATAATCTTTATCAAAACATCCGTATTCGACCAATCGTTCTTTCAAAAAGATAATACAATTACTCTCATAATGTCGCGAAAACCACCATTCGGCAGTCTGCCGGAAGCTGCTGATGTTGAATAAATTATAGCCGTTATTTTTCCAATCAATACTATTGAGCAGTTCGTCTTCTTGCTGTTGATTATAACCTACGTTGTCGTTTTGTCGATATTTACCGAGATGATAACGCTGCGTGTACACGCACGAGGAAGGGTAAACCTGAACTGTATCGTGCCACTTGCTGAGTACATTAGGCGTGAGCATGTGCGCTCCGTCAATCATAACCATGACGTATTTGCCCTTGCTCCATTTCAAGCCTTGTCGTAATGCTTCTACGGGGGAAGAATGCGCCGTCTTTACAAAATGGTAACTAAATTCCGTCCCATAGGATTTCACCATTTTCGCGTCCAAAGGCTTAGGAGAATTACTATCTATGGCAAGTACTTCGTAATCAAGGTGTTCAATATTTTTTTGATAGGCGCGTGAAAGGGTGTAGAGCGTGCGTGGTGCCTCTCTCCTATTATTGAAAAATATAACAATGACTGAAAGTTTCACAGTGTTTTGTCGTGCAGAAAAAAAGTTTATCTATCTTCAAAAATACAGCCCGAATCGCACTGCGATTCGGGCTGTATTTTGAAATATTTATATTTTATTTAGAATGAATGTTTTGCAAATTTCAAGTACATGAAATTACTTAGCAATCACCATACGCTTTGTATCAACTACATTGCCATCTACGACTAATGAGTAGCTGTAAGTACCTGCAGCAACAGTGCCTGCTTTAATTTGAATTTCACCTACACCCATTTGTGAAATACGCTCACTGTGAATGATTTGACCTTTTGCATCAAAAATATTAACTACTGCATTTGTAGCATCTGTAGGAACGTGGTATCTGATTAATGTATTGCTATTGAAAGGATTAGGTTGGTTTTGCTCTAAGTAAGCACCTGTACCGTCAAGTTGAATACTTTGTTGGTTGATACCGTTTGTATTGATGATACCTCCGTTCAAAGCTGCTTCTATTTTTGCCAATCTTTCTTCCAAAGTAGCAATCTTCTCATCTTGTGCTTCGATGATTTCTTGTTGTTCTTTGACTGCATTGACGAGCATGTATTTAATTTCATTATCTCTAATCTGAAGATAGGTTGCTTCACTCAACACTTTATGCTCTTCCATTAAGGTAGCTTCTGACATTTCCACATGGGTATATTCTTCAACCAACTCAGGTGCTACACGTTGTAGCTCCTGTGCGATTAAACCTACATGTGCATCACCTTGTATAGTACCACCTTTACCATTATACTCATAACTAATCGGCGTAATTTTCATTAACGCATCCAAGCCTCTATCGTAAGAAACAATATTCCTTTTTAACTTTTTGTCAGAGGACATTAATGTTCCGGTGTATTTTATGTTACCATTTACATGTAACGCCTCTGTAGGAGAAGCCGTGCCGATACCTACCCTTCCCTTCTGTAGAATTGCCATACGTGTGATAGTACTTGTACGAAAGTAGACCCCCGCGCTGGCATCTGTTCCGGCATCGAAGTAAAAACGCCCTTTATGGTTAGGTGCATTATCTGAAAACGCCTGAAAAACCGCACCTCCAAAATTATTAGCACTTGGATTGATAGCTCCTACGCGAACCGAGCCGTCAAGTCCAGTAGTGACATCCATCAACTTATATGTAGGTGTTACGGGAGCAGCTTTTACAATGAGATTCGCTGTACTTTCTGCGACATGCAGTTTACCCAGTGGAGCGTCTACTCCTACGCCTGTATTACCATTTGGTGACTTTACATATACCTGTGAAAAGGCAAATATTGGAGTGATGGTTAATAATGTAATAAAAATTAAATTTTTCATTTTTAAAGTTTTTAGTATTTAATTCAACGAGAATATTTTTAAAATTTCTTTTTCCTGAAATCCAATATATATTATGGGTATTTGCTTTTATAAATATCTTTTTGTGTGTCTCTAAAAAGCACAAATTATTGATATTTCAGTTAACACCTTAAAAGTATCTGTAAATAATTTTAATTGCAAGTATTTTTGAATTTATTTTTTCGTCAGTTTAAGTTTTTTCAATCTTAAATAAGAGAAAAAACAATAAATTCATTTATAAATTTAATTAAATTAATACCTATATTTACCTAACAGAAAATAAGTTATAAAAATAAATATTTCCTTACATTTAGAATAAGAATCAATTAAAACTCATATAACTTACTTCAATAAGAGTGGAATTGTCACAAAATTAAGGTTAATCTTTAGAAATGCGGATATTTAGTTCACCATTGGCGTCTGTAAGGACTTCACAAATGATTAATCCAATCGTTGATATGATGTTTGTATTTGTAATTTAATAAATTTTGCAACTTGCTTCCGTCGAACATTGTATCGCCGGATTCAAGTCGTCGGGCAGCGTCGGGCCAATCGACAAAATCAACGCCAACCTCGTATTTTCGGGCAATTTGCTCCGCAACACTTAACAAGTCGCGATTGTCATCGCTGCCAATATTGAACGTTTCATTTTTTGTTTCGGGCAAATTTATGGAATTGATAATGAGCTGACAAATATCTTCTACGTGAGTGAAAGTTCGCTTAGGTTCGCCCTCGCCATAGAGCGTGATATTTTCGCCTTTCATCGCACGATTCAAGAAAAAGCCTATCGTACCATAAGAGTAATTTTGGTCGAAAACATTGCCATAAGGCACACAAATCCGATAAGTAGTATAGTCAATATCAAAGAAATTGGCATACATACTCAGGTAGCCTTCACAAGCGAGTTTGTTTTGGGCGTAGATGGTTTTGGCTTCTTTTTCAAAAGTTTCTTTAGAGAGTTGGTCTTTATTTCCTTTATAAACGAGGCGTGTAGAAGGGAAAATGATTTTGGCGTGACCGCCCGTAGTTTTTCGGTGTTCTAATACATTCAGTAAGCCTACTTCATTGACTTTCAGATATTTTTGATATTGGTCAAAACCTACTTTCGTTCCCGTCAATCCTGCAAACACAAAGATATAATCGACATTAAAATTTAATTTATTGACATTCTCAATATCCGTAATATCTAATTTTTGGTAATGCTCTACACCATCTACTGAAGTCTCCTGCACATCCGCCGGAATAATGGTGTGTCCTGCCTGTGCCAGAAAATGCGTGAGGTGTCTGCCGATATAACCGTTTGCCCCTAATATGATTGAAGTTGCCATTTACAGATTTAATGTTTTTTGTACAATATAAGTAGGACGTTGTTTGACGGCTTCAAAGATACGCCCAACATACAAACCAACCATTCCCAAAACCGAAATAATAATACCCGAAAAAAACGTCACCAAGACCATCAAACTTGTCCACCCCGCTACAGAAATATTGCTAACAAGGTACAAACCTACCAAGATTAAAGCGGCTACAATTGCAAAAAAAGAAATAAACACCCCAAACTTAACACTCAACCGTAAAGGCTTATCCGAGAAGGTCAATATCGTATCAATCCCCAATCGCAATCGCTTACGAAAACTGTACGACGAACCACCTTCCTCACGCTCTGCATGTTCGATTTCCACTTTTGTGGTATTGAAGCCCACCCATTGAATGAGCATGGGATAGTAGCGTTTGTGGTCTTTCATCTCGCTGATGGCATCCAATGCTTTGCGGCTATACAATACAAAATTAGCCACCGAGCTATCTTGCTCTGTTTCAGTGAGATAACCCAAGACACTATAAAAAGAACGAGAAAGAAATTTTTTAAAGAAATCATCTTTACGCTCTTTTCTGCTTGCTACTACAATATCATATCCTTCGACGGCTTTGTTGTACAATTTTATAATTTCCTCGGGTTGGTCTTGCAAATCACAATCAATCGTAATCGTGTATTCGCCCGTACTCGCATCCAAGCCCGCTTGCGTGGCATGTTGTTGCCCAAAGTTGCGGCTCAATTTTAGTCCTTTTACGTAAGGATATTTTTGGCAGTTCTCCATGATTTTATCCCATGAATTGTCCGGTCCGCAATCTTCTACCAAGATAATTTCAAAATCCGGTGTAATCTTGCTGATAGCAGCACTCGTTCTTTCCACCAATTTATCAATAATCGGCGCGGCGCGGTACACAGGGCTGACGATAGATATATGCGGTGTACTCATTTCGATGCTTTGATATAATATTGCGCCCCGATAGGCAACCAAGTCAGCATGGGTTCAAGTCCGGTTGCCCATTTTAGCAAGCGATGTCGCGGAAAAAATATAGTGAAATTGGTATTGGTATCTTTGAATCCTGCCTGATTGATGATGCTTTTGCAGTAATTAGGTTTGAGCAAAACGGCATCTTCGTCAAAAACACATTCGCGTACTACTTTGCGCGTTAGCGGATTGTTTGGATTGTGTTCAAAAATATAAAATCGTCCGCCCGGTTTCAATACACGGCGTATTTCGTTGAGAATGCCCCCATGCAAATCATGTTCGATATGATGAAAAACCATTGACGTAAAGACCATATCAAAGGTATTATCGGCATAAGGAATCTTCAATCCGTCAAATGCTTGGAAAGTGGCATTGGCAATTCCTTTTTCTTGTGCCTGATGTATGCTTTCTTCCGATACATCAATGCCATTTATAGTGATATTCGGAAAATGCTTTCTAAAATAAATACAGCTATTGCCATCGCCACAACCGAAGTCCAACAGATTGAATGCTGCTTTAGTATCTTCCGTTTTGGTGAGTTCAACGATTTTATATTCACTGAAAAAATCGCTGTCTGCCCCACTTAATTTGATGGCATTGTCGTGTATATCTCTGTATTCTTCAGCAAATTCATCGAAATTATCAAATTGCCTTTGTTGTTCGCTCATATTCGTAATACGTTAATTTGTGTATTTGTGATTCGTTTGTCCCTATTTTAAGCTACTATACACTTTTTAATACTCTACCACACAAAACAATATCTTGCCACAAAGACACAAAGGCACTAAGTATAGTTAGCTAATAATCAATCGAATACAATTTTAACATCCTTTATGTCTTTGTGCCTTTGTGGCAAAAATAAAAAGTGTGTAGTATTTATCTTATTTAATACCTTTATCTCTGACAGCTTGAAGGAGTCTGCTTTGATTGAGAATTTCACGGTATTTGGACTCAAAACCACCCTCGCGGACACATTTTGCAAATTCTGTGAGAATGTTTTTAAAATGGTCATCCTGTTTGACATTGAACTGCTGTTTGAGGTCTTGTTTTTCGAGGGTAATGAGTGGTTTTTCGTGTGAACGTGGCGTGAAAGATTTGTGCGCGATAATTTTTCCTTTACTGCCCCACAATTCATAATTACATTGATAATAATTGTCAAAACCAAATGCCAATTCTGCGACTACACCTGCCGAGTTGGTCAAAAATGCACCGCCAAAAATATCCACTTCTTTGCCTTCCGTAATGTTGAGTTGTGCCGCCCCTACTGTCAAATCATCGCCCAAAAACAATTGGCTCGCTCGTACCGTATAAGCTGCCGCATCCAATAAAGCTCCGCCACCAAGTGATTTATTGTATCGAAAATTACCTTCATCACGAAAAGGCGGAAAGCCAAAGGAACTGCGAAAACAACGTAACTCTCCAATCTCACCTTTCGCTACCAAATCCTTGACAAATTGATGTTGGCTATGATACAAAAACATAAAATCCTCCATGATGAGGAGTTGTTTGGCTTTGGCTTTTTCAACCATTTTTTGTGCAGAGGTGTAATTCTCTGCCAATGATTTTTCTATGAGAATATGCTTTCCCGCATCCAGTGTTTTGAGTACCCATTCTTCGTGCAAGCCTGTGGGCAGCGGCATATACACCACGTCAATATCGTCTCGCGTCAGTAGATTTTCATAACCTGTAATCGCTTCGCAATTAAATAGTTGAGCAAATTCTTGTGCTTTCTCCGGCGTTCTACTCGATATGGCAACCAACTCGTAAGCGTCCAGAGATTTGATGGTGGGAATGACGGTACGTTTGGCAATATTGGCGCAACCCATTACGCCGATTTTGATTTTGTCTGACATTTGATTTATATGAATTTGATGGCAGCAATGAGGCTTCTCGCTTGTATATTGAGATAATTATTGTATTGAATAAATGTTTGTATTTGATTAAGCGTCATCCACGTGAAATTTTCAGGGATGTTTTCGGCATCAAAATTTTCATCTGCTTCGATTATAATATTTCTGTTTTGCTCTCTGTAAAATCTACCGCCTTCTTCGGATTGATAAGTGTCGTATCTGACGCCTTCTCCTGATTTGAGTTTTTTCAAAATATCATCTAAATAAGGGACTTCGTATTCGTTGAGCCCTTTACGGTAATTTCCGGTGAGGCATTGGACGGTGGGCGCGAGTTCGATGATGTCGAAATTACCGGCTTCGAGTTTTGCTTGTACCAAGAAGTGATACACATCATTTATTTTCTTAACTATAAATGCAATGATACCTTCTTGGGCAGATTCGACGAGGGGTTGTGTCCAGCTTTTGACTTCTCGGTTTTCGATACTTGCCCTGACAGGGATGACCTTGAAGTATTTTTGCTCTTCGTGATAAATGGATTTATCGTCGCGTATCCAGTGTTTGACTTCACGGAGTGGAATGGATTGGACTTCGAGTTCGTAGGTAGATTTGAGTTCGGTAATCCACGAAATGATGTCCTCCTGTTCGTGCAGGTGATTTTCGTTCTCTACTGATGAGAGCAACATACCGAGTTCGTAGCCCGAATTGTCGCCGTTGAAGTAGTTATAGGTTTTGTAAAAATCAATGACTTCATTATCATAATTGCCAAATGGAATACCGGAAATAACGGTACGCGAATCCATGTTGACGACATTATCGTGGCGCAAAAGTTCTTTGATTTGTCCGAGTGTGAGCCAGCAGAAATCATCATAAACTTCAATATCGTCATCCATGAGTTCGATGATGATATTACGATTTCTTTTCTTTATAAATCTTGCCCCTTGCTCGGATTGGAGTTGGTCGAGGATGATTTTTTTGTTGCAGTTTTTATCACCATTGAAGTATTCGAGGTAAAGTGGTGTTTTACCTTTATGTACTTTGGTGTAATTACTTTTGGTTGCTTGGAGCGTGGGTGAAAGCTGGACATAATTGATATTGCCCGGTTCGATTTTGGCTTGCATGAGGAAATGCAAAATGCCATCAAATTTTTTAGCAATAATCGCCAAAAAACCAATTTCAGGCTGGTTGATGATGGGCTGCGACCATTCAGGTACTTTGCCCCAATTGGTCTGTACATGTATGCCTTGTATGCTGAAGAATTTGCCGGAATCGTGTACAAGATTGCTTGTTTCGGGGTCAAATCCCCATTGCTCCATCTCATCAAAAGTGATGTGGTCAATGCGAACATGGACGGCATCTCTGCGTTTTTCAATCCACTTAAAAAAGTCGTCCAAGGGCATGAGTGAACTGTCCTTGACCAATGCCGATTTGAGGAAATCTATATTTATA
>JAHDEO010000337.1 GCA_020628725.1 Saprospiraceae bacterium
ATGAACTCAAATTGCGTTTCAGCTATGGTATTACGGGTAGTAATTCGGGTATCGGCGAGTACGACCATATTGGTTTAATTTCGCCTGTCGGTACTGCGCTTGGTGGCAATAGCATTGGCTTCAATGCTACCAACATTTCCAATTCCTTACTCGGTTGGGAGCAACTTGTAGAGTACAATCCGGGTATTGACGTCTCTATTTTGGGCGGACGTTTCGGCGCATCATTCGACTATTACAACCGTACAAGTGAAGACCTTTTATTGAATTTACCGATTCCTGCCGTGACAGGTTTTGGGTCAGCATTGGTCAATCAAGGTGTTGTCGAAAACAGAGGTTTTGAACTCGAACTTCGTGCAGGGCTTATTTCCAACAGCAAATTTTCTTGGAATACTTCCGCGATTTTCACTCGTAATGAAAATGAACTCGTTGATTTTGCAGGGGCAAGCGGTTTGATTAGCATAGTCGATTCCAAGCGTCCTGCCGAATGGATTGCCTTGGAAGGACACCCGATTTCTTCTTTCTATGGTTACGTTGTAAAAGATGAAATTGACTTCCAATACCTCAAAAATCCATTCTATCCGATTAATGGTCAATCACAAGATATTTATGTCAAAGACCTCAACGGTGACGGCGTAATCGATACTGACGATCGCACGATTTTGGGCGACCCGTATCCGGATTTGATTTGGAGTTTTAATAATAATATAAGACTTGGCGATTTTGATTTGAGTTTCATGTTGCAAGGTTCTCATGGTGCAGAAGTGAGAAATATTTCTTCTCAATATATCAAGCAAGAATTTTCGAGCAATCAGGATTACACCAGTGATTTCCCGGATGCAGATTTGGTCGTACAACGTATTTTTACCAATGATGATGTACAAGACGCTGATTATTTTTCACTTAGAAATGTTAATTTAGGTTATCAAATACCAAACAGCGTACTCGGTCAAGTCGGTATCCGCGACCTCCGCGTATATGTAGGCGCACAAAACCTGATTTACAGAATGGCGGACAATTATGTGGGCTACAATCCGGAAGGTTACGACCAAGGGCGTGGCAATCCACTCACTTACGGTTACCAACGCGGTCCGGCACCGATTTATCGCACCATTTCCGCAGGACTTAATTTGCAATTCTAAAAGTCGGCTGTCAATCAGTCCACAGTCCGTAGTTTAACGTGAATATTTCTCGCGTAACAGCGGCGGACTGTGGACTGATAGCTGCGGATAAACAAAAATATAAAAATGAAAAATTTAAAATATATAATCTTCACCTTTGCAATATTGCTGGCGTTCGGCTGCCAAGACCAACTCGACCTTGCGCCCGAATCTGCTATCGGTGAAAATGGTTTTTACGAAAATGCCTCACAAGTAGAAGCAGCGGTTATTGCCATTTATGATGGTCTGCAAAATGTACCGCTACGCGAATTTGCCCTAACAGAAATGCGTTCTGATAATACGCGCACCAAATCCAGCGAAGGTGACTGGGCGCAGTTTGAGAGTTTTGATGTAGAACCAACTAATCTTGCCATAGGCGACTATTGGTCAGCGAATTATAATGTAATTTTCCGTGCTAATCGTGTACTTGAAAACTTGAGTGTTGTGGACGATGGAAGTCTCAGAAATCAATTTGAAGGCGAAGCAAAATTTGCTCGTGCATTGGCACATTTCAACTTGACCAGAGCTTTCGGTGGAGTTCCGATTATTGATCAAGTCATCATCCAAACCGATACCGAATTTTTCGGGCAGGACGACCAGAGTGCTGTACTCTCTGCCGTAGAATCTGACTTGGCTTCGGCAATGGAATTACTTCCTTCATCCATGCCTTTCGGACGTGCCACTAAGGGTGCGGCACAAGCATTATTGGGCAAAGTGAGATTGACACAAGGCAATTATAGTGGCGCAGAAAGCGTCTTGAATACACTAATATCGAGTAGCGCATATACACTCGTGGATAACTACCACGATGTATTTTACGCCGAAGGCAATGATGAAATTATCTTCGCCATTCCTTACCTTGATGATGATGCCAACGAAAGCCAAGATTTCTCATTCGAGATGACGGCAGGTGGCGTAGTCAGTGGTCTCAACTACATCACAGATGACTTCAATGCTAATTACAGTCCTGACGAAACTGTCAGAACTGAAACCTTATACAATCCTCTTGTACCTGCCGAAGTCGGTAAATTTCTAACCGTTTCTTCTGATGCCCGTTTGTGCGGCAATGATTGGATTGTCTTGCGCTACGCGGATGTCTTGCTCATGTACGCAGAGGCGATTATGGCAGGTGGCGCATCTACTACAAACGGTTCAGCCTTAGATGCTTATAATGCAGTTCGCACACGTGCAGCAATGCCTACAGCTGATGCAGAATTGACAAAAGAAATGCTACTCAACGAGCGCAGAACTGAATTGGCTTTTGAGAATCATCGTTTTTACGACCTCGTCCGCTTCGGCGTGGCAGAGAGCGTACTCAGTGCTTTTGCTACTGCAAATGGTGAGACATTCGCACCTACGGATGTGATACTCCCCATTCCGCAAAATGAAATCAACGTTAGCGGAGGCGCACTCACTCAAAATCCGGGTTATTAGAACGTAGCACGGTGCTTCCAGCCCGTGTTTCACGTTAGATAGGAAAACCCATTATCATTATCAAAATAATAAAAATGAATCTAATTAATATAAAAAATATTTCATTTAAATCTGCCGCAAAGCTCCTTTTCCTTTCATTTTTAATGATTGGATTGGTTACTGCTTGCGATACCGACGAACTGCCGGAAGAAGGCTCTATTCCTGACGAAACACCACCGTCAGCCGCCTTCTCTGCCACACCAAATGAAGCGGATTACAAGGAGATTAACTTTACCAATCTCTCCATTTCCGCAACGGATTACGCATGGGACTTCGGCGATGGCAATACCTCTACAGATGCCAATCCGACCAATGTATACGCAGCCGATGGCACCTACACCGTCAAATTGACCGCTACGGATAAATTGAATCAAAGTAGCACCACAGAAAAGATTATTGAAGTGGTAGAACCTGTAGTCAATTTCACGCCGACTATCAGTGAGTTTAGTTTTGAAGATGACTCTGATACTGCGGGTTGTGGTGATGGCAATCAAGACGGTCGTGATTGTTGGAGAAACAGCGATTTGGGTGGTGTTATCCAAATTACGAGTAGTCCTGTCTATGATGGCGACCAAGCTGCCAAACTCCCTTCTGCCGGAGATAGAATTGGTTATCAGCTCATTACAGTCCTACCGGAAACAGATTATAAACTCAATTTTGCATATACAATGAAGACTGACCCGGTTGGTACACTCACAGTAGCCATACTCGGCGGTGCGGTATCAGACCCGGATTTGGTCAATGAAGCAACGATTGCCTCTGTCGAATTGACCGATCAAACAAGTGCAAGTGATTATGTACCCGCTTCTATAGAATTCAATTCGGGTAGTAGCTCAGAGGTAGCGATTTTCTTCACCAATACAGGTGTAGAATGTCGTATTGATTTATTTGAATTTGAAGAATAGAACAGAATTGATTATTCGATACTTTAAACCTATAAGGTTTTGAAAGCCTTATAGGTTTACTTTTACACAATCAACGTTATAAAATATATCGTCATGTCAAAATTTATCTATTATCAACAACTGTTATTACTTGGGGTAATTATTTTATTATCAGCAACTTGTAAAGATACTGAACCTATGACAGACGATGACGAACCACCCGTAGTTGTTGACCCACCGGTAGAAGGCGTGGATTTTTTCCTCCCGAATATCGACCTCAACAATTGGAAAGTCACCCTCCCAATCGGTAGTCCAAGCGAGATAGAACCACCCGAAATTCTGAATTATGCGACCAACACGACGCTCAAAGAGTTCATGTATAACGACTCTACTGACGGTTCGCTCGTTTTCTACACCTATCCGGGCAGCACGACCCCAAATTCATCCTACTCTCGCACCGAACTGCGCGAGCAACTCGACCCGGGCAGCAATACGACCAACTGGACATTTGCCGAAGGCGGTAGAATGAAAGCCACCCTAAAAATAGACGAAGTTTCGCAAGAAGATGACGGTGATTTTCACCGCCTCATCGTCCTGCAAATACACGGCAGACTGACCAACGAGCAACGCGACCTCATCGGCGAAGATGACAATAATGCACCGCCTGTTCTGAAAGTTTATTGGAACAAAGGTTACGTGCGTGTACATCACAAAGTGCTGAAAGATATTAATGTAGATGATGTGGAAATTCTCCGCACGAGCGCATGGGAAGACGAAGCCGAATCATTTGACGAAAAGGTTGATTTTGAGGAATTTACAGTTGAAATTATTGCTTCGGACGGACGTTTAGAGGTGATTCTGAATGATGATGAATCCTTTGTTTATGAGGATATTCACATGGAACGCTGGGGGATTTTTGAGAATTATTTTAAAGCCGGAAACTACCTGAACACAACGGATGACGGGGCTTTTTCAAGAGTGAAATTTTACGATTTAGAAGTCTGGCATTAGTAACACAGGCTTCCAGCCTGCACTGGGTTAGGAGTCTGTATCAATCGCAAAAGAAAAATGTTTTTGTTACGTGAATTGATTTTGAAAATTAGAATTTGTCCTCAAACACTCGCCTTGCATTTTGAAAATGCAAGGCGAGTTTCGGGCAACAAAGTCCGGCTTCCCAACCTCAAATAATTGATGCAGAACAAACCATTGAATGATACACAAAACAACCTACATATTTACCCTTCTAATATTACTTGCTGCATGTACGGTCACACAAAATGTGGATGTTCCCGTTACAAATACGCCTGTAATAGAGGGAAAATTAGTAAAAAACATAGACGAATTTAAAGCCGCAGTAAAAGCCGCCCAAGCCGGAGATAAAATTGTCTTGGCAAATGGAATTTGGACGGACACCGAGCTAAAATTCTACGGAAAAGGAACGGCAGAAAAACCAATCACGCTCACGGTACAAGAGAAAGGTAAGGTCTTTCTCGAAGGACAATCAAATATCCGCATCGGTGGAGAATACATGCACGTAGAAGGTTTGGTATTTCGCAACGGACATACGCCTTCGGGGTCGGTCATTGCATTTCGTAAGGATAAGGAAATGTTGTGCAACAACTGTCGCGTAACTGAATGTGTTATAGAAGATTACAACCCTTCCGAAAGATTTGATTCGGATTATTGGGTGGAAATTTATGGGAAAAATAACCGTTTCGACCATAATTATTTAGTTGGCAAACGCAATCGCGGAGTCACGCTCGCGGTACGTATCAAAACCGAAGCAAGTCGTGAAAATAATCATCGAATTGACCATAACTACTTTGGGTATCGCCCCATTCTCGGCTCAAATGGTGGCGAAACACTCCGCATCGGCACAAGCCATTATTCCCTCTCCAATTCCAACACCGTAGTTGAAGATAATTACTTTGAACATTGCAACGGCGAGTTAGAAATTATTTCCAGTAAATCCTGTCAAAATACCTTTCGCAACAATACCTTCTACGAATGTCAAGGCACACTCACCATGCGACATGGCAATGAAACGCTCGTCGAAAACAACTATTTTTTCGCCAATCGAAAAGCCAATACGGGCGGTATTCGCATCATCAATGAATCGCAAACTGTCCGCAATAATTACCTGCAAGGCATCACAGGCTATCGTTTTCGCGGAGCTTTGGTGGTGATGAATGGTGTACCCAATTCGCCTTTGAATCGCTACTTTCAAGTCAAAAATTCGGAAGCCTCCAACAACCTCATTATTGATTGCGACCACGTCCAACTCTGCGCCGGAAGCGACGAAGAAAGAAGCGCGACTCCGATAGATACTAAAATGACGAACAACATCTTTTATAATACAAAAAAAGATGATGTATTTACGGTCTATGACGATATTAGCGGGATTGAATTTGCGGGAAATGTCGTCAGTTCCAACATCGCTTTCCCCGAAAATAAAGGAAAAACACTCGAAAAAGGCTTCGCTACCCAAGAGATAAAATTTATAGAAAAAGACGGCGTAAAACGCGCCAAATCTCACCCCAATATCGGACCCGACCAAAGCAAACCCCGCCCCGGACGCGACAATACAGGCGTATCATGGTATCCGAAAAAAGACTATCAGATACGCTTCGGAACAGGCAAAATTATCGAAGTACCGCGCGGTGAAAATACCATTTTTGAGGCGGTCAAAAACTCTGCGCCCGGTGACATCATTCGCTTGACGGAATCCGGTAATTATTTTGAGGGAAAAGCAATCACAATTCCCCACACAATCACCATAGAAGCTGCACCCGGACTCGCTGAAAGACCGGAAATTACATTTGAACGAACTTCCTTATTTAATCTTGAAAATGGCGGTTCGCTCACACTCGAAGGTATCAATTTTTCGGGTAGAGATTGCGACGATTATTCGGGCAATTCGGTCATTTGCACCAGCCGCTATTCGATGATTAATAATTATAAATTGATGATTCGTAATTGCGATTTCAATGACCTTGATGTGAATCATAGTTTTAATGTCTTGCGGGTCTATAAAAATACATTTGCGGACTCCATTCTTGTAGATAATTGCAATTTCAATAATATCACCGGACACGTTTTTAATTTGGATAAAGAAATAGACGATAGAGGGATTTATAATGTTGAAAATGTGGTCATTACCAATTCTACTTTTAAAGATATTGGTGGAGTCGTATTGAGTCTTTATCGTGGCGGACGGGATGAAAGCACCTTCGGACCTATCCTTGATTTACACAATACAACTTTCGATAATATAGGTCACGACAAACGCAATCAATACCAAGCCACCATGAACCTGCATGGCGTACAATTAGCCGATATGCACGACCTCGAATTTAAGGATAGTAAAAAAATAAATTTACACCTCATCGTAGGTGAACCGATTATCAAATTCAAAGACGTAGTATTGAAAAATAATGAAGACATCACAAGTAATGATGATGCTTTTCAACAAGTAAATGTTACACGAAAATAACGTACAGGTGGCTTTAGTCGTCGCGGAGTTTCGGAAATACTCAACGGCTAAAGTCGTCGATACAGATATACATTCACTCACTAAAAATTCATAATTCACTCATTATTATGCAAATACCAGCAACTAAAGAATTTTTCTTCAAAGACGACACCCCCTGGGAAAAAGTCGCCGAAGGACTCGAAAGACAGATTCATGGTTACGATGGCAAAATCATGATTGTAGTCGCTAAATTTGACACCGGAGCCGTCGGTCAAATGCACAACCACTACCATTCGCAAGTTACATATGTGGCAGGTGGCGAATTTGAAATGACCATTGGAGATGAAGTCAAAACGATAAAAGAAGGGGATTCGTACTACATTCCGCCTTATGTCATGCACGGATGTGTATGCACGAAGCCGGGTATATTGATTGACGTATTCAGTCCTGCGAGAGAGGATATTTTGGCAGATGCCGGACATATTAAGGACTACCGATAAGAAGTACCGAAATACAAACATAACATTATGAGAATAAAAGGATTACGCTGGTGGGTTATTGCTTTGATTGCCTTGGCTACGGTGATAAATTATATTGACCGTCAATCTTTATCGGTGCTGTGGCCCGATATTGCAGAAAATTTATATCCGGATAAAAATGCCGACCAAAGAAAGGAAATTTATGGTTGGATTTTATCCGTATTTATCTTTTCTTACGCCTTTGGTCAGGCTATCTTTGGGAAAATTTTTGATTGGGTAGGTACGAGAATTGGTTTTGCGCTGTCCATAGGATTTTGGTCTATTGCGACTGTGCTTCATGCTTTTGCAAGAGGCTTGTGGAGTTTTGCTATTTTCAGGGCTATTTTGGGTGTGGCAGAGGCTGGCAACTGGCCTGGCGCGGCGAAGGGAAATGCAGAATGGTTTCCCACAAAAGAAAGGGCATTTGCACAAGGTTTGTTTAATTCGGGTGCTGCAATTGGTGGCATTATTTCGATTCCCTTGATTGCTTTTATGACCATTTATTTTAGTTGGCAAATGATTTTTGTGGTCATTGGTTTACTGGGATTTTTATGGTTAATTCCTTGGATGATATTGGTAAAATCTCCGCCAAAAACACACCCGAATATCAGCGAAGAGGAAAAGGAATACATCTTATCCGGTCAACTCAATCAAGATGTTGACCAAGACGGAAATTACGACGATGGTTACAATCCGAGTACCGGAAAATTATTGTCACACAAAGAAAGTTGGGGAGT
>JAHDEO010000338.1 GCA_020628725.1 Saprospiraceae bacterium
CCGCCTTGTACAAACAAACTATTATTCAAAACGATAGCCAACAAACTCACCACACCTTGCCGGGCAAACGTCACCGAACCAATCGCTCCAATTTCTTTAATGATAGGGATATTGGGGCGAAAGCATTTTGGATTTAATCTCAATTCTGATTTACCAAATACAAAAAACCAAGTCGCATAGAGGGCACTTGTGATGTAGGAAATGGTCGTTGCCCAAGCCGCGCCTTTGATGCCCATATCAAAGCCGACTATCAAAATCGGGTCTAAAATAATATTGACTACCGCAGGTATAAGTATAATGAACATCGCCATCGTGGGATAGCCCTCGGCACGTATGACATTATTGCTCATCATTCCCCAAGCCAAAAAGGGAATGCCGTATAAGATGATGTGAAAATACTCGCGAGAAGGTGTCAGCAGGTCGCCTTTACCGCCAAAAATACTCAATACCGTATCTTGGAATAAAAACCCCAACAATACAAAACTAACGGATAAAATCACCGTGAGAACAACTTGATTGCCAAAGGTTTGGTGAGCTTTTTTGTCATTTTCTTCGCCAAAGGCACGCGAAATAATAGACGCACCACCTACGCCAATCGCCATCCCAATACTCGCAATCAGAAAAGTAATCGGCATGACCACCGCCACCGCACCAATTCCCAGAGTACCTACCCATCGCCCCACGAATATGGTATCCACAATACCATATATTGACATCACCAAGATGCCAATAGAAGCAGGAATGGCTTGCCCACGTAATAACTTGCCCAACTTTTCTGTACCAAAATGCGTGTTCGTACTCATTGATAAATTTTAGGGACGCAAGATACGTAAATTGTGTCCCTAAAATGTATTTGTGTTGTTTTGCTTAGGTCATTTATTACGTTTAAAATAAGCGTAGAAACTCAATATGATTGACAGATATTTTCTTCAATTTATTTTTGCTTTAATTTTCCGAATAGCTACGGGCTGCCCGTTGAATGCCATGTTATACGAAAGCGGGTCTAGTCGTTTGTGGTTCATCAACTCATTAATATTGGCTCCGGCATTTTTTTCTGCTACACTCATAGCCGTGCCTTTTCCATGATGTCCCCAGCCGTGAGGTATGCATATCGTGCCGCCGATGATGTCTGTGGTAATCTCGGCTTCGATACTAATGCTACCCCATTCAGAGTATACTTCGATTAACTCTTTATCTTGAATATCAAAATTTGCAGCATCATCCGGGTGTATCATCACGGTGCATCGCCGCGAACCACCTTCAAGTAAAGGGAGATTATGCATCCAAGAGTTATTACTTCTCAGATGTCGTCTGCCGATTAATTTCAGCGGATAATCTGGATGTCCATTTGGAGATAATAACTTTTCGACTTTTGGTAATTCATTGGCAAAAAGCGGTGGTACTAATTCTATTCGTTTGTTTTTCGTGAATAATCGTTTGGGTAATACGGATGTTAGGGGAGATAATTCCACGCCGCCGGCATGTTTTTCCAATCGTTTGAGACTCAAGCCATCTTTCTTAAATCGCCTTCCGCCCCATACGCCATACGGACCGGTCTTCAAGGCAAGGTCAAGTTTGGTTTTCGGATGTAATTTCGACATGAAATTGCTTTTCATTCTATTGAAAATATTTCCACTAAATAGTCTTCGTTGCAACTCACCCATAATTTGCCAATCGTAACGCTGATTTTCGGAAATCGGCAATGGTGCAGGGCTAAATTTAGTGGTATTTCGGGTGGCAACTATATGAAGTACAAAAGAATAGTGCATGGTTTCCAAACCCACTGCCGGAGGAAGGATAATATTGGCGTATTTGGTTGTTTCATTGATATACATATCGACGGCTACCATGAATTCTAAATCTTCAAGTGCTTCTTCGACCAATGTAGAATTTGGAGCAGAACGGGCAATATTGCCCGCGATAGTCAGCAGTCCCCGAACCTGATTTTCGCCTTTGGTCAAGATTTCATCTGCGAGCGTGGCAGTCGGAAATTCGCCAACTACTTCTTTGTAATCCCCAACTCGGCTGCTGTAACGAAACATTTTTGATTCATGCGCCATCAAGGTGACATAATCAATCGCAGGTAAGGTGAACAACAAACCTCCTTTCTCATCCAATCGTCCAAGTAAAATATTGATGGCGGTAATCAACCACTGGCAGAGCGTCCCATAAGACTGAATATTAACGCCCAATCTGCCATAAATCACACTGTTTGAGTGCTTTAACAAATCATCTACAATATGATTAATTTGCTCGGGAGACATGCCTGTGACGGGGGCAACTTTTTGTATCGTGAAAGGCTTAGTAAGTGTTTTTAGTGTTTCCAAATTATCCGAAAAAGATAATGCTCTTGATTTTGCGATAGCATTTCTTCTAAATAATTCATTGACAATTGACGACAACAAAAGCACATCTTTTTCCGGCTGAATGAAATAATGCTCGCTGGCTTTTTGAGCGGTTTCCGTTTTTCTTGGGTCAATCACGACGACTTTTCCGCCTTTATTTTGAATGGCTTTGATTTTTCCTCTAATATCGGGCGTTGACATAAAACTGCCGTTAGATGCCATCGGATTCGCACCGATAATCAGTAGATAATTGATGTTTTCTATATCAGGAATAGGTGCCAGCACTGCATGACCAAACATCATTTGATTGACCACAAAAACCGGAACAGAATCCAAACTATGAGAGGCATAACGATTGCGTGTGTTGATGGCATTAATCGTATCGTAGAGGGTGAGTGCTGTACCTGTGTTGTGTACCGTTGGGTTGCCTGTGTAAGTGGCGATGGCGTCGTTTCCGTATTTTTTTCTGATGCGTTTGAATTCTCGTTCTACTGTGTCGAAGGCTTCTTCCCATGAGATTTTTTGCCAGCCGTCGGCAGTTCTTTTTACAGGTTGTTTAAGGCGGTCGGGGTCAGTGTGGAGTTCTTTTAATGCCACTCCTTTGGGGCAAATATGTCCTTTGCTGTAAATATCTTCTTCGTGTCCTTTGATGGATACGACTTCATTATCTTTTATCTCAATAGCGAGTCCACACATGGCTTCGCAGAGGTGGCAAGTTCTGTATTTAATCATATTGTGGTCGTTTTATATTCTTTATTTATTGCATTCAAATTTACAATAAAAAATATAAAACCGGAATTATGATTGTCTGATTACTTTACGTACCAGCCAATTTCCCAATAACACCACCACACAAGGAATCCCAATCCAAAAAGCTTCGCTTTTTAATACGCGCAAACCCCATTCACCAAAAAATTGACTGATACTCATGGGTGATACGCGTATCACACGCCACGGGAGGAAGTGCCGTGTATTGTCAAAGGGCGCAAAAAACGCAATCCCTCGACCACCTGTAGTCATCGCATCCAAGAAACCATGCGAGGCAGCACAGATGAAGAAATAGACAAGAATTGTCACTCCTAATTTGCTTGTTATCTTGGTTTTACGATAAAAAATGAGTGTAATCACTAATGCCAAGAAAAAGGAAAATAGTATAGAGTGGAAAAAGCCCCGATGTCCCAATACATGGCTGTAATCGTAGCCCAGATTGTGCATGAAAACATCCAAATCCGGTACGGTAGCGCAAAAAATACCAAGTGCGAAAAATTTGAATTGTTGGACTTTTGATGGGAAGACTTTTCCCACCGTGACTGCTACTAATGAATGTGCGAATGCTGATGCCATGATATCAGGGACAGGTCACGACCTGTCCGTACAAAGATTAAAGGTTCAAGAATCAAGTTGAATGTAGAGACAGTTCGTGAACTGTCCTTATATAAATCAAGCGCAAGTTCAAGTTTTGATTTGGCTTCGCCAAAATTTTAATACTTTAAAAACACACTTTCATCGTCTTTTGGGGAGAAATCGTCAGAAAATATTGACTTAAAGGGTAATAAGATATATTTTTGCAGTTATATATAAATTATCTTCAAAAGAAGTATAGCTTTAAAAATTTATTCTTAACCAAAACTCAACTCACGTTCTATAGGGACGTCGAGTTACCAAAACTTATTTAACTCATGAGATTTTTTGACAGAATTTCTGCGGGATGGAACCTCGGTATCACGAGCCTCAAGACCATCCGCAACAACCCTCAACTGATGCTTTTCCCTGTTGTTTCATCGCTAACGCTTATTGCTGTAGTATTGTCCTTTGTACTGGGCATTGCAGGGCTATTTATTGGCTTTGAGTCAATATTCGGAGATGGAAGTATTTCTTCTGCCACTGTAGAAGGCGGTGGAGCAGAGTGGTTGGGCTATGTGCTGACATTTCTTTTTTACGTTATATCTTACTTTTTGATTGTCTTTTTCAATGTAGGTTTGGTGTATTGCGTCAAACGTATTTTTGAAGGCGAAGAAACTTCATTTAAAGAAGGATTTCGCTACGCAAGTACGCGCACTGTGCCTATCTTGATGTGGGCATTATTGGCAGGTACAGTTGGTTTTGTATTGAAAGTGATTCAAGAGCGAGGCGGTGCTATCGGTAATATTGTATCGGGACTTATAGGTATTGCGTGGTCGGTGGTGACGTTTTTTGTAGTGCCGGTTTTGGCTTATGAAAATGTCAATCCAATAGAAGCTGTCAAGCGTTCCGGCAGTATCATGCGTGAGAAATGGGGCGAAGCTATCGGCGCAAATTTCGGTATAGGGATATTTAGTTTCTTAGGATTTTTAGCGGCTCTTGCGATTGGTTTCGCGCTATCTTTCATCCATCCGGTGCTTGGTATTGTATCAGGAATTTTGACCTTCCTGTTTGTACAAGTTGTGGTATCAGCTGCCCAAATGGTCTTTATATCAGCGACTTACCAACACGTACACGGTGCGCCGCATGGCGATTTTGATGAGGAAATTTTGGACGCTGCTTTTGCACCTAAGTAAAGTGCAAGTTCAAGTATCGAGTGCAAGTTCAATTCCGAATTGAACTTGCATTTTTTTATGTGAAAAGGAAAGATGAAAGCAATCACACGAAATAAATACGGAGATCCTGATGTACTTCAAGTATAGACCGACATTACAAGTCGGAACAAATTAAAGAAGCTTACGAATATGTGCAAAGCGGACAAAAAACGGGCAATGTGATTCTTAATTTTTGAGAGTACAAAAAAATGAATTTATCGAAACCTGAAATATTGAAAGAAGCAATCCGCTGGATTAATAATGGGAACGAATTTGAAAAAGAAATGAATGTTCTTGAACATTCAATGGTTGAACACAAACATTGTTATTCCTTCAGTTGGTGTGTCAAAGGTGAAGAAAATATAATTCCTAAAGAGCCAATTGTAGGTATTGGCAGGTTATTGATAAGCAAAGATGGTAAATTTAAAGAATTTGAAGGTTCAACTCCCTTTGTAGATTGGATACATCATTTTGAATTGAAAATTCAGAATTTGGAAGATTACTGGTATTTAGAAATACCTTATAAAAAGGAATATATATCGAAATTAAAGGTTGCTATAAATTGCTCAACTTCAGAGTTACTGAAAATGGTAAACCCCAATGGAAAAATAATCTTCGAAGAGTCGAAAGCTTGGAACAATCACTTCCCTACCTTTTATCAGATTGCCGACGACTTACATGAATCCGGAGTGGACTGCCAAGTAGAAATAAGAATAAGAAAAAAGTCTCTCTAAAATAATAAATACCAATTCTCTGCTAACTTTCGTATTGTAAATAATCTTTATTTCACCTGTCACCCATCCTTTCGTTTAAGCCAATCGGCGAGCAGTTTTTCTACATATATTACACACCATTATTATGTGACATAGAACAAACTGTGTGTTTTACTACACTTCATTTCCCACATCATCTTTTTTACAAAAAAAATAAAATATGAGACGTACTCATTCGTTTTCTGCATTTTTCGTAGTAAGTATATTTATTTTTGCGCTTTGTAGCGGAACACTACTCGCCCAACACAACACCTCCGAACTCCCCACCAGCATAAATGAAAATGGAATCGCACCGCATGTTTCCGCCATGTTGGATGTCAACAGTACTGGAAAAGGCGTACTCATCCCCCGCATGACAACCACAGAACGGGAAGCCATCAACACACCCGCAGACGGGCTTTTGACCTATGACACAGATACGGATAGCTTTTGGTATTTTGATGGAAACGAATGGATAAATATTGGTAATGCCAACAACCAACTCGACTTATCTAACGGCATCACTGTGTCAGATCCTTGCGAGCCGATAATAGCACTTAGTGCTGCCAACACTACACTCTCACCCGACCAAGGTTCCATCTACAATACTATTGCAAATCAAACATTTACTCATGATCTGGGCAATGTGTCTCCATCAAATGATAGTTTGTATTCCGTACAAGTGTATTTTGGAGGTTCAGGTCCTATTGATGTAGATGGTCTTTTTGATGGTATCCAAAATGGTACATTACGCATTCTCGACGGTGGTGCTAATGGAGTGATTATTCACAGTCAAGCCATTGTTATTCCTGATATCGAAGTATGGCATGAGGTCATACTGAATACACCTGTTGCCGTCTTTCAAGGGCAGCAATATACCATACAATTAGAAGAAACGAACGGTGCATTCACTTGGCTAAAATCAGTAGATTTCGATAATGAAGATTATGCCTATCAAGTCTATGCCTTCAGTTGTCAAAATCCCTACTTTGTAACTCCACAGACAAGCAATAATACAGTTTCTTTATTCAATGTGGACACCATTAATTTTTCTAATGGTGAAATTTTTAACGGTATTGGTAAGGCTTTAGCAGATGATGATAGAGACACCAAAATCGAAGTAGAACAAAATCAAGACCAAGATGAGATTGTTTTTTCGCAGGGCAATGTAGGCGAAGTGCTTCGTATCACAGACGGAAGGTTCGAGTTGCCCGGAGGCACTAACTTATTTCTCGGTAGAGAGGCAGGGGAAAATATTGGTAGTAAACCGGGAAAATATTTAATTGGTATTGGTGACCAGGCTTTAGTTGGTATTGATGCTTCGACCCTTTCGACAGCGGATATTGCTATCGGAAATGCCGCGCTCCAATCCTATAATGGAAATGTCGCTTTTGCAGCCAATGTAGCGATTGGTGCAGGAAGCCTCTCTGAAACCAATACGGGTTTTGGCAATGTAGGTATCGGTAGATTAGCCGGATATATGATTGGTAATAGCAGAATAACACACCTCGAAAATTCGGTACTCATCGGGTCAGAAATTCGTCCGATAGGAAGTGGTCAATTAAGTTTTAAAAATGTCGTGGCAATTGGTGCAGAAACCCGTTTTGAACGTGATAGCACCGTTATCCTCGGTAATGCCGCCGATGTGGGTATCGGCACGACCAACCCACAAGCTAAGTTACACGTTGCCGGAGGAGATATGATGGTTGATGGGGGTGATATTAATGTGCTAAATGGTACGCTCAATATCAATAATGCCTTTTCTTTCCCTACTAATGACGGTACAAATGGGCAGGTACTACAAACAGATGGTACAGGCGTAGTGAGTTGGAATACACCAACGGATAATGACACACAACTTTCTGAATCACAAGTAGATGCTTTCGTAGCAAATAACGGCTACATCACCTCACCCGATGATGCCGATGCCGACCCCACCAATGAAATCGAACTCCCCGCAGGCGGCGTAAACGGTCAAATCCTTGCTACTGATGGCAGCGGCAATTATTCATGGACAGATAAAACCGTTGATACGGATACCGATACACAATTAAGTGAATCACAAGTAGATGCTTTCGTAGCGAATAACGGCTACATCACCTCACCTGATGACGCTGACGCCGACCCCACCAATGAAATCGAACTCCCGGCAGGTGGCACAAACGGACAAGTCTTACAAACCGACGGTGTAGGCAATGTAAGTTGGTCAACACCCGCTACTGCAACTATCATTAGCGACACTGATAATGACACCAAAATCCAAGTAGAGGAAA
Source organism: Saprospiraceae bacterium (assembly GCA_020628725.1). Taxonomy (GTDB): domain Bacteria; phylum Bacteroidota; class Bacteroidia; order Chitinophagales; family Saprospiraceae; genus JAHDEO01. The sequence continues at coordinate 7,926 of JAHDEO010000338.1, forward strand.
ATACAGATGAGGATAAAATTCGATTCGACTTAGCCGGTCACGAACAGTATACCATGGAAAACAGCAAATTCACGATGAAAAATGTTGGACTTTCGGGTAATGACCTTATTCTGGAATTTAATAGCAATACCGATATCTCCGGAGTTGGAGTCTTGAAAAATGAAATAAAGAACATTCTCCCTATTTCTTTTCCATATAGTTCAAGTAATGATAAAATGCGGTTTTCGGTTACGGGTAATAAAACTTTACTGATTGTAACGGATTACCCCGTTTTTAAATTACTGTTTTAGAGTAGTTTATGAA
>JAHDEO010000339.1 GCA_020628725.1 Saprospiraceae bacterium
CGTAGCCCTGCTATGCAACGATTTTTTGAATTTCTTAGAAGAAAAAATTACGGCGCATAACTGTCGAATTTATTTAATTTCTCTCACTAAATAAAACCCGTTCCAATATGAATTTGGAACGGGTTTTATTTTTTCGCAATCACAATAAAAAAACCCCTCCTTGCGGAAGGGTCTTCGGAAAGAACACGTTTATAATGAACGTGTAAATATTAATTCTGTTTAACGAATTTTCTCTCTTTGATACGTGCCTTCTTACCAATCAGGTCACGTAAGTAGTACAATTTCGCACGGCGTACTTTTCCGTGTTTGTTTACCTTGATTTCGGTAATCGTAGAAGCCGAGAAAGGGAAGATACGCTCTACACCTACACCGTTCGACATTTTGCGAACTGTGAATGTTTTACCCAATCCTTCACCTTTAATCTGAATCACATCCCCTTTAAAATTCTGGATACGTTCTTTCGCTCCCTCGATGATTTTATAACCAACAGTAACGTTATCGCCCGCACGGAAATTAGGAAAATTATTTTCCTTTGCTTCCTGCTCTGTAACGTACTTCATTAAATTGCTCATGACTATGTAAATCTTTATAAAGTGTTGTCCTTTTTTAAATGTGGATGCAAAGATAAGTATTTTTTCTTTACCTTGTACTTTTTAATTGAATTTTTTTAATTCAATTAGTCCATAGTCGATAGTCCGTAGACCATAGTTAGTAATTAGTTATTCTTACTTTTCATAAAAAACTGATTATCAATAACAAATAAAAAAAGCATACTATACGACTTATCGAACTACGGACTATGGACTATGAACTATGGACTGTAAATATCTAATTGTAGTAGGCGGACCGACGGCAAGTGGCAAAACGGGTCTGGGAATCCGTCTTGCACAGCATTTTAATACCGAAATTCTATCGGCAGATAGTCGCCAATTTTACCGCGAAATGAATATTGGTACTGCCAAACCTACACAGGAAGAACTTGCACAAGCAACACATCATTTTATTGATAATCTTAGCGTACATGACACGTATAGCGTAGGCGATTATGAGCGTGAGGCATTGGATTTATTAGAAAAATTGTATCAAAAGCATGATGTCGTGATAATGGTTGGTGGGTCAGGTTTTTTCATTCGAGCGGTATGTGAGGGATTGGATGAATTTCCTGAGGTGCCGATGCACATACGTGAGGAATTAAATCAATTATTTGAAAATGAAGGTATTACTCCACTTCAATATGAATTAAAAGAACTTGACCCTGCGTATTATTCACAAGTGGATACACAAAACCCCAAGCGATTGCTTCGGGCATTGGAGGTGTGCAGGGCTACGGGGCAGCCATTTTCTCATTTTCATAATAAAGAAAAATCGCCGCGTCCGTTTGTACCTGTATATATAGGTCTTGATTGGGAACGCGAAGCCTTATACGAGCGCATCAATAAGCGTGTAGATATGATGATTGAAGCAGGATTGGAACAAGAAGCGCGAGAATTGCACCCGCTTCGGCATTTAACTTCACTACAAACAGTAGGCTACCAAGAGTGGTTTGATTTTTTTGATGGAAAAATTGACCGTGAAGAAGCTATTCGATTAATAAAACGCAATTCGCGTCGATATGCCAAGCGGCAAATGACGTGGTTTCGTAAGGTGGAAGGGATGCAGTGGATTAAAGAAATTGATGATTTAGAGATTTTTGATTTTTGATTGGTTCAGTTCAGGCAGTTACTCTTCCTCCAAATTGGTTTCTAATAGTGTATCAATTTTTTCTATAGGAATATTTAGTATATGAGCAATTCGCTCATTATCAAAACCTTCATTTTGAAGATTGATAATAGCTAACTTACGTTCTTCATTAAATTTTTGCTCGGTTTGTTGCGTACCGATTTCAATACCTTCTTCTCTACCTTGCTGTATTGCATCCGTTAGAATAGCTTCTTCTAAACCCATAGTAATTTCTTTATCAAAAATGATGTGTGATTCGTATTCAAATTTAAGGCTTATTTCCGAATTTTCAAAATTGGTGTATCGCTTGATAAAATTGAGCAAAAGTCGGATACGTTGAGCGTCGTAGTTGAGTGCTTTGAGCCTACGTATTAAATTAATTTTAAAATCGTACAATTCACTGTCATCCAACTTATTATGCTTTAATGCCTGCCATGCGACTTCCATGATAATCGAAACGGGATTATCTTTATTTGAAAAATCGGCGAGGTCTTTTTCACGTAATTTGTATGTAGCATATTCGTAAGTCAATTTGGTATTCAAAAAAGTGTACTCGTACTTTTGCGGGTGCGATACCTCATCATCTGTTAGAATTGCCAATGCTGCTACTTGTTTTCTGTATTTATCAAAAATACGATAGAAGTAGATGAACATGCGTTCTTCAAAATTGGAGTCGTCTTGCCCTTGCACTTCAATGTGAAATAAGACCCATTCTTCGTTGCCATCATGCAAAAATACTTTAACAAGTATATCCACATAACGTTGGTTTCCTTTGGATTTGACTTGAATTTCACTCAATTCTTTATCCAAAAATTCAAAGCCCTTTTCAAAATCAATCATATCCACAAATCCGGGATAGAAATAGCGCAAAAAGAATTCAAAGAATTCCCTTATGATAGCCTTCCAAAGGGCATCACGGGAAGTTTGTACCAGTTTTTGTTCTTGTGATTTCATAAAAGCGTTTGATTTTTGATTCAGCGATTTTTGATTTTTGATTGATTCGCTACGCGAATATGCGTTTTGGAATTTTGCAGAGCAAAATTCAATCAAAAATCAAAAATCCCGAAATCAAAAATCCTTTAGTTATTCTTCATCTTCCCGCTAAAGTAGCGCACATTTTCCAACTTATCCAGTACAATATCAAGGTACTCACCGTTGGGAGCTTTCACGCGATCTTTCTTTTTCATATCGAGTACTGCGCCTGAATATTCTTCATTAGAAGAAAGCGTGGCAATACGCCCACTTTTGTAAGTGATGTAATACCAATCATCACTCGGCGAATCAATATACATCGTAAATGATGGAATGCTATTCAACATTTTCACCTCAAAATAACACTTCACTATCTTTTCTACAGGCTTGCCGCCGATACTGCTGATGCCGATAAATTTACTGGTAAATGAATATGTATTATCATTCCAGCGTAAGGGTAATTTTGTGAAAAAGAATGGATAATCATCTTCTTTCGGAAGCGTGAGATAGCCGCCCGTGCGATAATCCGCCATGATTCTATCTACTTTTTTGTCATCACTAACAAACTCTGCAAGCGCGTGTTCGATATATTTATCATTAACATCAATATCGGGCAATTCATCTCCATAACCATATAAATCATCCGCTAAAATCTCCAACAAACGCGCCGGAAGCGGGATATTGATACCGCCAATCAAGTCAAACTTGGTCACGCCATCTTCCCAAACAGCCACGCCTGCCGTTTTGATATGGATGTTATCTTTGTAAGCTTCATCGAAATTGAAACTACCTTCTGCGGTGACTTTACCGGAGATTTCGTTGACGGTGAGCTTGTTGCCGCGTTTGCCATTGAGGATGACTTGTGAAGAATCCCCGAAGACAAATTGCTTACGTTTTTTGTCGTGTTTGAGTACGCCCGTTGCGTCGAAAATCTGTACATCACGTCCCAATTTGCCCGTACTCATCGTTGCAGGATAGACGTGTGCTGAATCCACATTCATCATCAAACCGACATGGAGTTTTGCACCATCTACCGTGACAGGTTCTTTGTATGCGATTGCCACATCTTCTTTATCTACCCTCGCATTCACCGAAAACCAGCCCGTGCGCTGAAGTGCCTCTGAATCAATTTTTGCAAAGCCCCTGAATCGCAGATTCTTAGCATCAGCGCGGAGCTTGACATCACCCATGAATTTTATCTTATCATCTATCAAAAAGTCATCATCTTCTTCTATTGTACCGCTACCAACTGTTACGTATTCTTTCTTCTTCTTTTTCTTTTTTGCTACAATATCGTCAAACAAAACTTCCTGCTCTCTGCCACCTGCTTCGTAGGTGTAATATCCTTCTGCGCGATATTCGTTTTTCCCCTTAATCTTAATCGTTGCATTTTGAATTTTGTGATAACGATTTTTCGTATTTGCAAGAATGGTTGATTTTTCTAATGGCTCCATATCCGCATTTTCACGAATGGCAACGTATTTATCATCGGGATAAATAATGGCATCAGCCACATTGATAAAATCAACTCCTTCGATATCAAGCATATTATCCTGAAGGTCATAGACCGCACTATCTGCCAAAAATATTAGCGAATCTTGTTCAGGATTAATGGAAAGAAATTCTCCTTTTTTACCTGTTTTAGAAGAGAAAATCACTTGGTCGTTTCGCATATTCCATGTAAAACGATTCATAGATGTTTTATACTGATTATAAGGCATTTCTGTGGTAATATTACCCGAATTACTGACGAATGTTCCGCGCTGACTTTCAAAGTTAAGGTCAGCATTGACATTCTGTGTATTAAAGGCGAGTTTACCTTGTTCGATACCTTCATCAAGGGCTTTAATGGTGAGATTGGCAGTATCGGCTTTTACTCCGTTGAATCCGAATAATAATTTTTTCGAGGTCATCGTCGCATCTTGCCAGTCCAATCTCCCCGAACCATACAAACCGCCCGTTGTGAATACCAAATCACCTTCTAATTGCTTTTCATTATTAAAGAAATTGAATGGTTTATCGTCTGATTTGATATACATGCTGTCTTGGTAGGGTGCCCATTTTACAAAAACATCTGTGGCATCCACCTTCGGATATTCTGTTCCGGTACGACGTTCTTCGATATTAAAGGTATTGGCTTGTGCTTGCATTGCCTCCGGCAAAAAATTAATCTCATCGGATTCAAACTTTGAGTTGAGAAAAGTAATCTCTCCGCTACCCCATAAACCTGTACTATTCAGCTTGATATCGTTGGCATAGTTACCGCGATTTTTACCGTCTTTGGTGTAGGTAGGCAAGCCACCCGATGGTGTTTTATACACAAAACCCAGGGAGTTATCTTCGGTTTGTATGCGTAAATTTTCTTTAAATGTCGGAAAAATACCTGCTGTATGCATCTCGCCGGGAAAGACAATTCCCGATGGATCGAAACTATTCAGACTATCAAAAGCAAAGGGTTCTAATTCAAAATAAAAACTATCGCGTTTGTATGCACCATCTTGTATGCGCCTATTGTCGTAATACGCACGGGCTTTGCTACGCGAAACAAATGAGGCATAAGCGGGGTCATCTTCTCGCCCTGATTTGTTGTCGGGCGCGTCGATTTGGAGATGTCCGGTCATGTCTTCGACACGGGTTTTGACTTCCTTCAAAAGCGGTACGCCATCTACATCTTTATCTACTTCATAACGAATACTAAATGAATTAATCGTATCCATTTCGATGTCATAATTATCATAATCAAACTGAAAATTACGCCCTTTAAACACACCATATCCGGCAAATACCTGACCGTTGAAACGCATGTTTCGCCCTTGTTCCACACGCAACTCGGCATTCGCAGGTTTGATAACAACGAGTTGAGAATCACTTAAAATGACATTTTTAACGCCGTGTAATGTGAGTGAATTATCTTCGATATTCAACTGTCCATTGGTATTACGTTCGTTATTGGAGAGAATGCGAATATTGTCATAATCCGTTTTCTTGGCATGTGCTTTTACCCAATGATGGACCTTGTCTTTCACCTCAACCATTTGTGTTTCAGGATAATAGACAATGAAACCCTGTTCCATCAAATCCGTCAACAAACCAAGAATCGTTTTGAGTTCGTAATTCGGGCTGATGTATGCCGCCAAATCTTCCGCTTCGATATAAGGTGAATCATAACTCGCCGCATAAGATGCTATTTTGGTTAATGGGTGAAAACTCGCGATATTCTGAAACCGTCGATAACGGTCTGCATTATAATAAGCAACAGATTCTAACACCACATCGCGCTTCGCACCTACTTTTTGCTCCTTACCGATTTCGATAGAATCCGAATCTATCTGCCAATCAATTTTCGCAGCATCTATTTCAAATTTATGATAGGAATTATAAAAAGGAGCTTTTTCGATACCTGTCTCGCCACGCGTGAGGGTGAGTTCGCGGGTATTCACGTCAAATTTGAAACCGATACGCGGGTGAAAAATCGAATCTTGGCTATGATAGATACTCACCGCCGCCCCATCAGAAACGATACGTTCTGCCTTGCGAATAAGGAAAGATTCAGCACGGGCATTAATGGCGAGTTTGCCTGATTTGGTGAAGAATTGCATGGTAGCCTTATTATTGCTATCACCATAACCGTTGATGTCATCTCCTGCAAGTCGAAAACCACCTTTGTACTTAATCCCTTCTCCTATATCATTGATTTCCATCACTTTAGTAAAAGAAGAAAAACGCGGATAAGAATGTCCTTGCTTGGATGCACCTGTAATTATACGGTCTTCAAACGAGCCGTCAATTGGTTTGTCAAAGTAGTCTGCATAATACAAGGTAGCGGTATCTATTTCGTAGCCTGACTTCTTAGTCTCAATTTTATACTTGCCAAATGTGCAGCGAACATCTTCGCCAAATTTGGTGCGTTCCCAAGTTACTTCACCCTTTGTGCCTCGCCACAAATCATCGAAAGGAGAATATACACCCGAAGTTTCCTCAATACGTATTGTATCATTTTTCCGAATGCCTAATAAGTCCAATTTTATGAACTTGATAATAGGTTTGTCGTTTTTGTATTCAATGGTATAACTATCGTTGGAAGATACCCACATGGAGCCGCCCTTGGAGTAACGTAAGGCATTGTATTGAAAAAGGTTAGCAGCAAAATTGACGAAGTTTTTGTATGTAGATTTATTGCTGCTTTTCACGACATCAATCACGCTGTCCAAGGTATTAAAATAGCTCGTGAACTTATCGTTTTGTTCATGAATCGTCATCATATTGAGAGAAGTAAGGTAGCTCTCAAAATAAGGATTGACGCTCATTCTTGCCACAAGCATTCTGTTCGCCATTTTCTGAATATCAGCAAATTGTGCCTCTGTATATTTCCCTGTCGTGACATGTTCGCTGAAAGTTTCAAAGGTCGTTTTATTGTCCTCGCGTTTAGCTGCATTCATCAATTCCTCCAAAGCAGTCATAAACTCTGTCCGGTCTTCGGGCAGTTGCTTGGGTGTTTGTGCGAATACGCCCGTGAACGCGAAAAGTAAGGCGATTGTGCATATTTGTATTCTGTGCATATATTTAGTTACGAGTTGCGGGTTACGAGTTGCGGGTTACGGGTTACGGGCTGAGAGTCTGAGGTGTTCATATACGATAAATTTCTCGTAAACACTTCACAATTAACTCGCAACTCGCAACTCGTAACCCGTAACCCGTTAACTTTCAACTATTAAACAAACCCATCCACCCCGCGAGGTCACATTTTTTATGCCAAATCCGGCTTCTTTGATATGTCCCTCTACGAGTGCGCGGTCTTTGGTGAGGATACCCGAAATGACGAGTGTTCCTCCCGCACGCAGGCGCGTATGTAGGTCGGGCAGGGATTGGATGATAACGTTTCGATTGATATTTGCCAATATGATGTCGTAATCCGTATCGGCGATGGTGTTGAGTGTGCCTTGATGTATGCTAATATGTTGTGCGTTGTTAAGTTTGGTATTTTCTGTGGCATTTTCTGTGGCAGCAGGGTCGATGTCGAGCGCATCAATGTTGGTTGCACCCAGTTTTTCGGCAAGAATGGCAAGGATGCCTGTGCCGCAACCGTAATCGAGGACTTTTTTACCCTTAAAATCCAAGTCTTTCATCGAATTGATCACCATATAAGTCGTCTCATGATGTCCTGTTCCGAATGCCATTTTCGGGTCAATGACAATCTCGTGCGCCACGCCCGTCATCACCTGATGAAAGGATGCCCGTACCGCACAAAAATCACCAATTACGATAGGTTGAAAACTCGCCTCCCAGACTTGATTCCAGTTCTGCGCGGGTACGCTTTCTCGCATGGCTTCATAAGGAAATCGCTGTCGATACTCCTCTAATGCTGCCGCAATAGCTGGAGTCATTTCTCCATCAGGGATGTAAGCGTAAAAGCCCTTTTCCGTTTCTTCAAATGCCTCAAACGGATGTTGGCTAAACATCGCTATTAGTATCTCACGGTGTTCTTCTGTGGTCTTTACGGTGAATTTTGTGTAATTCATTTAT
>JAHDEO010000340.1 GCA_020628725.1 Saprospiraceae bacterium
CGTGCCTTGCGTATGTGGCACGGGCTGGAAGCACCGTGCTACGTTTCAACTCGATTTTTATGAAAAGAGTAATAATATTCACATTCTTATTAATGCCAATATGGACGCTGGCACAAGGCGACCTAACCGACGGCAAAACAATCGGCGGTAATCAAGATGCACGTTTTCGATTGACTTTATTGGGAGGATTTAATGCCTCGCAAATTGATGGAGATGAGTCCGCAGGATTTAACAGGTTCGGATTTAATGCAGGTGGGCAAGTCAATATCTTGTTGGATAGAACTGATTGGGTCGGACGTTTTCAGCCGAGTGTGGGTATTGGATTTACACAAATAGGCAGCAGGTCGGTAAGCAATGATAATCTTATTTTGCCTTTTCGTTTTAGAATGGCATATGCACAAATTCCTGTGATGATTAATTATATTGACCAACGCTGGGTGTTTAGCGCAGGGTTTGCTTACGGGAGATTGGTTAATTTGACCTATTTTGAAGATGCGATAGACTTAACGGACGATGTATCAGATGGTTACAGAAGTAATGACGTGAATTTCATCGGCGGAACGACTTACTACATCACCCAAAATATAGGTTTGAATCTTCAATGGGAACATTCAATATTCAGCATCACCAATGCAGGAAGACAAGTACATCGACTAATCACTTTCCGCGCAGCGTACACTTTTTAATGATGGAATGCTGCAATGCTTAAATATTTCTAATGAGTGAATGGGCGAATTTTGAATGAGTGAATATTTCTAATGTATTTTATTATTCAAAATTCACTCATTTAAAATTCAAAATTATCATTTAAGCATTTCATCATCAATATTCTCCAACCACGTACTAATTTCTTTTACCACATTTGCTATGCAATCTTCTTCAAAGGGTGATTGCAACTTGGCAAGTTTGACCAACTCAAGGAAAGGACGACTACCTCCCGCTTGGCAAAGTCTTACATAATCATTCCATGCGGTATCGTGGTCTTTGTGGTCTTTTATCCAGAATTGGAACGCACAAATTTGCGCCAATACGTAATCAATATAATAAAACGGTGTAGAAAATAAGTGTCCCTGACGTTGCCAGAAACCGCCTTTTTCCAAGAAATCGTGTCCGTCATAATTGCGATGAGGAAGGTATTTTTTCTCAATTCTACGCCAAGCTGCATTGCGTTCTTCTGCACTGATGTCAGGATTTTCGTAGACAAAATGCTGGAATTCATCAATCGCCGAACCATAACACAAGAACATCAACGAACTACTCAAATGCAAGAATTTATACTTGTCGGTATCCTCTTGGAAGAAGCCTTTCATCCAGGGCCAAGTGAAAAATTCCATACTCATCGAGTGGATTTCACAAGCCTCAAAGGTGGGCCAATCATACTCCTGAACACCAAGATTGCGACTTGAATACACTTGGAAAGCATGTCCTGCTTCGTGCGTGAGGACATCTATATCACCACTTGTTCCATTGAAATTGGAAAAAATAAACGGTGCTTTGTATTTATTGACATACGAGCAATAACCGCCCGGTGCTTTATTTTTCTTTGCCACGAGGTCCAACAAGTTGTTATCCAACATGAAATCAAAAAACTCGTGGGTCTCGTCAGAAAGCTCTTCGTACATTTTCTGAGCTTTCTCGATAATCCATTTCGGCTCGCCTTTGGGCTGCGGATTACCCGAAGAAAAATGCAAGCCTTCGTCATAATATTTGAGCGAATCCAGTCCGATACGCTGGGCTTGACGCTCACGAAGCCGATTGGCTAAAGGAACAACATGCTTGTGAATTTGCTCACGGAATGCCGCCACATCTTCGGGCGAATATTCAGAACGCAACATCCGGGCATAGCCCAATTGCACGAAGTTTTTATAGCCCAATTCTACCGCCATATTGTGACGGCGACGCACCAGACTATCGTAAATACCTTCAATTTCGTCAGCATTATCTACATAAAATTGCCATTTGGCATTCGCCGCAGCCTTGCGCGTAGCGCGGTCTTGCGACATCTCCAATGGCAGAATAGATGACAAATTGTATTCCGCACCATTAAAATTGATGCGAGCCGAAGCGCGTAATTTGGTATATTCGCTTTTGAGGCAATTTTCGTTGCGAAGTCCATTGAGCAATTCCGGCTTAAATGTTTTCAGCGTTAGTTCTGCTATCGTGAAAAGTTGTTGCCCAAATTCAGCTTCCAACTCCTTACGAAAACGCGCATTCACCAGAAGCCCGTAGAACTTTGTATTCAAAGCCTGAAATTGCGGATAATTGAGGTCAAAGAATGTATTTTCTTCTTCGTAGGTTTTATTTTCTGTGTCTATCGAATGACGGATACGACACAGGTTGTTCATGGACTCAAATTCGAGGCGCATGGTTGTAATTTGCTCGAAAGCAGCTCTTTGCGTATCGAATGTTTCTGCTTGAGCGAACTTGTCCAGTGCTTGTTGAAATGCTTCTGTGAAACTATCAAGCACGGGGCGTTCATATGGAAATTCGTGAAATTTCATAATCGAATCATTTGAAGGAAATGAAGCATAATAACTCAAATTGTAAATTTGAGTAAATTCCAATTTTCAAACACCAAATCCCAATAAAATAGTACGTAACACGAGCTTAAATTGGAATTTGGGATTTGTTTATTGGAATTTTTCAAGTTGTATTCAACTTGAACTTGACTTCATATATCAAATGTACAAAATTTATGCTAATACCGCATCAAAAGTTAACCAGATATCGTTAATCTTACAAAATGGTTCACTCGTCTATTAGTTGCGTTTTATTTGAGTGAATATTAAACGACTATAGTGTTATTTTGTTTCTGTGTTTACGAATAGACTTGCGTTATTTGTTCTTTTTTTTCGTAAAAAAATAAACGAAAAACATATAATGCATTTTTCATGATAAATTTCCCTCAAAAACAAACATATTTCACAGATTAAATGCTCAATTCGTGACATGGTTAATAATGCTACAATGATGCAATGCTTAAATGCGACAATGAAATGAGTGAATTTTGAATGAGCGAATAGTAATACGATAATATTTTTCATTGATAGATAATATTATTACTATTCATTCATTCAAAATTCACTCACTCACTCACTCATTCATTAATTGTATCATTATCGCATTGACGCATTGAAAATTAATAATGGATTCATTAACACAAATTACGCTTGGCGCAGCGGTAGGAGAAGTTGTACTTGGTAAAAAGGCGGGAAATCGCGCTATGATTTGGGGAGCGGTAGCCGGTACAATTCCTGATTTGGATATTATTGCCAACTTTTTTACGGGCGATATTCATGCACTGGCGATACATAGAGGTTTTAGTCATTCGATTACTTTTGCGGTGATGATGGCACCTATTTTTGGATGGTTGGTTTATCAATTTTACCAGCGACAAATAGATCGTTCAGAGGTTTATAAAGGGGTTGTGACAGCAATAGTTGCGTCGCTGTATTTAGCAATCTTGGGCTCGACAATCATCTCACCGATAATAAGCGGTGAAATGCCTTCGCTGGTTACAGCGGGGATTGTGATTGGGCTTGGAGTGTTGACAATGAGGTGGTTATGGAAATATTATCGCACCGAATGGAGTGACATCGGGCAACGCATTACTTGGCGAGAATGGTCGTGGCTATTCTTCTGGTCGGTTTTTACGCATCCTTTGTTGGATTCGTTAACGGCTTTCGGGACGCAGCTTTTCCTCCCCTTTACCAATTACCGCGTAGCACTTAATGTTATCTCTGTGGCTGACCCCTTGTATACGTTTCCGTTTTTAATTTGCTTGATAATTGCATCCATGATGACGCGCGGCAGCAACCGCCGCGCGATTGCGAATTGGGCAGGTATTGCACTCAGCAGTTTGTATATGTTATGGTGTGTAAATAATAAATTTAAGGTCAATCGCGTCTTTGAAGCCTCGCTACAACATGCCGAGATTCCTTACACTCGCTACACCAACGGACCTGTGATTTTCAATAATGTCCTCTGGAATGGCACTGCCGAAACTGAAGACGCCTTTTACATGGGCATGTATTCGATTAATGACAAACGACCTTACATCAAATTCAGAAAAGTGCCAAAAAATCACGACCTCATTGCCAAATATGAAGACACCTACGAAATCAAAACCTTACGCTGGTTTTCCAACGGCTTTTTTAATGTAGAAGAAAAATCAGACGGTCAACTCGTATTCAACGACCTCCGCTACGGCTCTGCCAATGCCGCAGTAGAAGAAGATGATAAACCACTCGAATTTGTCTTTAAATTTGATATTGCAGATAAAGACGGTAAATTTGAAGTGACCGAAAGCCGCGAAATGCGAGAAGAAGCCCTCGATAATGAAGGCGAAAGCATGGCAGAGATGCTACAAACTATTTGGAAACGGGCAGAGGGAATTTAGGATATGACGAGTTGTGGAGTTGATGAGTTGTCGAATTGACGAATCACAACAGCTTGACAACTCGACAACTCGACAACTCATGAACTTAACCATAGACATCGGTAATTCACGTACCAAATTGGGTGTTTTTGATGGGGAAACACTCATTGAACGTCCGGTATTGAAGAAGCCGAAAATTAATGAGATTCAACAAATTATTGACATTCATGGTGTGGAGCGAGTGATACTTTCTACAGTAGCATTACAACCACATGAATTGGGCAATTTTTTGCGGGAAAAATTATTCTACCTTGAACTGGAAACTAAAACCCCATTACCCATTCGCAATGAATACAAAACCCCCGAAACACTCGGCAAAGACCGCATCGCTGCCGCCGTAGGCGCGTGGCATATTTTCCCAAATCAAAATCTGGTAGTCATCGACGCAGGAACTTGTATCACGATTGATTTTGTGCATCATTCAGGCGTATTTATGGGCGGCACGATTACGCCGGGAATTTCATTGCGGTATAAGGCGATGCATCATTTTACTTCCAGATTGCCATTAGTCAAAAGGCAGCGTTTGGACGAATTTATCGGTTATAGTACGGAAACTTGCATGAGAGTAGGCGCGCAAATGGGCGCAACACTCGAAATTGAGGGCTTTATTTCGCGATATGAGAAAGAATTTGGCGAAATCCGCGTTATAATCACCGGTGGTGATGCAGATTATTTTGTCAATGAGTTGAAAAGTGAGATATTTGCACGCCCAAATCTTGTACTGACAGGATTAAACGAAATTTTGAAATATAATAGTGATATTAGTGATTAGTAATTAGTGATTAGTGATTGGTTAATTTTGTTTTGCAAGATTCTTATACCAATCACCAGTCACTAATCACTAATCACCAATCACCAATAAACTTACATGAAATATATTTTTTCAGCTTTCCTCATAATAAGCATCGGAAGCCAAGCTTTTGCTCAAATCCAAGATAACTCTCCATACTCGCGTTTTGGATTGGGGGATTTGGTAGAATCCAATATCGCTGCTACGCAGGCAATGGGTGGAATTTCTACCGGATACAATAGTTTCTATCACCTCAATCCTTTGAATCCGGCATCGTATTCAGTGTTGGGATATACGTCATTTGAGACGGGGATGGATGCTACTTTTTCAGGCTATGCCTTTGGCGATGAGCGTGTGCGTACCCGCACAGGCGGACTTTCTTACTTCGCACTCGGTTTCCCGATTTTCAATCCATTAAATCGTATTACCAAAAAACGAGATTATCCATTTGATTGGGGAGCAAGTTTTGGGTTGGTGCCGCACAGTCGTGTAGCGTATAATGTAGAAAGTCGAGTATATAGTGAGGCGGTGCAGGATACATTGGCGCGTTATAGTTCGGGTGAAGGCGAACGTTACAAGTTGTACTTCGGAACGGGTGTGCGTTATAAAGGATTTTCGGTAGGTTTTAATGCCAATCATTTGTTTGGAAAAGTCAACCGCGATTTATTTGTAGATTTTGGCAATACGATTGATTATCAAAATGATATATCTACAAGCGGCATTAGTACGAGTGGTTGGATTTGGGATTTTGGGGCGCAATATCAATATACACTCGGCAAGCTCAGTGACGAAAAAGAGGAAGCCAAACGCCGCAACAAAGCACACATTATTATAGGTGTAACGGCTGCACCGGGCACAAAAGTAGGTTTGAATGGCGATGATAATTTTGGTCGTACTCGTACCTCTTATGATAATTATGAAAGTTTGAGAGAGAATACAAACTTCTCTTACGATACCATTTCGAGCAATCGAGTCGATGAAAAAATGACGATGCCGAGTAGTTTTGGCGCGGCATTGACCTACAAAAAAGACCGTCGATTCTTATTGAGTGCTGAGTACAAAACCACTGCATGGTCGAGCTACGACAATCCGATTGAGCCTGAAACACTGGCAAATACTTGGCGCGGTGCTGTCGGTATGGAACTCACGCCGAATGACCGTAGCCTTGATTTCTTGGAACGTGTACGCTATCGTGCAGGTGCGTATTATGGCACTGACCCACGTATGATTGACGGTACACAACTCACCAATTATGGTGTTACGCTCGGCTTCGGATTGCCGATTGTATTGCCGCGTGGTGTACCTTCCTTCGTGAATATCGGCTTTGAAGCCGGACGACACGGGCATCCCGATTTGATTCAAGAGACTTATTTTAAGACATCTTTATCATTTACCTTGAATGATAATTCTTGGTTTTACAAACGTAAATATCAGTAGAACGAGTTGCGGGTTACGGGGTGCGAGTTACGAGTTAAAAATAACGTCATTCAATGTGAAATTGAATGACGTTATTTTTTTGAAAAAACATAAAACAATTCTTCAAAAACTATGAACTACGAACCACGGGCTATGAACTTTTTTCGTTGTTTTCTATTAAAAATCAAATAAAAACAGTAATTTTGAAACAAAATGTTCTTTTTTCTTTCAAATTTCTTGTTTTATTTACGCAAATAAGTTATCTTTGCATCACAAATAATTTAAATTTCTGTAAATGAAGAGGTCAGATGTCAGACCATTTTCATTGTCAGAAGTCAGATGAAATCCCCAAACCATCTGACTTCTGACAGCAAAGCGTTCTGACCTCTGACTTCTAAAGTAACAAAACTCGCATATGTCTCAAGAATTAGAAGCCAAAAAAAAGGCGCTACAACTCACCATAGACCGCTTGGAAAAAACATATGGTAAAGGCACCGTAATGATGCTCGGTGATAAGCAAGTCATTCGCGTACCTGTTATTTCTACCGGTTCGCTCGGTTTGGATATTGCGCTTGGTACGGGCGGTCTGCCGCGTGGTCGTGTAGTTGAAATCTACGGACCTGAATCTTCAGGTAAAACGACCCTTGCTATCCATGCTATCGCAGAAGCGCAAAAAATGGGTGGTATTGCTGCATTTATTGATGCGGAGCACGCTTTTGACCGTTTTTATGCCGAAAGTCTGGGCGTAGATACAACCAATCTGCTTATAGCACAGCCCGATGACGGGGAACAAGCCCTCGAAATCACCGAAAACCTTATCCGTTCGGGTGCGATTGATATTATCGTGATTGACTCCGTAGCGGCACTTGTACCACGTAGTGAAATTGAAGGTGAAATGGGTGACTCGAAGATGGGACTTCAAGCCCGCCTCATGTCACAAGCCATGCGTAAACTCACCAGTGCAATTAACAAAACGAACTGCTGCTGCATTTTCATCAACCAATTGCGTGAAAAAATCGGTGTTATGTTCGGTAATCCTGAAACGACTACAGGCGGTAATGCCTTGAAATTCTATGCTTCTGTGCGTTTGGATATTCGTCGTTCGGGTGCGGCATTGAAAGATAAAGAAGGTAATGTTATCGGTAATCACGTCAAAGTGAAAGTCGTCAAAAACAAATTGGCTGCGCCTTTCCGCATCGCCGAATTTGATATTATGTACGGACAAGGTATTTCGCGTAGCGGTGAAACGATTGATATTGGAGTGGATTTGGATATTGTCGGAAAAAGCGGTGCTTGGTATAGCTACGGCGGCACAAAAATCGCACAAGGACGCGAATCTGCGAAGAATTTCCTTATCGACAATCCTGAAGTAGCTGCCGAAATCGAAGCAAAAGTAAAAGCAAAATTACTCGAAAATCAAGAAGAAGAGGAAGCTACCGATACCAAAAAGGAGGAAAAAGCAAAGAAAGCCTCTAAAAATGGTGTGAAAGAGACGGCGTAATTCGGGTTACGGGTTGCGAGTTACGGGTTTT
>JAHDEO010000341.1 GCA_020628725.1 Saprospiraceae bacterium
AATACACTCATACTGATTACAACTTGAGTGATTACGGTATCATCGCACCTTTCAAAGATAAATTTGTTTCTCCGTACTTACCGAGTTGGGTTGTGAAACCTTTACCGGAACTAATATAACTTAAGTTGAAAACAACTTGAAAACAACAAATCCCAAATCCCAAATCCCAATTT
Source organism: Saprospiraceae bacterium (assembly GCA_020628725.1). GTDB lineage: Bacteria > Bacteroidota > Bacteroidia > Chitinophagales > Saprospiraceae > JAHDEO01. The sequence goes on from JAHDEO010000341.1 coordinate 174, forward strand.
TGATATATCTCAATCAAATATTGATGGAATTTGGTGCTTGGAATTTGGGATTTATGCAAGTTTGCGGTTTTCCGCAACTTGAATTATAATAGTTTTGCTGAACCGTTTATTATTTCTAAATTTAGCCTTAAAACAAACACTAACCATAAGATAAGATTAAGTTTAAGTCTAAGATTAAGTCTAAACTTAAACTCAATACAATTAATTTAATTGAAATTAAATTATCATTTATTAAATAAATGATTGAGTACTAATTTTTTATTCTTAAAATAAGAAACGATATAAATTAGGTGTATTGATATAAGAAATTTAACGAAGTTAAATTAATTTTAAACTTAAACTTATGCTTAAACTTAAACTTAACAAGAGTTATGAAGACAAACAAGCTTTTTTGGGCGTTTGCTATCACGCTAATTTGGATATTTACAGGCTGCGGAGGTAATGGCGGCAGCGAAAATGGAGATAACAATTCAGGGACTTACGAAAACAAAGTCATCACACATGCATTGGGCGACCCTGAAGAATTAACTCCCCTCAATTCAAATGATAATGGTGCGACCATTATCTTTCAGCACGTTTTCCAGACTTTAATTCATATTAATTTCAAAGATTATGGTATCGTGCCTGTATTGGCAAAGGCGCGTCCGGTGTATACCGATTTGCCGGGAGGCAAGCTGCAAGCTGATATGGAAATTCGCCCCGAAGCCACTTGGGACAATGGCGAACCCATCACGGGACACGATGTCGATTTCTCGCTCCGCGTCCTCAAAAATCCGAAGACAGATAGTAAAGCCCTCAAGCCCTATCTTGAAGATATTGAAGATATTATCGTAGATAAAGATAATCCGAAAAAATTCTCGCTCATCTATGCCAAACCTTACATGATTGCCGAATCTGCTTTGTCGGATTTCTACATCATTCCTGCATATGTATATGACCCGGAAGGCATTATGCAAAAATTTACGGTAAAAGAACTCTACAAAGCTACCAAAGACGGTAGCCTTGATAAGAATGCTGACATCAATAAATTTGCTGACCAATTCAACGCCAGTAAATTCCAACGTGAAGTCGTCGTAGGTTCAGGACCTTATAACTTTGACGATTGGCAAGTTAATCAACGTGTGATTCTCAAATTGAAAAAAGATTGGTGGGGACACAAAGTAAAAGACAATCATTGGTTTGAAGCATATCCTGAAACCCTTGTATTTGAAACCATTAACGACTTGACAACCGCTACTGTCGCACTCAAAGGCGAAAAACTCGACGCCATGCGCGGTATCGAACCCAAGCCTTTTGTGACCGATTTACGTGAGTCAAAAGTCTTTACCGACAAATTTGAGACAGCCACGCCGCCACTATTTTCTTATGATTATATGGCAATCAATAAGCGTCGTGATAAATTCGCTGATGTGAACACACGCAAGGCACTTGCGCACATCATGAACGTTGACCAATTGATTGAATCCTTCTGTTATGGCTTGGGTGAACGCGTAGCGAGTTTTACGCACCCGTCGCTTACCGAACGCCTCAATCCTAATGTAAAACCCTATGCCCATGACCACGCCAAAGCAAAAGAATTACTTGCCAAAGCAGGTTGGAAAGATACCGACGGCAATGGTATTTTGGATAAAGAAATTGATGGAGAAAAAGTTGATTTCACGATAGATTTACACTTCAATACAGGCAATTCACGTCGCGAACGTGCTTGTTTGATATTCCAAGAGGAATGTCGAAAAGCAGGTATCAAGGTCAATATTTTGCCGCTTGAATGGTCGGTCATGTTAGAGCGTGCCAAGTCGCACAATTTTGATATGGTCGTCATGGGATGGATTTCATCGCCACTCGAATCTGACCCCAAACAAATCTGGCACACAGACTCTTATAGCGATGGCGGCTCAAATTATACCGGATTTGGAAATGCTGAAACTGACAAAATCATCGAAGACCTTCGCAAAGAGATGAATGACGAAAAACGATACGCCCTCTACCACCAATTGCATCAGGAAATACAAGATGATATGCCGTATATCTTCCTATTGGCACAAAAAGAACGTATCGCCATCAGCAAGAAATTTAATAATGCCTACGCGTCCGGTATTCGCCCCGGTTACTGGGATTCAGGCTTCCAAATTTCTACGCCTACGGCGAATTAAGTTTAAGTTTAAGTTTAAAATTTAATTTAGCTTCGCTAAATTCTTTTAATTAGAAAGAAAATAATCAATGTATTAAAGTGTGATTTGCCGTAGGCAAATCAAGTGTTTAAACTTAAACTTATTCTTAAACTTAAACTTCACAAGCATGGAAAAGAAGTATGATTATCTGGATAGGTTAATTGCGTTTGCGGGAGATGTGATTTTGATGGTAGGAGGATTGTCGAAGCATGTGACGGGGAAATATCTATTCGATCAAATCATGCGTTCATCCGGTTCGGCGGCGTTGAATTTTGGAGAGACACAGGGCGCAGGTTCAGACAAAGATTATATTAATAAAGCCCGAATTGCTCTGAAAGAACTACGCGAAACAGAAGTAAATTTGCGAATTATGCGCCATGTAAATTATGGCGGTGAACAAAGAGATAAGTTGCATAAGGAAAACATCGAACTCATTAAAATCCTTTCAACGATTATCAAGAATAGACAGAATAAAGTTTAAGATTAAGTTTAAGTCTAAGGTTAAGAATTTAATTTTCAATTAAATTTATATTTATAAAATTATTATTTTTCTGAAAAAAAATAATTTTTAAACTTAATTAGATTTAAACTTAATCTTAACCTTAAACTTAAACTTATCAATGTTTAAATATATAATTAAACGAATCCTGATTTTCATCCCTACATTGCTCATTATTTCGATAATGGTCTTTGTGCTGAATATGTACGCACCCGGCGATCCCGTGTACAACATGGCAGGGATAGATCCGCAATCAAGTAAGCCTTTAACACCCGAAGCTTATGCGAGCATCAAGAAAGACTTGGGCTTGGATAAACCGGCGTTTTACTTTACGTTGAGTTCAAAGGCATATCCTGATACGCTCTATCGTATTCCGAAAAAAGAGCATCAGAATTTGCTTTCACGCCTTGTGGGAACATATGGTAATTGGGACGAAGTACGCGCCTACCATAAATCTGTTGAGAACATAGAGGCGGCAGTGAATAGCATTCCGAAGGATTCGCTCAATCCGAAAGCACTTATCAAAATCAAGGAACGCGTACGGGGATTGTATGCTGAATATGAGGATGAGAAAATTCAGAAGGATTTTGAAGTAGCAGATAGGTATATCACTTCAACACCATCTACAAGTGTACTCACCCCACTGATGGCAGATATGAAATCCAAGTATGCCGCGATGGTCAATAATCCGACTACATGGAAGCTAAAAGTGCCAAAGTTCAATTGGTACGGCACGAATAATCAATACCATACGTGGTTTATAAAGTTCATTCAGTTTGATTTCGGGAAATCTTATCAGAGTAAACGCCCCATTTCAGAGGAAATCGGTGAGCGTATCTTTTGGACGATGTTGATTAGTGTCATTTCGTTGATTATCGTGTATTTGCTGTCGATACCTTTGGGCGTATTTTCGGCTCGAAAGAAAGATACACGGGCAGACAGTATTGTCACCACGATATTATTTATTCTCTACTCGCTACCGAGTTTCTGGATTGCAACTTTGCTCATCGTTTTCATGTGTAATCCTGAATATTTGGAGTGGTTTCCGCCTTACGGCGTAGGCGATGTTGAGGGCAAAGGCTTCTTTGAAGGCTTCAAAATACGAGCGTATCACTTGATATTGCCGCTGTTTTGTTGGTCTTATGGTAGTTTGGCGTTCTTATCGCGTCAGATGCGTGGGGGGATGCTTTCTGTATTGCGTCAAGACTACGTGCGTACAGCTCGCGCGAAAGGTATTGACGAAAGAAAAGTTGTCTGGAAACATGCCATTCGTAATTCATTACTACCTATCATCACGATATTTGGTAGTGTCTTTCCGGCGATGATTTCGGGGTCGATTGTGATTGAGATTATCTTCTCGCTACCGGGTATGGGGCAGTATTTGTATCAGGCGATTGTATTTAAAAACTTCCCTGTAGTAAGTACCATTGTAATGATGCTCGGTCTGTTGACCATGATTGGCTACCTTATCGTGGATATTCTTTACGCAGTGGTGGATCCGCGGATTAGATTTGATTGATATGGGAATGAATATTTTTGGAATAGCCATCAAAAAAGAACATTTCTCAAAAAAAGAAATAGAGAAATTACTGAAAATCGAATTAAAGGATTCGAGGTCAGAGCTTTGGGAGCTTTGTCAAAGCGGGATTTATGAAAATGATGAAATAATGATTATCAATAATGATAATGGACATTTACTTTATTTTTCTATTGACTTCTTTGATAAACGAGATAAGGAAATAGAAAGTCTACTTGATACAACTAAACGTGGGGTTGTTTTTTTAATGAGTGAAATCTCGATGTATTTCCAATTTCAAGGCTACAAAGAAAAAAAATATCTTGGAATGACCCTTTACTCTTTTGAAGGTGACTTTGAGATAGAAGGTGATAATTTTATGAATTTAAGTGAAGAAGATGATGTAATTACAGATGGTTTCTTCCCTCTTTTGGAGGAATACATTGGTAAAATCTTGGATGAAGAGAATGTTGATATTTTTAAATTCATTTACAATTAGATTTTATATCTCAACACAACGACACGACAACACCACAACACAAGAAATATGTTTGGAAGAAAGAAAAAATCGAACGAGAATCAAGAACTCAGTCAGAGCTACTGGGCATACGTATCGCGTCAATTTAAGAAGAATAAGCGGGCGTTGTATTCCTTGTATTTGATTGGTTTTTTGGCAATTATCGCATTATTGGCGGATTTTATTGCCAACGAAAAACCAATTATTTGCAAGTATGAAGGTAAGGTGATTATGCCTGTATTCAGAGGTTATGCGGTTGACTTAGGCTTGGCAAAATGGCCCGAAGCCTTCAAGACGGGCGACTGGAAAAGCAAAGAATATGACTTTGCTATTTGGCCCCCCGTTCCTTATTTGCCCAATAATCTGGATTATAATGCGCGTTGGTCAGGACCATTCGATAAGCAAGAAGTCAAAAATACATGGTGGCGACACTGGTTGGGGACTGACGATTTGGGGCGAGATGTCCTTTCGGGGATGATACACGGTACGCGTATCGCCTTTATGGTGGGTATTATTGCGATGGGTATAGCCTGTATTATCGGAATATTTTTGGGTGCCTGTGCAGGTTATTTTGGTGATACAGGATTGGAACTTACACGTGGTGGTATGATTATCAATTTCATCGCTTTGCTACTGGCATTTTTCTATGGTTTTTATTCGCGGTCATATGCTATCTCAGATGCCTTTAATGTGTCCTTTGGGGCGGCTATGTGGAAGATACTTTTAGGAGTACTTATCTTTTTAGGCGTTATGATTTTGGCGAATATCATTGCCATTCCCTTCCGCAAAATTCCATTCTTCAATAAAAAAGTCGCCTTTCCTGTGGACATCGCCATTACGCGTGTGATTGAGGTCATTCGTTCCATTCCGTTATTGGTTATTATCTTGGCGATTGTAGCGATTGCCAAGCCGTCTATCTTGCTCGTGATGGCGGTGATTGGAATGTTTAGTTGGACAGGTATTGCACGATTTATTCGTGCAGAGTTGTTGAGAGTCAGGCAATTAGAGTACATTGAAGCCGCGAATGCGCTTGGTTTCTCGCAGATGCGTGCAATGTTCAAACATGCGATTCCAAACTCGCTTTCGCCGGTATTTATTGCGGTAGCATTCGGTATTGCGTCAGCGATTTTGACAGAATCTTTTCTTTCATTTCTCGGCTTGGGTGTGCCTGCGGAGACGATTACTTGGGGTAAAATGTTGGCGATTTCGCGTACCAATCCATCGGCATGGTGGTTTGCTATCTTCCCGGGATTTGCGATATTCATTACTGTGACGCTTTTCAACCTTATTGGTGAGGGGCTAACGGATGCTCTTGACCCACGTTTGAAGCAATAAATTGTTCAAATTTCAAGCACCAAATCCCAAATTCCAAAAATAAAACTCAAGCACCAAATTCCGGTTCATTTCGATTGGAATTTGGTGCTTGTTTTTTGGAATTTACCAAAATTGGCATCATTTTTATGTCAACAAAAAAGTGATTTTTTTTATTTAAAAAAATGATAAAAAATATTTTTTTGTTGAAAAATAACGTATCTTCGCGTCATCAAATAATGGAAACCCGTACAGGCGATTTTAATCGCCATGTAAAAAGAAGAGAGAAAAATGGTGATTGAAGTCACCTATACATTTAAAATACACGAGCAGGTTTTCGTTTCCTTGGTACTTTTAATTGTCCTTGTTTATTGGTTTTGGGTCCCATTTTTTCATTCATGGGACAACCCGATTTTCTACTGCAAGAAGTCATTACAGTAGAAGACATCACAAAAAAAATAAATAAACACAGCAGACAAAACAACTTTTTCATATTTAATTGAATCATTTAAAGGTATTGTTAAAAAACAGCCCCAAGATAACAAAAGCAAATCATAGACACACCAAATCGCTCGAAACCCTGATAAATACAGGGTTTTCAGAAATATTTCCAAATAAATAATTTGGTTTTCTATCAAAAGAACATATTTTTGCCGACATTTTAGATAAAACTGGCGTAAGCCTGATTTTTTTAATCATAAAAACTGATAATAATGAACAAAGGTGACTTAATCAACAGAATAGCTGAAGATGCAGGTATTACTAAAGCACAAGCAACTGATGCCTTAAATTCAGTCTTAGGTTCTGTTAAGGACACATTAAAAGATGGTAAGAAAGTAACATTAGTAGGTTTTGGTACCTTCTCTGTGAACCACCGTCCTGAACGTCAAGGTAGAAACCCTCGTACTAAAGAAACTATTACCATCAAGGCTAAGAATGTAGTAAAGTTCAAAGCGGGTAAAGAGCTTGGTGACGCTGTAAACTAATTTTCAGCCCTCACAAGAGATTTTAAAACGATGTTTCGGTCAACCGGAACATCGTTTTTTTGTTTAGAATTATACGGTTTCATGGATTCATTGTTGCATTGTCTCATGGTTGCATTGTTATATTTTTTTCCGCGTATCGAAAAAAATAAACCATAAAACAATCGAACAATATAACCATAGAAACCATGTAACAATCGAACCATACATGCACATCAACGACATCATCAAAAATCGTCGCTCCATCTTCCCGAAAATGTACACAGGGCAACCCGTTAGCGACGACATCATAAAACAACTCCTTGAAAACGCCAACTGGGCACCGAGTCACCGCCATACCGAACCGTGGCGATTCAAAGTCTACACAGGCGAAGCCCTCGCCCGACTTGGTGATAAACTTGCCGAACTATACCAACGCTATACGCCTGCCGAAAAATTTCAAGAAAGAAAACATAAAAAAATCGCTCAAAAACCGCGTCAAAGTAGTCATATGATAGCCATTTGTATGCAGCGCGACCCGGAGGAAAGTGTACCCGAATGGGAGGAAATGTGCGCCGTAGCTTGTGCTGTACAAAATATCTGGCTCACCGCAGCATCGTATAATGTGGGCGGATATTGGAGTTCGCCCGGTTTGATTAAACGAGAGGAATTGCGCGAATTTCTCGGCTTAAAGCCCGATGAGCAGTGCATGGGATTTTTCTATGTCGGGCATTACGATGGTGCAATGCCAATGTCAAAACGTCAACCCATCGAAGATAAAACTGAATGGGTGAGAACGTAGCACCGTCTGTAGACGGTGATTTCATTTTTTGCGTAGCAAAAAATGGTTGCGGTCTACAGACCGCGCTACATTTCAAATGTGTCTCTGTCCGCAAGGAAAGGCAATTTCCTGCGTACTTTTTGCAAATGTTCCCATGAAAGCGTCTCCGTATGTACCGCTTCTTCGTCGGTTTTGTGGTACAAAATCTCC
>JAHDEO010000342.1 GCA_020628725.1 Saprospiraceae bacterium
GTATCGGCAGAGCCACTTGCCTATTGTTTGCCAAGGAAGGCGCGAAAGTCGTCGTAGTGGACATCAACGAAAATGAAGGTTACAACACCGTCCAAATGATAAAAGACGAAGGTGGCGAAGCAGCCTTTGTCGAAGCAGATGTCTCGAAGGCAAAAGAGTGTATAAACATGATAAATTTTGCCGAAAAACAATATGGCGGATTACATGTGCTATTCAACAACGCGGGCATCATGCACAGCAACGACGGCGACAGCCAATCCACCGAAGAAGATGTATTCGACCTCACCATGAATATCAATGTAAAAGGCGTCTTTTTCGGCTGCAAATATGGTATTCCACTGATACGCAAATCGGGTGGCGGTTCGATTATCAATACGGCTTCATTCGTAGCGCATCTCGGCGCAGCAACTCCACAAATTGCCTACACAGCAAGCAAAGGAGCAGTCTTGGCGATGTCACGTGAATTGGCGATCATCCATGCGCGTGAAGGTATTCGTGTCAATGCGCTCAGTCCCGGTCCTTTGCGTACCGAATTGTTGATGAAATTTTTGAATACAGAAGAAAAAAAGCAACGCCGCTTGGTACATATTCCAATGGGCAGATTTGGCGAAGCGGAGGAAATGGCAAAGGCAACCTTATTCTTGGCTTCCGATGAATCTTCATATATGACGGGAACGGAATTTTTGGTGGATGGCGGAATTACGGCTGCTTACGTGACACCTGAATAAGAATATTTTTAACCACGAAGGACACAAAGGACACGAAAACCAAATTAACGCAGAGTTCACTAAAAACTTTATAGAATATTATAAATGAAATTTTTAGTTAGCTTAGTTTTCTTTCGCGTTAATAATGTTTTCGTGTCCTTTGTGCCCTTCGTGGTTCATTTTTTTATTTTTTAAGTTAAAAAATGAACACATTCAAAACTATATCCCCCATAGACAATTCCGTTTACATAGAACGGGAAATTGCTGATGCAAAAGCCATTGAAAACACTTTAGCATCAGCCAAATCCACACAAAAAACATGGCGACATACCACAATAGCAGAACGCGCCACCATTTGCCGAAAAACAGTGGAGTATTTCTTGCTTCATGCTGATAAAATTGGCGAAGAATTGACTTGGCAAATGGGTCGTCCGATTCGTTATACACCTTTTGAAATCACAAAAGGATTCAAGGAACGGGCGGAGTATATGATTGATATTGCGGAAAAAACATTGGCACAGGTCAGTGTACCACAGATTGATGGTTTTCAACGCTTTATTCGTCGTGAACCTGTTGGGACGGTACTCGTATTAGCTCCCTGGAATTATCCGTATTTGACTTCGGTAAATGCCATTATTCCCGCAATAATGGCGGGTAATACGGTCATTCTAAAACACGCCAAACAAACCCCACTTTGTGCAGAACGATACGCTGAAGCCTTTGAATATGCAGGTTTGCCAAAGGGCGTTTTTCAATACCTTCATATCGAACATGAGCAGGTTGCTGACATGATAAAAGACCCACGCATTGACTTTGTGGCGTTTACAGGTTCGGTAGCAGGTGGCGCGGCGGTGCAGCAGGCGATGAGTGGGCGATTTATCAATGCGGGTTTGGAATTGGGTGGCAAAGACCCCGCATATGTACGCGAAGATGCTGACTTGAAAAATGCCATTGAAAATTTGGTGGATGGTTCGTTTTTTAATTCGGGTCAATCTTGTTGTGGTATTGAGCGTATTTATGTACACGAAAATCTCTTCAAAGATTTTGTGGATGGATTTGTCGCACTAACGAAGGATTATCAACTTGGAAATCCATTGGAAGAGACCACAACTTTAGGTCCGATGGTGCGTACTTCGGCGGCTGATTTTGCCCAAAATCAAATTCAAGAAGCCATTCAAAATGGGGCGAAAGCATTAATCGATACCAGTACATTTCCCACACATCAGGCAGGTACACCGTACATGGCTCCACAGGTTCTGATAGGTGTCAATCATTCTATGGACATTATGACGGAAGAGACTTTCGCGCCTGTGGTAGGCATAATGCCAATCAAAGATGATGCAGAAGCAATCGCCTTGATGAATGACAGTCAATACGGATTAACGGCTTCTGTTTGGACAAAAGATATTGAGCGAGCTATCGAACTCGGCAAGCAAGTCGAAACGGGTACTTTCTTTATGAATCGTTGCGATTATCTTGACCCTGCCTTAGCATGGACAGGTGTGAAAAATAGCGGGCGCGGGGTGACGCTTTCTGCTTTGGGATATGAGGTTTTGACGCGCCCTAAGTCATTTCATTTGAAAATGTGAGAGATAATATTCTCCATAGATTGCCCTTAACATCATCTACGGAATCACCGTTAGCTTTTAATGCTAAATTTAAAATCATAAACTGTTAACTTTTCTGAAGATTGAGTAATGAAAAGGAAATCATCTGAAGTTAATGAGATTATTAATTTAAATTTCATTAAAAATGATACGACTTAAATAGTTTCATATTTTTATAATAAACAAATAATTAAGTGACCTAAAATGAATGCCCCGTCTCAATGTCGAAATACTAATTGGTATTTTTTTTATAAATTAAACAATGATATAAAACCACAACTCTCCACCGAAACTCTCCGTATTCACTCCTGCAAATTTCCACACACAGATCCAAATAACAGTTTTCCACCTTTTTGTCTACTTATAATAGTTTAGTTTTTGTGCTAAACTAAGCATCATTTTTATGCCTGTTAATTTGCTGAGAGCGAGTTCATTATTAGCTTGAACTTATCAACGATAATTACCGGGATGAATTTGTGTTTGCAACAAACGATATTTGTATAAACAAAAACATGATTATTAAACATACATTTATTAAACTAACAACTCTTATGAGCAATCCAAAAATTCATTACGAACATTTATTATTAAACTAATTTTTCAACAATGAAAACATTTAATCTAAAAAGTATTTTATGTGGTTTAATGGCTGTTTTAGCCGTTGCCATACTGGTAACTTCCTGCGAACAAGAACCCATCCATAAACTCACAGAAGACATATCCCACGACCACTCCGAAACGAATCTTGAAACCGGACAATCCTGCTCTGATTGCATGATGTATAGCTACGAGGAACCCGACGAAATGATAGATGTATTCATCAAATATAGTGAAAACGGAGAGCCTGTCACCGAAAAAGCAGCACGATATGGGGAGGTCGTCGTGTATGGAGGCGATGTCGTACTCACTGAAAATTACTCTTCCGAGATTTCTTTAAGAGGGAATGTCATTTCCGATTTTTCAAGGTTGTGGCCCAATAGCACCATACCTTATGTATGGGGCAGCGGACTTTCACAAACAGAAAGAAATCAAATCTTAGCTGCCATACAAGATGTCAATGACCAAACCAATCTATGCGTAATCGAACGTACCAACGAAACCGCTTTCGTTCAATTCAGAAAAGTTGGCGGCGGCTGCTATGTTTACGGTATCGGAAATGATGGCACTGGAAATCAAATCATTAATCTCGGCAACGGTTGTTTCGGTAACGGTACGATTATCCATGAAATCCTGCACAAAGCGGGCTTTTATCACGAACAAACCCGCCCGGATAGAGACAACCACATCACCGTCAACTGGAATAACCTTGACAATAGTAACGGCACTTGTTGGAGTTGTCAATTCCAACGTCAGGGTGGCGAAACCAACTCCGGCAATTACGATTTTGCCTCTATCATGCACTATCCGCAATACCATTCTGGCTTGACGATTGACGACTCTCAACCCATATTTTTCATCAATAATCCTAACGCATTGCCTCCCGGTCTTACCGCAAATCAAATCGGAAGACTTCCCAATATGAGTAGCACGGATATTGCTTCCGTCAATTCCTTGTATCCTGCTTGCGGTGGTGTTGCCAATTCGCTCTCATGGAATCCTACTCCAACGAGTATCACCAACGGCAATAATCAAATAACTCTGGATTATTCGATTAATCAAAACGGTATCGTATTGGTACAGGTTTTTAATCCAAGTTGGGAAATAATTGGTCAAGTCTATCAGGCTGTTACGCCGGGTACACGTCAATTAACGGTGACATTACCCGCCAGCAATCCTTCTGCTACCGGAAATCATCTACTCGCCAAATTACTCAACTCCGGTTGGGGCGATATAGGTGTTCCGCAACTATACGAAAGCCTTCCGGGAGATACACCGCCTCCACCACCTTCGTCTGACTGTGAAGTACTAAGCAATAGCAGTTTCGACAGCAATCTATCCGGCTGGGAAACATGGGGTTGTAATGCATATGTTTCCGGTGGAGAAGCCAATATCACAAGCATCAATGCAGGCGCAAACACATGGGACGTAGGACTCACACAAAGAGGTATCACACTCGAATATGGTAAAACCTACACCGTCACTTTCCGCGCAAGAGCAAATAATAATCGCAGTATTACCTACAAAACGGGCTTATCCGAATCACCGTGGACAGCATATTTTTATGAAACTGCCGATATAACGACAGATATGCGAACCTACACCCATACATTCACCATGAATTATCCGACCAATACCAACGCAAGTTTTGAATTCTTTTTTGGTACAAATTCATCGAATGTCTATATCGAAAGTGCATCCATAGAAGAAAACAATTGTGGTGGTACAAATACTTGCGAAGTATTGACCAATGGTGGTTTCGACAGTAATGTATCCAATTGGAACACATGGAATTGTAACGCTTATGCTTCTGACGGAGCAGCAAATATCACAAGTATCAGTGCAGGAGCAGACCCTTGGAATGCAGGTCTCAATCAAGTAGGGTTTACCGTCCGGCAAGGCACAACATACACTGTCACCTTCCGCGCAAGAGCCGCCAACAGCCGCTCAATCGTAGTGAAGGCGGGTATAACCGGTGAGCCGTGGACTTCTTATTTCTATGAGACCATCAATCTCACCTCAAATATGCAAACTTACACAATTACATTCACCATGAATTATCCTACCGACACGAATTCAAGATTTGAATTTTTCTTCGGTACCAATTCATCAAATGTGTACATCGACAATGTCAGCATGACAGAGGAATGTTGATTTTTAATTTATAAAAAATTAATTATAAGCCATTTACGCGCTCGTTCGAACCTATGAGATTTTATTGATTTTTATAAAATAAACGTCCTATTGATTCGCGGTGGGTTGAAACCCACCGCTTTTGCGAAACTAACATCTAAATCACAAAAGCGCAGGGTTTCAACCCTGCGTATATGGGACGTTTTATTATTTGAAATCAATAAAAATCTCATAGGTTTATTTTCATAAAAATACCCACACCTCCATATTCCACTCCAATTCATTCACAAATAGAAATAACTATGAACAAGATTACCAAACTAATCTTCCCCCTACTCCTGCTAACGCTATGTTTGAGTCTCTCGGCACAACCCACCTCGCTGCCCCTATTGCAAATCGGCGAATTGGAATACCAAGGCGCATTTGCTATTCCCGAAACCCAACCTAACGATTTAAGTGCCAATTATTCAACCGGAACAATAGCCTACAATCCTACCAATAATTCACTTTTTTTAGCGGGGCATGAGACATATGGTACTATCGCCGAATTTTCAATCCCATCATTAGTCAATACCAAGACAAACGTATCAGCTCTCAATACGGCTGCGGTGTTACAGGGCTTCAGACCGATATTAAACGCGGCTGCTACGGGCAATTCGCAGAACATCAACAAAATTACAGGTATGACAGTCATCAATGGTAAACTCATTGTCAATGCCGAAGATTATTACGATGCGGGAGCCGACAATACACACACGACATTGGTGGTCGAAAACCCTTCTAATATCGCCAATAGTACAATCAATGGGTATTACCAACTTGGCGATGCCGCACACGCCGGAGGGTGGATGTCTCCCGTTCCGGCTGCATGGCAGTCATGGCTCGGTGGAAGCTACATCGCAGGACACTCAAGTCGTTATTCTATCAATGGTCGCTATCCTATGGGCATTACGGCTTTTGCTTTCAATCCTTCAAATATAAGCGGTGCATCCGGTACAATACCCACGACCACATTACTCGATTTTTCACTCAGCAATCCACTTTATGCAGACTATGATAATTATGTAGAACCGAATTATAATTTGATAACTGCTAATCTTGATATCGTCAGAAATTCGACCGGACATACTTTTGCTGATGCCAATGCGACTATCGGTACAAATAATTTATGGACAGAAATATCGCAAGCAAGTTATAGTTTTATTGTTCCCGGCACCCGAACTTATCTGACTATCGGCTCCTCCGGCGGACACAATTCAGGCATTGGCTACAAGCCCACTCAAAATCACGGGTATGAATGTGGCGGTCCTTGTCCGTATGATGGCGAAGACTATTACAATTATTACTGGCTTTGGGATGTCAATGATTTGTTGGACGTAAAAAACGGTGTAAAAAATCCGCACGATATACGCCCTTATGATTACGGCGTTTTTGAAGAATTATTCAGGTCAGATATCAACCCGGTTCCCTGGGATTTGCAGGTAATTTCCGGTGGTACTTTCGATGCGGATAATGGTATTTTGTATCTATCCATTTACGACGGAGCTTCTACTAATCAATATCAAAGATTGCCCGCTATTGTAGCATACAAAATTAATGGCGATGGCAATAACTGCCCGCCCGCCGGAACCATTTGTAATGATAACAATCCAAACACGACCAATGACGTAGAAGACGGTTTTTGCAACTGTAGCGGAACACCAATAACACCACCATCCGGTGAATGTGAGTTATTGACCAACACTGATTTTGATACTAATACCGACCCCTGGGTACATTGGGGAGCAGATGTGGCATCCGTGAATGGCGTAGCTGCTATCACCAATATGGTATCAAGTACCAATCCCTGGGAAATTGCTTTTATTCAATCCGGCATTCCCATGGAGCAAGGTGAAAATTATACCATTAGATTCAGAGCAAGAGGAAACGCCAATCGTCCATTGGATGTGAGAGTCGAAGAGAACGGCGGCAACTATACAGAGTATTATCAAACCGTTGTCAATCTCACTACAAGTATGCAGGATTATACCCTCAATTTTACCATGAACCAAGCTACGGATAATAACGCCAATTTTATTTTTTATATGGGGGGAAATACCGTTAATGCGTACATAGATAACGCGAGTTTGACAAAAGCAGATTGCGGCTCATCTTGTCCGCAGCAAGGACAAAGTTGCAACGACAACGACCCATGTACTACCGGCGAAACCTACGATGCCAACTGCAACTGTAACGGCGGTACAATCCAAGATGCAGACCAAGACGGTATATGCGATGCCAATGATGCTTGCCCCGGTACAAATGACGCATTAATCGGTACAGCATGTAATGACGGTAATGATTGTACAACAGGAGAAACCTACGATGCGAACTGTAATTGTACAGGCGGAACCAGCCAAGATGCAGACGGCGACGGCGTATGTGCAGCCCTCGACCCGAATGACAACGCCCCATGCGTTCCAAATCCTTGCGGTGGAGAGGAATGCGAATTATTAACCAATACAAATTTTGATAATAATGTAAATAATTGGGTAGAATGGGGATGCAATATAGCGTCTGTGAATGGAATCGCCAATATCACCAATATCATCTCTGCCACCAATCCGTGGGAAGTCGGTTTTTCTCAAAGCCAACAAAACATCACGCTCGAACAAGGCGAAACTTACGAAGTCAAATTCCGCGCAAGAGCAGATGCTAATCGTGAATTGTATTTATATGTTGGAATGTTGAATGCCCCATACATTGCTTATCATTACCAAACGGTCAATCTCACTACGACCATGCAGGAGTTTACGGCAACTTTTACTATGGACAGTCCCACCGATACTAATATCAATTTCGATTTTAATTTTGGTGGAAATACGACCAATACCTATATAGATTTTGCCAGTTTGAGAATAGCCAATTGTGGCGGAGGCTGCCCCGAACAAGGACAAACTTGCAACGATGGCGACCCATGCACCACAGGCGAAACCTACGATGCCAATTGCAATTGCAACGGCGGCACATTCCAAGATGCAGACCAAGACGGCGTATGCGATGCCAACGATGCCTGTCCGGGCACAACTGACGCATTAATCGGTACGG
>JAHDEO010000343.1:0-5065 GCA_020628725.1 Saprospiraceae bacterium
ATTGATTTTGATAAAATAGACTTACCGAATGGTTTCATACACGATGGATTTGATTTTGACAAAGACCTCAATATACTTGGTGGTCTTGGTTGTCACATTGATGTAGATGATTACAAAGGTTGGTTAGAAGGTCTTCTCAATGATTGCGGAGCTATCATCAATTTTGGTGGTTGGAATGATTACGATTGGAACAATTGCGGTTATTGGAACGATTACAACTTCCCCGGCGCGAATATCTGCGACTTTGGTGATGACAAATTTATCGACTGGAGTATTGGGTTGTTTGATTTCTGTAAGCAGAATAACATATATGTCCCGAACAACTTCCAATTCCCAAACAACTATTGCCCACAATGGTATAATGTAGATGTTGATATTCCGGCAGATTATGGATTCCCTGATAATGTAGATGCTAACGAATACAAAAACTGGTTACCCTCATTAGTATATTACTGCGGTGGTTAATACGAATTGAGTTATTTAATTCAAGTTGCGAACAACTTGAAAAATTCCAAAAAACAAATTCCAAATCCCAACTTTAACCTGTTTCAATCGAATTTCATTGGGATTTGGTACTTGGAATTTGGGATTTGCTCAAGTTCGCGGTTTATCCGCAACTTGAGTTATTTATTTCTCTTTTCTTACCATTGAATCATATCTCCGATATCGCGTAATAGTCTAAATTCAAACAACTAGACTAAATCAGGCAGGCAATGGTCGTGTACCGTTGCCTGTTTTTGTGTGCATATACCTAAACAAAAAACCGTCCGACGACTTCTATTTGTATACAATCACAAACAACTCTAATTTCTCGACTTCACAACAGCAAAACTAATATGAATATTCCCCGTAGCAGCATCCACATAAAGTTCTCTATCTCTCGAAGTGCCGTTACAAGTCGTTGTATTACAAAAGATTGAACCACCGGCAAGTCGCACCTTCATAGGGTCGTCAGAGTGCGTGATGTCCCAGTAATTGCCTTTGACATTTGCTGCTGCCGCCTTTACAAAAGCATTCGTATTGAAAATCACCTTTCGATTATCCTTTTCGGTCAATTCCCAATATTCGTCGTAAGTAGGTAGGCGTGTATTTGTCCATTTGCAATACGCCATCGCGTCATTATAACTGACCTGCGCTACCGGAAAATCTACCTTAGCCGAATCTATTGCATTAGGCACACGCCAAGTCGCTCCTTCTACAGTAACGAAGTCAAATACATTTTTTTGAACTATAGACCAACCGTATTTTTCCGCGTCGGTCACGTAATTAGTAGCTTCTACAAAAGCTGTGAAATCTTTCACCGTAATAGGTTCGAGATAGTATTTATCAGTATCAATACTGCTACCATTATTATTGCAAGCCCAAATTAACATTGGAAATAGAAAAATAAGTAAATATAATTCTTTGTTAATCATGTAATTACGAGTGGTTTAGTGCATTTAAAATAAGTATTATCTGACCTCTGATTCCGTATAGCTATCGGAAGGCGGTCTGACTTCTGACATCTATTTCATTTTCTCCAACACTTCCAATGTTTTCCCCAACATCTCCTCCGTAAAATCAAGATGCGTCACAAAACGCACCGTCTGCGGTCCAAATGAAACAGCAAGGATGTCGTGCGCCTTCAATTTATCCAAAAAATCCTGTGCAGTCATTGGTTTTTTGATGTCGAAAAACATAATATTCGTTTCTATCGGGCGAATATTTTCCACAAAGGGCAATTCCGCCAACACCTCTCCAATCTGACGAGCGCGACGATGGTCATCTGCCAACCGTTCAATGTGATTATCAAGGGCATAAACACCCGCTGCCGCCAAAATTCCCGCCTGACGCATACCGCCACCACGCGCCTTACGTACACGCCGTGCCTGTGCGATAAATTCCTCATTACCAATTAATAACGAACCCACAGGCGCACCCAATCCCTTCGACAAACATATCGAAATACTATCAAACAACGCCCCGACTTCCTGCGGACTATCACCTGTCTGTGTCAATGCATTAAATAACCGCGCACCATCCAAATGCAAGCGTAAATCACGCTTTTTACATACATCTGCCACTGCCTTCATTTCCTCCAAATGATAGACCGTACCGCCACCGATATTGCAACTATTCTCCAAAACCACCATACGACTATGCGGCAACCAATCATAAGGCGGATTAATCGCAGCTTCCACTTGGTCGGCAGTGATTTTACCGCGTTCTCCGTCGATGAGTTTGATACCTGCCCATGAATTGAAGGCGTAACCGCCGTTTTCGGATTGATACACATGTGAGAGTTTTTCACAAATGATTTCATCCATCGGGCGAGTGTGTACGCTGATAGCAATTTGATTACACATCGTTCCTGACGGGCAATACAGGGCGGCTTCTTTGCCAAACATCTGTGCGGCTTTTTCTTGGAGCGCATTTACAGTCGGGTCGGCTTTGAACACATCGTCGCCAACGTGGGCATTCATCATCGCCTCACGCATTGCGGGCGTAGGGTGCGTCACGGTATCGCTAATTAGATTTATCATGAGAATGGTTGTAAACGTAAAACAGACATTCTTGTCTGTCCCGTATGAAATACAGACAGGAATGTCTGTGTTACGTTTGCAAAAATAATAATTTCACAATCAACGAACAGGAACAACGAAAGGAATATCCCAATCTCCATTCAAAACTTCCTCTTTGGGCCAATACAATCGAAGCGTTAGATAAAACGTTCCTTCCCGCGGTATCGGCAACCAATTTTGCATATTTTCCGCTTCGGGTGCATCTGATTGAATGTACAAATCCAGCGAGCCGTCCTCATTATATTTTAGGTCATCCCTATCGCCGAGTGCAAAGCGATTTAGGTCATTTTTAACTAAAAATTCATCCGCATTATAAGCTGTCAGCGACCAAAAAGCGTTGACGGGCGGGAGTTGGTCGGCGTTGAAATGTATGCGGTATTTATTGGTGGCATCAAGCGGGTCGCCGTTGATGTCGCGTGTACAATTTGGGTAAACAGCATCTTCGGGAATACAAGCTCCCAAACCAATGAAATCAATATACGCCCGTCGGAGATAATCCACACCATACGTACCAATCCCTTCATTGACCAACATCCAACCATTTGTAAGCAAGGTAGTGTCAGGTTCGGCGCGTCGGGTTTTCATTTTTTTATGGATGAACTTGGGTAACTGATTGAGTTTGGTTCTCAAAATGAGGTTGTCAGTGCTGATGTGAAAAGGCTGTCCCGGTACGAGTCCGATTTTTGCCATTTTGCGGACTATGGTAGAGTCGGCGGCTTTGGGCGGATTTGTTACCATGAGTTCTGCTACACGGTTGAGGTAGGTATTGACATCCAACGTTTGAATGGTTTTAACGGGAATGATGTCTTGATGTTCGGGGGTGACTGTTCCTTTCGGTGCTGTGTAATCTCTTGATTTATAAGTATTTAGTGGCATGAGTTTCATGTCATCTTGAATGGCTTTTACGGTGGTCGCGCCGTCTTGTGGACTATTGACTTGTATTCTACCGAGCATCCAAACCGTATTGGTTGGAGCTTGTATTAGCATGAAATCCTCCGGTACTTCTCCCGTCCAATTTGGTCCTGCGATTAGAAATTTTTGTGCGTCTGTACCTGTTGTGCGCGTTCCGGGAGAGGCAAAAACATTAGAATAAGCATCATAAAACGGCAACAAATAATAACGGTCAGTAGCAGGCATCGACAAAATTTGCGGTTCTTTCTGTAACTCCAACCAAGCTATCGAATAGTAAGTATCCACATTCGGCTTGACAACGGCGGTGAGTGTATGGTCAGGAAATTCGCGGAAATGCCCCAACTGATTAACAGGAGCAGCCGCGCGTGTAGGATGTGGTTTTTCTATATTGGTCGAAACTTTTTTGGTCAAATCCATTAGGATTAAAGGATAGCCATACACATAGCTTTCTCCTATAATCTGTAATAACTCATCGCTTGATATTTCTTGCTCTCCGATTGGCGTTTGGACGGTAGTGGTTTCATTTTGACAAGCAAAAAAAATGAGACAGGAGAGTGTAAGTAAGCAATTAAATTTATACATAATTGTAAGTACCGTACTGACGACTTTAGCCGTCAAGTGAATTTTATCTTAATTTTTATTTTAATAAAAATCAATTGCTTACATATCGTTTTCAAGTCCTACGACGGCTAAAGTCGTTGGTACGGTTTCTATTCTTCCACAATCTTTGAAGGTCTAAACAAGTGGAGTAGGGTAGTCATACGGTCGCGAAGTTCCTTTCTGTCCACAATAAAATCCAAGAAGCCATGTTCCAATAAAAACTCAGAAGTTTGGAAACCTTCAGGTAAGTCTTTCTTGATTGTCTCCTTAATCACACGCGGTCCTGCAAAGCCGATAAGTGCGCCCGGTTCGGCAAAATTAATATCGCCCAACATCGCAAAAGACGCTGATACTCCACCGGTTGTAGGGTCGGTCATTAGCGAGAAATATGGAACACGCGCTTTGGCAAGTCGCGTAAGGCGGGCAGAGGTTTTCGCCATTTGCATCAGCGAGAAAGCAGACTCCATCATCCGCGCACCGCCAGATTTGGAGATGATTAATAGCGGAATTTTATGCTCAATACAATGGTCAATTGCCAACGCAATTTTCTCACCCACAACAGAGCCCATCGAACCGCCAATGAATTTAAAATTCATCGCCGCAATCACCAAATCCAAACGATTGACCTTGCCTTGTGCTACGGTGATAGCATCATTGATACCGCCTTTTTCGACGGCGGCTTTGAGGCGGTCTTCGTAAGATTTCAAGTCGGTAAATTCAAGGAAATCCTTAGAGAAAAGATTGCCGAATAGCTCGGTGTATCGCCCGTCGAATATCAACTCGAAGTACTGGTCCGGGCTGATTCTATCGTGATAATTACACTCAGGGCATACGTAACTATTGAGCGTGTGGTCTTTCGTTGTAATCGTATTTTTACACGATTTACACTGATACCACATGCCTTCAGGGATTTCCTTTTTTTGACGGGTGTTGGTGGTGATGCCGTCGCGCAGTCGCTTAAACCAGCCCATAGTGTTATGTTTTGTGTGCTG
>JAHDEO010000343.1:5165-8077 GCA_020628725.1 Saprospiraceae bacterium
TAAGGTAGATGTTTAATGCGAAAATTCCAAAAATGTGACGGGGAAAGTAATGATGAAATGCTTAAATGATACAATGTTACAATGGAATGAGTGAATGAGTGAATTTTGAATGAGTGAATATTTTTAATGCTACAATGCTGAAATGCGATAATGCGTCAATGAAATGATTTAATTTAAAATTAAACAAATTATTTTTTATTACTTGTTGGCAATTAATTTTTTATATGATTTAAAAATAAAAAATCAGTTTATGTAAAAAACATTATTGCATTATGGAATTAAAAATATTCACTCACTCAAAATTCACTCATTTCATTGTAGCATTATCGCATTACAGCATTGTCGCATTAAAAACATTCACTCATTGAAAACATTGTAGCATTATCGCATTACAGCATTGTCGCATTAAAAACATTCACTCATTGAAAACATTGTAGCATTGACGCATTACAGCATTGTCGCATTATGCTAACCCAATATCTTCGCACAAATATACGTCTTGTACAGAGTGGAGAATTTCGATGCCTTCTTTGATGGGGCGTTGGAAGGCTTTTCGTCCGAGAATGAGTCCCGTACCACCTGCTCTTTTATTAATAACAGCAGTTTCGACGGACTGTTGCAAGTCGGAATCTCCGGCGGATGCACCGCCTGAATTGATGAGTCCGGCGCGTCCCATGTAGCAGTTGGCTACTTGGTAACGACAGAGGTCAATCGGGTGGTCGCTTGTGAGTTCACTATATACTTTCGGGTGTGTTTTACTATGATTGAGCGCAGTAAAACCGCCATTATTGGTAGGCATTTTCTGCTTGATAATATCCGCCTGAATGGTAGAACCGATGTGTGTGGCTTGCGAAGTCATATCCGCAGAAGTGTGGTAATCCGTACCGTCTTTTTTGAAAGCCGGATTGCGAAGATAGCACCAGAGAATGGTTGCCATACCGAGTTGGTGGGCGAGTTCAAATGCCTCCGCGATTTCGACAATTTGATTAGAAGAGTCTTCTGAACCAAAATAAATCGTTGCACCGACTGCCACAGCACCCATATTCCAGGCATCTTCTACTGTACCGAAAAGCACTTGCCTGTGTTTTTGCGGATAAGTGAGCAATTCGTTGTGATTAATTTTGACAACAAAAGGAATTTTGTGTGCGTATTTGCGTGCCATCATACCAAGCACACCGTAGGTACTCGCTACAGCATTACAACCGCCTTCGATAGCGAGTTTGATGATATTTTCTGGGTCATAATAATCAGGATTTGGCGCAAATGACGAACCCGCCGTATGCTCAATTCCTTGGTCAATAGGTAATATGGAGACAAAACCCGTATTCGCCAAACGCCCATGCCCGTACAAGGCGCGAAGGCTGCGAAGGGTCTGAATATTTCGATTAGAAGGGACAAATACGCGGTCGATGAAATCCGGTCCCGGCACATGCAGGCGCGATTTGTCAATGGTTTTGCTTTCGTGGTTGAGGAAATAGTCAGCATTCTTGCCGAGCTTTTTGCGTATGCTATCTAAAGACATAACTTTTAATTTTTGATTTTTGATTGGATAATTTTTGATTGGCAATAATTCAGGCGAATTAAATTCAAATAATCCAATCCAAAATAACTCATTAGCCGCCGCAAAATTAGTGCTTTTTTTGATTGAGACAAGTTAATTAATGTTGAATTGATAAATGTTGAATTTCGAATGATTTAACATGTTAAGAGATAGTCGTCGATAAATTAAAAACGTACATCTGTTTTCTGTTCTTTTTTTGTGTGAATACTGCTATATTAACGCGAATTATGCATTGAAATCATTCAAAATTCAAAATTTATCCATTCAAAATTACGCACACTATGAAACTTACTAATGTTGCCTCCTTTTTTATTATCGCAATAGCTATTATTGCTGCATTGGTCTATGGTCAAGGTTTGCTGGTGCCGTTCATTTTGGCGGTATTGCTGTGGTTTATCATGCGTAAATTGAAGATGTTGTTGGATAAAATTGAATTTGTACGAGAGCGAGTGCCGTCTTGGATAAAAACGGTAATTTCGGGCTTGGTGATTTGGGGCGTAGTGAGTGTAGCCGCAAATATTCTCGCTATGAATATCAATAATCTCGCACAGTCCTATCCCAAGTATCAATCTAATATTGATTTGATTGTCGAACAATTAAACAAGGTATTTCACATTGATTTGATTGAAATGATACGAGCGCAATCGGCAGATTTTAATATTGGTGCGGTGTTGACTCCCTTGCTCAACTCGTTGTCGGGCGTATTGGGTGATTTGTTTATGATTATCATTTATGCACTGTTTATTCTGAGTGAGGAAAGCAATTTTAAAGCGAAGTTGGAGATTCTTTTCAAAGACAAGGCGAGATATGCACAGTTCGATGATATTACAACAAAAATTGAACAGTCAGTTACGAGTTATTTGGGTTTGAAGACTTTTACGAGTTTTCTGACGGGTAGTATGAGTTATATTGCTTTGTTATTAATTGATATAGATGCGCCGGCATTTTGGGCGTTTTTGATTTTCTTGTTAAATTTTATTCCAACTATCGGGTCTTTGGTAGCTACTGCGTTTCCGGTATTGTTTTGTTTGCTTCAATTTGGCGGTTTTCAAGAGGCACTAGTTGTATTGATAGCAGTAGGTGTGATTCAGATAATTGTAGGGAATTTGTTGGAGCCGCGTCTTATGGGTAGTTCGATGAATATCAGTCCGTTAGTGGCGATTTTGTCGCTGTCAATTTGGGGTGTATTGTGGGGTGTTGTCGGGATGTTGTTGAGTGTGCCGATTACGGTGATTATGGTGATTATTTTTGCTCAATTTGAATCTACGCGCCCCGCAGCGATTATGCTTTCAGAAAAAGGACGAATAGACGGCGGGCGAAGGCGTCCGCGTCCGGGAGAAGGTATTTTAGA
>JAHDEO010000344.1 GCA_020628725.1 Saprospiraceae bacterium
TTTTCCAAAGATAAGACTTTTTGAGAAAAAATGCACTTTGACGATGCTTTCGGGTGGAGTCGGCGGACGAGCAACTCGTCAGGCGACAAGGGGAAGAGGATAAGGCTTTTCAGGTAGAACTTAATCAGTCGCGATTCCGTCTCGACTAAATTGTATGTAATTGCTTCCGTTGTCAAACGCAGTTACGATATTTTCTAAATATTGTCCAAAATAAGCGAGTAAATCCTTGTTTGAGATGTTTCCAAAAAGTAGTAACAGGACTTTAGGCGGTGCGCCTTTTAGGAAATAATGGTCGGAAAAGTCGCTGTCTTTTGTGATGACAGTTCTTTCTTGTTCAATTGCGATTTCAATAATTTCGGTGTCTTGCAGAAGATGACCGTCCTCAAAATCAGTCGTATGTATGCAATCATGCCCTTCTGATTGTAGATAGACGGATAGCTTGGGTGGGAGTTGGGTATCTACAATAAATTTCATGAGATGACCAAGATTTGCTTAGTATCGGCAATTCTGGCAGCGTAAGCCAGACAAGCCTGTATGTCTTGTCGTTCTATGTAAGGGTAATCCTCCAGTATTTCCTCAAAGGTCATACCTCCGGCAATCAATTCAAGCATCTGAGTGACCGTAAATCGCATATTGCGAATGGAAGGTTTCCCATGCATCACTGCCGGATTGATGGTGATTCTTTCTAATTGATTCATACGCTATTTTTTCCAAAGATAAGACTTTTTGAGAAAAAATGCACTTTGACGATGCTTTCGGGTAGAGTCGTCGGACGAGAGATTCGTCAGGCGACAAGGGGAAGAGGATAAGGCTTTTTAGGTAGCAATGCACCTACTCACATATCCAAGAACTCTCCAAGCGATAGCTCCAACGCACAGGCGGTAGCATACACTGTGCTAGAGGTATTCAAGACTCCACGCTCTATGAGGTTGATTTAGGATATATTCTTAATCATTTTATGTTTACCTTTGTTTCTATGATTGCATCAAACTAAACTCTAAACAATGGACATAAAATTAGTAGAATCTATAAAACAACTTATTGCGGAAGGAAAAACGGAAAATGCTATCACTCAATTTCTGGATAACATTGATGACGACACATTAAAAAATGATTTAATTATTATTAGTGGTAAATTCCAAAAAATTAAGCGAGAACAGAATATTGGCATAGAACATTATGACAAAATTTCCCAAGAAAAAAACAAAATAAATAATTCATTATTAGAAATTTTAAACAGTATTAAAATTGAAAACATAACACAAGAAAATGAATCTGACGAGTTAAAAAAATTGAAAATAAAAATTCAAGAAAAAATTAATGGTCTTTATGCTATTGATACGGAATATTGGGGTGAGGTTATCAAGATTGATGAAAATACGCTTGTAATCACGTACAATCCCTATAAGTATTCACGGGAGGGAATTATAACCTTTGTTCAATATATTTATGTCCTTAGACTTAATTTATGGTCTTTTATCCAACGAATTCCTCTCTATCTCATCGCCTTTATGATTAATGGGTATTTGATTTTAGTGCATTCATTAGGATACGATCTATCAAACATACAACATGATTGTTTTTATATTTTTGGATTTTTCTGCCTATTTGCAGTATGTTTTGAATTAATCTTAAGAATGACTTTAGGAAAAAGTAGGACATTTGAAACAACTGATGAAATAAAGATAGATTTGAACACAGGAATAATCATGAAATCAAGAATAGACCGCAGAAACCGTGCATTATTCCTACCTGAAAAAACTTTATCTACGAAAAATCAAATACAATACCTTGATAAATGTCATGGTATAGGTGTCATTGGAAGTCATATGGGCTTCTACTTCGATAAAGGAAAAGATCTTAGCATTGGTTTCTTAAAATACAATGTAGAGGCAATTATAGATTTCGTCGAATTAATCGAGCTTGTATCAAATTATTTTAGTAGCCACAGCACTATTAAGGCGGAAGCCTATTACGGTAAAGATCATCCTCACAACTCCTCCCTCAAAAACACCCCCGTATAACTCCCCTTCTTCTTAGCCACCTGTTCCGGCGTGCCTTTGCAGACGACTGTGCCGCCGCGATGCCCCCCTTCCGGTCCCATATCAATGATATAGTCGGCGACTTTGATGACATCCATATTGTGTTCGATGATGAGGACGGTGTTGCCGCGCTCGACGAGTTTGGTGAGGACACCGAGGAGGAGGCGGATGTCCTCGAAGTGGAGTCCGGTGGTGGGTTCGTCGAGGATGTAGAAGGTCTTGCCGGTGTCGCGTTTGGAGAGTTCTTCGGAGAGTTTGACGCGCTGGGCTTCGCCGCCCGATATGGTGGTTGCCGACTGCCCCAAAGTGATGTAGCCCAAGCCGACATCTTGTAGCGTCTTGACCTTGCGCCTGACCTTCGGTATGGCATCAAAAAACTCGACGGCTTCGTTGACCGTCATGTTGAGTACGTCGCTGATAGACTTGCCTTTGTAGAGGATTTCGAGGGTTTCGCGGTTGTAGCGTCTGCCCATGCAGGTTTCGCAATCGACCTGTACATCGGGCAAGAAGTTCATTTCGATGACGCGCTTGCCTGCACCCTGACAGGTCTCGCAGCGTCCGCCTTTGACGTTGAAGGAGAAGCGTCCGGGCTTGTAACCGCGTATTTTGGCTTCGGGTGTACTGGCGTACAGGTTGCGGATTGGGGTGAACACTCCGGTATAGGTCGCCGGATTGGAACGCGGGGTGCGACCTATCGGCGATTGGTCAATTTCAATGACTTTATCAACATGCTCCAAGCCCTTGATGCTCTTGTAGGGCATGGGTTTTTTGCGACTTTTATAAAAATGTTGTCGCAAAATCGGGTACAAAGTTTCGTTAATCAAAGTGGATTTGCCGCTACCCGAAACGCCCGTCACGCAAGTCAGCGTTCCCAATGGAATTTTAATATTTACGCCTTGAAGGTTGTTGCCTTCTGCGCCTTTGAGTTCCATAAATTCGCCTGTACCCTTGCGGCGTTGCTTGGGGACTTCGATGTTTTTTTGTCGGGTCAAATACTGCGAAGTGAGCGTTTTTTTCTTATCAAATTGAGTCGGCAAACCCTCCGCGACCAACTCGCCGCCATGTTTGCCTGCGCCCGGTCCGAGGTCAATCAGGTAGTCGGAAGCCAACATAATATCCTTATCGTGTTCGACCACGAGGACGGTGTTGCCAATCGCCGCCAAATCCTTGAGCGACTCTATCAATCGTTGGTTATCGCGTTGGTGCAGACCGATACTCGGCTCATCGAGAATGTAGGTAATACCCGTCAGTTGCGAACCAATCTGCGTAGCCAATCGGATGCGTTGCGACTCGCCGCCGGAAAGGGTGCGGGCAGGGCGATTGAGCGCGAGATAATCCAAGCCAACATTCAACAGAAAACCCAATCGCAATTTGAGTTCTTTCAAAATATCCTTACCTATCGTTTGCTGACGTTTGGAAAGATGCGGTTCGAGTTGTGCGACCCACTGCGCGAGGGTGTCGATGTCCATATTCGCCAATTGAGCGATATTTTTTTCGTGTAATTTGAAATGACGCGACTCCTTCCGCAAGCGTGTTCCCTCACATTCGGGGCATTGCACAATGGTCATAAATTCCTCCGCCCAACGCCGTATCGAATCCGACGACGTGTTGGCATACCAACGTTTTATCATGCGGATAATACCTTCATTCGCCAAGCTGTAATTATAATCGTTGGCACTTGTGATGCTCAGGCTGTCGTCGTTGCCATGCAGAATCGTGTCGAGGGCTTCCTTCGGAATATCCTTGACGGGCGTGGCAAAACTGAATTTGTATTTTTTGGCAATGGCGCGTAATTGTTTGAAGGTAATCGTGTCGCGCACCTCGCCGAAGGGGGCGATGCCTTGTTCGTTGATAGATTTGGAGTCGTCGGGAATGACGCGCTCCATTTCGACCTCATTGACCGTACCCAAGCCCTTGCAATGCGGACAAGCCCCGTAGGGCGAATTGAACGAAAAAGCATTGGGCGACGGCTCCTCGTAAGAAATGCCGGATTCGGGACACATCAGGTGCTTGCTGTATTGGAATACGCGGTCGCCTTCGTGTTCCATAATCATAATCAAGCCCTTGCCCAAGCGCAGGGCGGTTTTGAGCGAAGCGGCGAGGCGTTCGGTGCGGTCGGGTTCGGCTTTGAGGCGGTCAATGACGACCTCTATATCGTGCGTTTTGTAGCGGTCCACCTGCATACCGGGTTCAAGATTGAGGATGTCGCCGTCCACGCGGACTTTGGCGT
The DNA here is from genome assembly GCA_020628725.1 of Saprospiraceae bacterium. GTDB lineage: Bacteria > Bacteroidota > Bacteroidia > Chitinophagales > Saprospiraceae > JAHDEO01. Next base: position 4,273 of record JAHDEO010000344.1, read on the forward strand.
AGCCTTGTTTACGCGCACTCTCAAACAACTCGCGGTAATGTCCTTTCCGCGCCCGCACGAGTGGCGCAAGCAAGACGATTTTCTTTCCGGCAAAATTGTCGAATATATGTCCGACCATTTGTTCTTCGGTGTAGCGCACCATTTTTTTGCCCGTCACATAGGAGTACGCTTCGCCCGTCCGCGCATACAATAAGCGCAAAAAATCGTATATCTCCGTCACCGTACCGACCGTACTGCGCGGGTTCTTGGAAGTGGTTTTTTGCTCAATAGAAATGACCGGACTCAAGCCCGTAATTTGCTCTACATCAGGGCGTTCCATTTCGCCCATAAACTGTCGCGCATAGGCAGAAAATGTCTCCATATACCGCCGCTGACCCTCCGCATAGATGGTATCAAATGCCAATGAAGATTTCCCGCTACCGCTAATCCCCGTGACCACCACCAAACGATTGCGCGGTATGCTGACATCTATGTCCTTCAAATTATGCACCCGCGCACCATGCACATGAATGTAGCCCGAATCAAATCCGTTTTTCCCTTTTTTTGCCATGACCGAAATTTGAGTATCAGGATTCAAATAAACGCACATGACTGACTTGTTATTTTTTCCTTTTTCTTCGTTATGAAAATCCTTACGTAGCCAAGCTATGCGCGGTTTTCATGCCTCGAAAAAGAAAAAACTAACTACGCCATTCATGCACCTTTATTCAAATCCTGATACTAAACGGTGAAGATACGGGGAATGTTTGGGGATGTTTAATTTTTTGAAATGAGAAAGGGTAAATCAGCTTGGTTTTGGCTGATTTACCCTAATTTATTAAGAACAACAACCTGTTAATATACGACCAATTTACGAACAACAGAAGAACTGTTATTTTGTAACTTGAGAATGTATATTCCTGGAATCAACTGAGAAACATCCAAAGAACCGGATATTTCAGTTGCTTGTACACTTTCTTCCCAGTAAGATATAACTTGCCCATTGAGATTATATAAGGTTAAGGATGTTTGTTCAGGGCGAAGCAGACGATATTGATAGAATAAATGATTATTCGCGGGATTGGGGAATAGCTTCATTTCTTGAAATCCTCTCTCGTGGTTTTGTTCCACATCGGTAATAGTAGATACGATGATATTTTGAGTTGTATTGGTTTGGACGGGTTCGTTAAAATCGAAATAGATGTAAGCTGTATTTTTCAATGTATCACCCACATTCAACGTATTAAGCGGATTAATTTTATACTTAATAAATCCATGACTCAACACTTCATTTGTAGTGGAATCAGGAAGTAGAATATCCTCATAAATAAATTCAATTCTTCTTCCGGGTTTTGATTCTAATCTGTAATTATGACTACTTGATATAACATCCAAACTGGATAAATCCATTAAAGTAGAAATTGTATCAACCAAAATAACTGTAAATGCAGTATCGTTACCTGTATTTTGAAATCGGATTAGATATTCTAGCGCGTTGCCGTCCTCAATAAAATCAATTAATAAATCCCCTGACGGAGAAACATTTTTATCATTTGGGTCAAAAGCCCCAATAACCATTTCTGACAAAGTATCTATGTTATTTTCAGGCATGGTGTCTATCAAATAAGGAGAAATGGAAGCACTGACCTCTATATTTCCTCCCAACACGGCTTGTATGCTTAATAAGCAACCAATATCTAAATGGCGAGTTTCCATTGGCAACAAATCTGTATAACTCCAAGCCAGAGAATCTTGTGACTGGAAAATAGGAATGCTATCATAAAGATTAACTACAGATAGCAGTGAATCAATTTTAAAGCCGATTGTGCCACTTATTGTGTCTGTTCCTACATTGGAATAAGTCAATCTATAGTTAGTTTCTCTTAATAATCTGAGAGGGGAGAGAGCAGTAATATCTATTGCCAAATCAGTTACATTAGGAATAGGATGTAGTGCAAAATTCTTATTTTCTTCCTTAGTGTCATAGTTGGGAAGATACAGTTGGTAATCCTCTGGGCTAAGAATGTAATATGGTGGAATATTTAGCGGATGAACCTGATAACTCCCTGTATCTGTCAAAATCGCATATCTTCCTTCTGTATTGGTGTTGGATAAATAACCATCAGTTTCTTCTTGTACAAAAATATCAGGGATGCCATAGTCACTTCCATCTTGGATATTATTCCCGTTATAATCAATAAACACGTTACCAGTAATTTGATTTGCATTTCCAATAAGATGAGCAATATATATATAATCCGAAGTTCCTAACCATTCCAACGTATCCATTCCATAATATCCATATACACCAGTATATTCTCCGGTAATTACTGCATTGCCGTTTGCATTAACATCAATATCATCAGCACTAAAACTCCCCCCTATGTTTCTGACCCAATAGTATGTACCAAACCTGTCATATTTAGCAACATAGGCATTAGGAAAACCTATGGTGTCCGTTTCAAAAAATGTATTTCCAAAAAATCCTCCACAAATGAAATAATTGCCATTTACATCCGAGTCTATATCATTAATTTCAAGTCTATGCGTATTAAGACCAGTACCTTTGATAGTCTTTACCCAATTTTCTGTTCCTGACATATCGTAGGATGCTAAGAAAAGCTCGTATTCATTAGAGGCTATCAAAGTGGTAGAGCCAAAATTTACGGTATCTTCAAATGTTCCTCCAAAAACTACATTATTGAACTTATCTATATGAACCGAACGAGCATTAATAATTCCAGTTACATCAAAATATTGTAATATATCTCCATTATCTTTGTCAATAACTGCTGCAAAACCATTTTCAAAATTACCTACAACAACTAAGTTACCTTCATTATTGATATCAATATCAAAATGTTGTTGTCCGGTACTCCCACTATATGGTGCAATTTGAACCCATTGTGCTTGACCATCTGAATTAAATTTACCATATCCTATATCATTTCCAATATTGGTATTAAGAACTTCAATATCTCCAAAAAAACCTGATGAATTTCCAGTAAAACAGACATAAGTATCACCGTTATCATCTACAACCATTTCATGCTCAAATCCCGTGGCGGGTATAGGCTGTGACCATAAAAACTCTCCTAGAGGCGTTATTTTAGCTACAAAGTGATCTCCAGTAGAAAGAATGGGAACATAACCATTCCCCGGAGATGCTGCTATATAGAGGTTACCGAGTATATCTGTATGAATATCATAACTATATATGGTTGAACCAACCTGAGTCGATCCTTCAATAACCATGAATAATTCTTTGTTCCCATAGATATCGTGTTTTAAAATTGCAATGTCAGAACCTTGAAGAGAGTAGGTTGTATCAGAATCTACTATGTTGCCATTTTGGTTGACAAAGGAGTAAATATTTCCCCAACTATCAAAGGTTATACCGTGTATGCTTCCAGAACTTCCAAAATGATCTACCCAATCCCATAGTTGAGCTTTTAAAGTATTTTCTAACAATACAGGCTGGATAAGTATTATAAAGAAGATTAGATGAATTGCTTTACTTGTTTTTTTCATTTGTCATTATTTTTAGTAGAAATTCCTTGCAATATTATCTTGTAGATTGCTACCATATCATAAAAAATTAGAAAATCGAAATCGAAAAGCCTACTTCTTTCAAAGTTATGTGTCTTGAAAGACAAAAATATAAATCATTCGCTATTCCACAAAAAATATATAACAAGAAATCCACGAACATCTGCCCAATCCGCTACGTCCGTGTTCACTACATTCGGTCAGTGGTCAGTGTGGTAGGTTGGTGTGGGGCTTAGGTGCT
>JAHDEO010000345.1 GCA_020628725.1 Saprospiraceae bacterium
GTAAACGAGTTGCGAGTTACGGGTTACGAGTTATTTGTAACGTGAATCAACTCGTAACCCGTAACCCGTAACTCGCAACTCGCAACTCAAATCACATGAACAGAAGAGATTTTTTCAAAATAACGACCCCTCTTGCAGCAAGTTCTTTGGTACTCAGTGGCGTACCTGTAAAGGCATTTAACACTTCACATTTATTGCAAGATGTCAATTGTGACGGGGTAGAAGACCGGGTAGTAGTATTGATTGAATTGAACGGTGGCAATGACGGTTTCAACACCCTCGTACAGATGGATCAGTATGACGTGTATGCCAACTTGCGTCCAAACTTGCGAATACCGGAAAATGCGGTTATTCCATTGGATAATACGCTGGCTGTGCCTGACCAAGTTGGTCTGCATCCTGCAATGACGAGTTTCAAATCATTGTATGATGAAGGCAAAGTCAATATTGTACGTTCAGTATCGTATGATTTGCCTACATTGTCTCACTTTAAAGGGATGCATATCTGGTCAATGGGAGGTGACGGCACCGCAGGAAATTCTTCTTACGCTACCGGATGGATGGGGCGTTATCTCGAATCGGTATATCCCAATCCGCAAAATATCCCGCAAGAATTACTACCTGATCCGCTTGGTATACAGATAGGATTTGGAGTGCCTTCTACGGGTTTTTTGACTTCTAATGATTATCCCATAAGTGTCAATATGAGTGGGCAGGATCCTGCGAACTATTATACATTGGTTTCGGAAGTAGGGGGCGCACCTCCCGCTAATCTACCTATGAGTGAGTATGGACAAGAATTGGCTTATCTGACTGAGATAGAGCGTAGTACCAATCGCTATTCGGTGCGTATTACAGAAGTATTTGACCAGGGTGCCAATTCGATTGAGTACCCGCAAAGTTCACTCGGCGATCAACTTAAAACTATTGCGAGGCTTCTAAGTGGTGGTAGCAAAACTAAAATATTTTTAGTGAGGTTGCCCGGTTTTGATACGCACCATGCACAGGTGACAGGAAGCGATACAACGATAGGTCTACATGCTAATTTGCTTAGACAATTATCAGATGGCGTGAAAGCATTTATGGATGATTTAGTTGGTTTAGGATTGGATAATAAAGTATTGGCAGTAACGATTTCAGAATTTGGGCGACGAGTCAACCAAAATGGCAGCTTGGGAACTGAACACGGCTCGATTGCACCAATGTTTATCTTTGGAACAGGTGTAGAACCGGGCATCATCGGCACCAATCCTAATTTGAGCAACGTAGATAATAACGGACTTGTAGATGAACAACAACACGACTATAGACAAGTGCTGACCACAATTCTGCAAGACTGGCTCGGTAGTGCTGACGAAGTAGTAGAAGATACACGTTGGGATGATTTTCTTTCCCAAAAATTGCCCATTATCAATGCAGATCACATCGTAGACCCCGAATGTTATATTTCCGACCTTACACCTGCGGGTATGATGATGGCTTTGGATAATAATTATGCAAAAATAGAAGACGAATTTGGTACAGATGTCAAGTTATTCCCAAATCCTGCAAAAGACTTTTTCTATATAGAAATGACTGCCGAAAAAATGAGCGAAGGCACGCTCTATATCTTTAATTCGCTCGGACAAGCCGTAAAAACACTTGAAATTAATATTGAAATAGGACATAATAGAATTCCGATTAATATACGCAACATAACAGCGGGTATGTACACCGTTCAGATGGTAGCGGATGGTGAGCCTTTGTTTACAAAACAACAAGTTATAATGAGTGAATGAGCGAATATACTTATTGTCGCATTATTTTATTTATTCACTCATTCGCTCATTCAAAATTCACTCATTATTCTCACTCAATGAAGATTTCCGTTTTATTTTCCATCGAAAAAATACCTTGTCCGTTTTCGACATTGGTGTGTATGATGACGGGTTCGGCGAAGGGATTGTATTGGGCTTCTTGATAGGCTTTTACAGATTGAAAGAACAGATATTTATCTCTTGTGATCGCATTTATGAGTACTCTAATTTGAAGTCGGGTGGTATCGCGTGAATTAGAGAAGAGTTCGATTTGACGACTCTCCCCATTAAATGAATTATCTGGCAAATAGAGTATTTTTTCACCTGTAATCACTTGCGAGTAAGGGCTTCGTAAATTGCGTTCCTGCCAATTGCCATAAGGTGCATCTTCTTTATCGCGAGTAAATATTCTGAACTCGTAATAATCGTTGGTATCCGGATCATCTTCGAGCGTGATTTTGAATATATCTTGTCGTTTATCATCCACTATGACACTACTGTTATTGATAAATTGACTGAGTGTGGCGGTAGGTGGATAGGGCATGATTTGAGTGGCAGATACGCCGGGAAAACCTTCTGCTTGAGCAGTAAGCATATAGGTGTTGCCGGATATAATTTCAGGCAAATCAGTATATCCATACCTTGAATTACTGCCGTTATTCTCAAGTTTAGCCAAAAATTGTCCATTCTCATACATCAAGACAGTTGCGTCAGCAAAGTCATAATCTGTTAGGCTATCCAAAGGAAAACTTTTAAACAATACTGCTTCTATACGTGAATCCTCAAAATAATAGTAGCTAAACAGCGAAATCTGCGGCTCGTATTCCGGCAATTCAATTTCGACGACTTGCTCACAAGCCATCAGCATTAAAAATGAAAGTAGACTAATATTACTTAGATATTTCATAGGCTTGTTTTGATTTTTGCCTTAATCAAAAATCCCAAAAATCATTCAATGATAAATTCGCTTTTATTTTCCATCGAAAAAATACCTTGTCCGTTTTCGACATTGGTGTGTATGATGACGGGTTCGGCGAAGGGGTTATCCTGTGCATTATAATACGCATTTAATGACTTAGAAAACAGGTATTTATCGCGGGAGATAGATTTGACCTCGACCTTGAAATCTACATACGATGTATCTTCAGGCCAAACCAATACCTCAATACTATATGAGCCATTTTCAAATAAATCATCTTTGAGCAATACCCCTCTATCGCCTTGCTCTGTGCCGGGCGACAGGCTTTCTGTCCACATCCTGTCCCATTCATTCGGATTACCGGAGTTATCCCAAGAACGATAGATGTCAAATTCGTAATAATTATCCTCATCCGGCACATCACTCAACTTGATTTCAAAGGCATCCATCAGGTAGCCATCTACACTCGTTCTACTCATGGGTTTGTAGTTTACTTCATTGATTTCAGGGGGTAGTGGAAGCCGCTGATTGGCAGAAGCCGACTCAAAACCGGGTGCTTCTACGGTGATTTTGTAAGTTTTATCGGCTTGAAGCGGGGCAGTCAGATCCAGTTTATACACAGGTTGAATTTCGGGTTCTAAAATGGGCATATTAAGAGAATCGTTCCATCCTGCAAAATTGTAACCAACGGTGTCGGGTTCGCTCAAAAATTGCTCCAGCAACACATCATTTTCATATAACTTTGCTGTGGCATCCAATACTTCGTGTACATCCTCATTGCTATTGATGGGAAGACTTTTAGTGAGGTATGCTATTACTTCGGAATCCCCTGTTTCATAAAAAGAAGATAAAACCAATTGAGCGTCATGTTCGGGAACTTCTATGTCAACTACTTGTTCACAAGCGATTACGAATATAATGAATATAAATGGAATGTATTTCATGATTTTTTAGTCTATGGTCGATAGTCCGTAGTCGATAGTTGTTGCGCGTTTTGCTATTATCGGCTAGGGACTATGGACTGATTTTAAAATTCAAATCCCCAACTAAATGAAGGAATAATAGTGAAAATACTGACTTGTTTAAATTTTTGTTCTTGTTCAAATTCTCCCGTAGCCGGATTAAATGTACCTTCATCTACCGAATAGATAAAAAACGGATTTTTACGATTATACATATTATATGCACCAATGGTAAATCGGCGTTTATAACGTTTTTTCTGTTTAATAAAATCTACACCAACATCCAGTCGATGATAAGGTTTCATTCGGAAAGCATTTTTTTCCGATGGTCGTTCTATCTCGGTCGGGTAATAACCGATACCGTAACCCGAAGGTATATAAATTGTTGATTTTGAAACAGGTAGCGTAATCGAATTGCCCGTACCATACACCCACGTAGCAGATGCGGATATGCGGTCGCTAAATTCATGAATGACCACCGCCGAGAGGTCGTGCCGACGGTCATATTTGAAGGGGTAGACACGCCCGCCGTTGATATTTTCAAATTGTCGATTGGTCCAAGACAACGTATAACCGAGCCAACCCGTTGTTTTTCCTTTCTTTTTTTGTAAGAAAAATTCAGCACCATATGATTCGCCTTCGCCTTGCTCGATTTTATCTTGCCAATCTCCAAAATCAATAAAACTTGCGCCTTCTTTGTACGAAATCAGGTTGGTCATTTTTTTATAATAACCTTCCACACTAAATTCAAATTTGTCGCGGAAGGTCTTGGCTACACCAAAGGCGGCTTGCCACGATTGTTCGGGCGCAACTCGTGCCGTAGAGGGCAGCCAAAGGTCAGTGGGCAAACCAATACCTTCATTGGTGAGTAAGTGAAGATACTGCGTCATGGTGGCATAGGAGGCTTTGAGTGCCACATCGCCGGGCAGCAAATATCGCAAGCCCACACGCGGCTGTACGGATGTATAAGCCTCGCCATCAACGACAAACGCAGAAGCATGTACACCTATATTCGCTTTGAAACTCTGTCCAATCGTAATTTCATCTTCCACATAAGCCGTGTAGTCCATCGAAGTGGTATTGGTCGAACCAATGAGCGTATCCAATGAAAATTCATCGCCTTCTTCGATTCTAAAATTCAACGCACCCGGCTTGAAGGTATGATGCGTGGCACTCGCTCCGAATCGAATATGATTAGAGGGGTTGGGCAGATAGTCAAAGTCGATTTTTGCAGCCAAATCTTCTATTCCTGAGATGTATTTTGCGGCGTAAGCTCCGTCAAAAAACAACTCTCCATTCACGGTCTCTCTATTCGTTGATTCGATACCTGTGGAGAGATTATAACGGCTGTATGTAGCTGTAATATTGCTAAACAACTTATTGCTAAACAGGTGATTATATCGAAGTGCAGAGGTGATATTTCCCCAATCCAACCCGGATTTCAAACTAAATTCAGAATCATAATTTTGTCCACCGGACGAATAATTATAATCTTCTGATACCTTTATATTAAATCGGTCGTCACCTGCATATACGCTGGCATACAAGCGGTCTTTTTCGCTAAATTTATGATTGATTTTGGCATTGACATCATAAAAATAATAACCGCCGTTAAAACTGACACCTTCATTTTCTTCGGCTTGCGCCGAAGCGATGGCAATAACAGGTCGTGCCAATAAATCCAAATAAGTCCGTCGTGCAGAAACGATGAATGAAGTACGTTCTTTCCAAATAGGACCTTCCAATGTGAGGCGCGAAGAAATCAAGCCGATACTGCCCGTACCTTTAAATTCCTTCATGTTGCCTTCCTTCATATTTATCTCCAAAACGGATGACAAACGCCCCCCAAATCGCGCCGGATAACCGCCTTTGGTCAAGGTAACATTTTTGATAGCATCGGCATTAAATACAGAGAAAAAACCGAAGAGGTGAGAGACATTATACACAGGTACGCCATCCAGCAGAATGAGATTTTGGTCGGGGCTACCACCGCGTACATACAAGCCACTTGTACCCTCGCCGCCCGATTGTACGCCGGGTAGTAATTGAAGGGATTTCAAGACGTCCACTTCACCGAGTAGGGCAGGGAGTTTTTTGATTTGCTGCACGGGTACGGAGACTTGGCTCATCTGCGTTTTTTGCTCTACGCGCTCGTATTTTTCGGCAGTCACGACAACTTCTTTCAGGTCTGTACCGACGCCAAGACTGAAATTCATAGTCACATCCTTGTCGAGATACATTCTAAAATACTGCGTCTCATAACCGACATAAGAAATCGCCAAATAGACCGAATCTTTCGGCAGCGTGAGGCTGAAAAAGCCATACACATTGGTAGTCGTACCTTTTGCTTTTTCGGGTTCAAATACGTTGGCAGCAATGAGTTTTTCGCCGGTATCGGCATCCTCTATATAGCCGCTAATCGTGTATCGCTCTTGCTGTTGTGCTTCGGCAGAGGTACACCAAAGACAAGCAAACGCGAATAGAACATAGCTTAATTGCTTCATAGTTAACTAATTGTAAATGAGTGAATGTCGAATGAGTGAATAGGAATTTCATCACTCACAAACGACTTCAACTTTGGTTTCTATGCAAATTGAACTTCAACTGTGTTGAAATAGATTGTTGATTTATTTTTGAAGTTGAGATTACGGTTGTCACCATTCTATCCTCCATTGCCCACCGTCGTCAACCCACCAATAAAGAAGGTCAAAACTAAGTCCGATAAGACTTCCCAACGCTGCTCCTGCGATGACATCCAAAGGATAATGTACTCCAACGTAAACTTGTCCGTAGGCGATAGAAGCCGCCCAAGCGAACAAAGCCCACGTTATCCATTTTTTTCTCAAAAAACCTAATGTTAGGGATAGAAAGGTGGCTATCGCAAAATGGTTGGTGGCGTGGGAGGATGTGAAGCTGTATCCGCCGCCGCATTTGACCAATTCGCGTACTTCAAAAGGCAATGTAGTGTCGTTGCAGGGGCGTACTCTTTCAACGAGTGGTTTTACGATACTGCTGCTTACATAGTCTGATACGCTGAGTGTCGCTACTGCAAATGCGATAACCATCAAACCACGCCTCCCAAAATTGACCCACAAAAAAGACACCAGAAATATATATAATGGAATCCAAATGTACTTGCTTCGCCAATAGGGGATTATGGCATCAAATAGTGTATTGTGCCATTCTCCGTTGATTAATTGGAAGAGCCATTGGTCGTATTGCATGTGGTGACGAATTGACGAGTTGATGAGTTGATGAGTTATTGAATCGACGAGTTGCCGGTGTGTTTTCATCACCTCGTCAATTCGTCAACTCCACAACTCGTAAGAATTAGCCTTGGGGATTGCTTTTGGTCAAACTCATTGAGCTGATAGTCTCCGAAAATTTTATTGATGGATAAACCTGCTTGAGTGAATAAATCAGTTAATTCATCAAGCGTAAATGCGCGGACTTTTTCCTGATGTTGGTGTTGTCTGCCTTCGGCTTCAAATGATATGGTTTTAACTATGTATCCGTCGATGATATTGCGTGTGATATGAAATTTAACATCTGATAATATCTTCGTTTCAGAGGGAACAAGATTAGCAGCGACATGATGTATATTAAGAAAGTCCATGACGAATATGCCGCTGTTTTTCAGGGATTTGGCTACGTTTTTTAAGACTCTCAAATCATCTTTATCATTATCAAAATATCCAAAACTTGTAAAGAGATTGAAGACATAATCAAAGTAATTTATCCTAAAACCATCGCGCATATCATGTTGAAAAAACGAGAGATGTTTGTGTTCAAATTCACGGGCGGCGGTGATGCTTTGCACGGATAAGTCCGTACCTGTCACATCAAATCCTTTCTTTGCAAGGTAGATGGAATGCCGCCCCTTCCCACATGCCAAATCCCAAATTGTGGCACGCTGCGGTACATTTAAATGTGCTACCAAATTATCCATAAACATCTGCGCCTCGGCATAATCTCGATGTTGATATAAGATATGATAGTATTTGGAATCAAACCACTCTGCAAACCACTTATTTTCCATTGTTGGATTGTTATATTGCTTCATTGTTGGATTGTTTCATTGTCGACGTATTTTTTTGCAAAGCAAAAAAATAGAACAACCATGTTACCATGAAACAATTGAACCATGAAAAATTCTACAAAATAATTGAACTATAAATCAACGCAACATTAAAACAATAAAATGAAATGCGTTAATTTTTTGGTGAAAAAATGTGTTTTACGTCGAGTAGAAAAAAAAACTTAATCATTTCTTTACAAAAAATAAAAACTCCCTTATCTTTGCAGCGGAGAAATGGCAGAGTGGTCGAATGCACTGGTCTTGAAAACC
>JAHDEO010000346.1:0-486 GCA_020628725.1 Saprospiraceae bacterium
AGTATCGGTAATTCCGGCGTCACCATCGTAGATTGAGCGAGAATCGTGGGTTCGAGTGCGAAAAGGACGAGCGCGATGAGCAGCCATTTCCCCGATAAAAAATAACGTGCGATATAGAAAAATTGCCACGCCATCCCCACCAAAAATGGCAACATCGACAAGTGGCTGACCAATAAGCTCTGTCCAAAAACCTTCCACCAAGCTGCCAAGTACATCCCGAAGAAAGGCGGATGTCCGGGATTATTCTCAACGGGTAAAAAGAAGTGCGCGAAATTATGGTCGTAATACCACTGCGCGGCTATCGAAGATTGCACGATAGCATCTCCCCAAAAGAAAGGCAAGCCCATCGACAAGATATTGACGAGGATGTAAAACAGGCAAAAACCTACCAAGTATTTTTTCTCCGTAATGACTGCTTTAGCTGTCAAATGCGTTTTTATTTTAATTTTGCAAAAACGTAGCGCGGTACTTCCAGTCCGCGTCCAC
>JAHDEO010000346.1:497-8024 GCA_020628725.1 Saprospiraceae bacterium
TAAATATCCTAATTTTGCAGCAAAATCAGAATCCAAATCCCAAATTCCAAAATCCAAGTTCCAATTTTCTATACGATAGCGAGTTGGGGTTTGGGATTTGGATTTTGGAATTTTCATAAATATATGTCAAGAAGAAATAACAAGCCGGAAGAAGAACTGCCAAAAGGGAAACTCAGCCGCGAGAGTTTCCAAGAGGCGATACAGATATTGAAGTTTATTCAGCCGTATAAATGGTATTTTATCGGGGGCTTGATATTGTTGGTTTTGGGTGGAAGTACCTTTGTGTTTGTCCCTAAAATTATCGGTGAGATGGGGAATGTCGCTACCGGGCAGTCAAAGTGGCCCCTCACGCTTGGGCAGTTGGGGATGTTGTTGGGTGGATTGGCTATATTGCAGTCTTTGATGTCATTTACGCAGATATTATTGTTTACAAAAGTCAGCGAATCGGGCATGGCAGACCTGCGGACGGCGGTATTTCAAAAACTCATCACGCTACCGATACCTTACTACGACGAAAGGCGCGTGGGCGATATGACGAGCCGTATCACCAATGACGTTTCTACACTTTCCAGCCTGTTTTCTTTTACGCTGGCGCAATTTGTCCGGCAGATTGTCACGCTCGTCGGGTCGATTATTATGATTGGTTTGATGTCGCCGAAATTGTCGCTGATTATGCTTTCGACCTTGCCGCTGATTGTCTTGTTGGTGCGCTTCGTGGGCGGGCGTGTGCGTAAGCTCTCCAAAGCCCGTCAGGATGTCCTCGCTAAGAGTAATGTCATCGTCGAAGAAAACCTCCATTCCATACAAATTGTGAAGGCATTTGTCAATGAATTTTTTGAGAAAAAACGCTACGGCGGTATGGTTCAAAAAGTGGTGGATGCGAGTATGAAACTCGCCTTTGCACGCGGCGGATTGGTGGTGATTATTTTTGCGATGTTGTTTGGTGCGCTTTTTTTTGTGGTGTACATGGGTATGGTGATGGTGCAAAATGGCAATTTGTTATTGGGTGATTTTCTGGCATTTGCGATGTACACGATGGTGGTGGCAGGGGCGATTGGTTCGCTTGGGGGGATTTATGAGCAAGTCCTCACGGCACTGGGCGCGACGGAGCGTGTCCGTGAAATCCTCACCGAAAATTCCGAGATAGAAGTCAGCGGAAAAGCCCTCACCGACGACGAGCGTTTTCAAGGTTTTATCGAATACAAAAACGTACAATTTACCTACCCGACACGAGCCGATATTGAGGTTTTGCAGGATATTAATTTACGCATACAAGAAGGTCAAAAAGTAGCCTTTGTGGGTGCGAGTGGTTCGGGTAAATCTACACTGGTGCGTCTCCTCCTCCGCTTCTACGAACCCACAGGCGGTCAACTCCTCGTGGACGGCAAAAACGCGACAGATTACGACCTCGCCCTCTACCGCAAAAACATGGCAATCGTACCGCAGGAAGTCATCTTATTCGGCGGAACGATACGCGAAAATATCCTCTACGGCAAGCCCGACGCCAGCGACGAGGAAGTCATCGAAGCCGCTCAAAAAGCCAATGCATGGGAGTTTATCAGCACCTTCCCGGAGACGCTCGACACCATAGTAGGCGAGCGCGGCGTAAAGCTCTCCGGCGGACAACGCCAACGCATCGCTATCGCACGGGCGATACTCCGCAACCCGTCTATCTTGCTGCTCGACGAAGCGACTTCCTCGCTGGATGCCGAGTCAGAGCGCGTGGTGCAGGATGCCCTCAATGTCCTCATGGAAGGGCGCACGGCTATCATCATCGCTCACCGCCTCGCCACTATCCGCGATGTGGATTGTATTTATGTGCTGGATAATGGTCGGATTATCGAACAAGGGACGCATACGGAATTGTCGCTGATTGAGGATGGGGCTTATAGTAATTTGGCGCGGTTGCAGTTTGATTTGAATGAGGTTTGAGGATGTGTTGACGTGGTTTTTTTCAAAGGCTCAAAATAAAATCAGCGAGTGTATTAAACTACTCGCTGATTTTCAAATATGTGTTTTCTGATTTGTTCTTTTTTGGTTTCAAAATAACTGTGTAAATTTTGAGAAGGAGATAATTCTTGTTTTATTCTATTTAAACTACCTACTATTTCAAGTAAGTCTGGATTTTCAAGAAATTGTTGTTCGAGTTCTTTAATCTCCCTAATAGAAAGTTCTCCTTCGACGAACTTAATTAGTTGACTAGACATAGACACTTTTTTTGATAAAAAAAGAGACACAGCGGTGTAAATTACCGACGTGCCTCCCTTCTTGCGAGTTGGCTTTGATTCACAGAAACTTTTTGAGTTCTGCTCTCGCCCTTTTACGTAACATTCTCACCGCACCAACTGAGGATTCCATTACTTTTGCTATTTCGCTATCTTTATACCCTTCAATAGTCATTTTCATAACTTCATGCTGTTTCTCAGAAAGTTGCGATAAAGCAAATTTCAAATCAAGCATTAAATCAATAGACAGAGACGGATTTTCAAAAAGATTGATACCAGATGAATTATTAAATTCTTCTAATGATACAGGTTTGATGACTTTATTTCGATTGTATATTGAAATACAATATCTTTTCGCAATAGTGATTACCAAGCCTATGTGATTTTCATCTTTTCTAAAATAACCCTTTTCTACTGCTTTTAATATTTTCTTATAAAATATATCGGCAGTAACGTCGTCTGCGTCTAGAGGGTGATAACGTTTAGCAATCGCGTGAACAGCGACAAAGTAACGTTCGTAAATAACCTCAAATTCATGCGTAGCTACGCTTTCAGACTCTTCGTAAAACCAATTCATAATAACGCTTTAAATTTAAAGGTAGAAGAGAGGACTTACCATAAACTTTATTCATGATAGAATGTCCCCGTGATTTCCTCTCTTAAATTACCCATTGATAAGCGAATAAAGAACGGGGAGTGCCATTTTTGCCTTTGGTAGTTGGGCTCATTGATGTCAGACATTTTGATTTCTTCATCTTAAAAGTTTTGTGCACCTAATGTAATCTAAGCACGGAACATTAATAGGTGCTGGTGAATTGGATGTTGTCCAGTCCTAAGTTTAAAAAATTGAACTTAGTCATTTTATAATTGTGTAATTGATACTTATATAACTCTTGAAAAAGCAAAATAATAACGTTTGTTGTAAAAAAAATTTGCACGTTATGTATTGACGGTGTTTCTGGTTTTAATTATGTAGGCTATTGGCTTGTCTAAAAATCTTTCAAACAAAAAATGTCATATAAATGGATAGAAACATCATCATTACTAAATGTAAAAAGGAATTAGCCTTGGGAAAGGTTGAGTATGTTATCAATTTTTTGATAAAAAATACGAGTGAAAATTCTGAATTAAATATGGAAATGATATTGATTTCCAGTCGCTTTCAGAGACTTAAAGCAAAGCAATTGGCAGGAACTATCAAGTATGAAGATTCTGAAATTCAATTGACGAAGATTACAAGAAGTGTGCTCGAAGTTTTGGTGACATTATGAAAATGATTTATTTAAGTGCAGCCAACAATTCCTCGTAAGTACAAGGCGTGTAGTTTTGTTCTGCCATGAGTTGTTCGAGTGTCACGCCTTCTCGTATCGTAGTCACGCCTTCCATAAAGGCGGGTGTATCATTTTTACGATGAATGACTTCCAACTCCTGACGTATGGCTTCCAAAGCCTCTACATCTTCCACTTTGGTGAGTAGATATTGTATGTCTGACTTGATTTGTTTGGCTGTGTTCATACTTCAAATGTAGTGATTTTTGGCGATGAAAGCAAGTCTGCGCCTTACGTAGCAGAAACTTCAGTTGCCGCGAAATATACAAGCGATTTTTACGCGGCAACTAAAGTTTTCGCTACGTGGTTCGTTATTTCAATAAGTCCGGAAATTTCTTCTGAAAACGCTTCAAGCGGGGAATCGAAACACTTCGCACATAAGACTGATTTGGATTACGTTTCTCATAATCTTGATGATAATCTTCGGCAGGATAAAACTTCTCGAACGGTACAATCTCCGTCGCTATCGGCTTATCGTACTCACCTGAGGCATCAAGTTTTGCTTTAAAATCTTCCGCGATTTTTCGTTCTTCATCATTTTGATAAAAAATAATAGAGCGATACTGAGAGCCATAGTCAGGATGTTGACCATTCACCGTTGTCGGATTTTGTGAACCATAATACACTTTGACAAGCGTTTCAAAGCTGACAACTTCAGGGTCATAATACACCTCGACCGTCTCCGAATGCCCCGTCGTGCCTGTGCCGATGAGTCGGTAAGTCGGATTGGGGTGCGTACCGCCGGCATAACCCGAAATAGCTTCTTCTACACCGCGTACACTTTCATACACCGCCTCTACGCACCAAAAACAACCGCTTGCAAAGTAGGCTTTGGCATATTTTTCTAATTCGCCGGGTGTTTTTTGAACGACTTTTACCGCTTGAGGGTCGGTAGTATCTGTACTTGAAGAATCATTGGTAACGCCACATGAAGCGAAAATCATGAGGAGAGCAAACAACAAAGTATATTTCATAATTCAAGTTGCGAGTTACGATAGCGAGTTACGAGTTGGCTAAATAAACGTAAAAACCATTTCCGGTTCTTTGGCAACTCGAATTTCGTAATCTGTAACCCGAATTTAATGATAAATTTATCTTGGGAACGACACAAAAATAACTTTACACTTTGACTTGTTCTTTTTCCCTTCTTCTTTGTTATGAAAATCCTTACGTAGCGAAGGCTATGCGCGGTTTTCACGCCTCAAAGAAGAAAAAAATAACAACGTCAAAGTTGGTAAACTTATTTTTGTCTCGTTCCTTGGTGAAAATAGAAGGTATTTTGATGATTTTAAAACGGATGAAAAAGGCTTTTGTTTTGCGAGAAAATTAAAGCTAGGCAATGTGTCACTTTACTGACATGATTATTTTGGGAGGTCAATATATTTTAACTAACTTGCTTTTCATTCATTGTTCAGATTTTTTTACGACTATACACTTTTTGAATGAGCTACTACACAAAATGAAATCTTGCCACAAAGTCACAAAGACACTAAGTATAGTTCTCTGACAACCAATTGAATAAAATTCTTTGTGTCTTTGTGCCTTTGTAGCAAAAATAAAAGTAGCTTAATACAGAATTTATCAATTAATCATTTATAAAAATATGTTTACTCATTTCACTAAAAAAATAGCCCTGTTTGCATTGCTTGTGTTCGCGTTTGCTGCTTGTCAGGAAGTCTGCCCTGATATTGACCCGCCAAGTGTCGATAATAATCCCCCTGTGGATACCACAGACGACGTGGTGCGTCGTGTATTAATCGAAGAATTTACGGGTGTCCAATGCGTTAATTGTCCACAAGGCGCGCAATTAATCGAAAACTTAATCAATACGCACGGCGGACGATTGGTATCTGTGTCCATCCATGCGGGATTTTTTGCTGAACCGCTTACGGAAAGTGTGTTTGATTTGAGTACAGATATCGGCGAACAGTTGGATGCCTTGATTGGTCCTGTGGAAGCCTATCCTTCGGCGGCAATTAATCGAAATTCATTTGGAGCATCCAGCAAAATTCATTTTTCGCCTTCATGGGCAGGGTTTATAGAACAAGAACTCGCCATTCCACCGCAGGTAGATGTCCAAATTGCCAATTCATTTGATGAAAATAATGGTGAATTGACGACGAATATCACGGTTGATTTCCTCGAAACATTGTCAGATGATATAAGTCTTTCTGTGATGATTACGGAAAATAATATCGTGGATGCCCAATTGGATACATCGGGTTTGATTGAGGATTACACGCACAAGCATGTCTTGCGCACGATGCTCACCAATGTAGCAGGCAATCCTATTTCTGCCCAAGCGATAGGAACGAATGTTCAGGAAAGTTTTACATTTAATATTCCCTCGGGATGGAATGTGAATAACTGTAGTGTCGTTGCATTTGTGCATCGTACCTCGCCTGATTTAGAAGTCTTGCAGGTGAGTGAGAAGAAGTTGTTTTAGTTCTTCATTGTTTCATGGTTCGATTGCTTCATTGCTTCATTGTTATTACGTTTTTTTGCTTCGCAAAAAACTCAATGAAACAATGAAGCAATCGAACCATGAAACAATGAAGCAATGAAGCAAACACCAAAAAACCTCATTATCCTTCACATTTCCCGCCGCAGTACCTATTTTTGCGCCGCCCTTCCAAATGACTACGGTTTTACATCCATTTTTATGAAAATAAAATAGACTTTATTCTAAAATGATGTAACCGAAAAAGACCAAAGCAGTCAAATAACAGTCATTCTAATTTAGAAGTCAGACCATTTTATTGTCAGATGCCAGAAGTCAGAGAATAAAGAGCATTGATTATCTGACTTCTGACAGTAAAACGTTCTGACTTCTGACTTCTATATAAATTATGAAAAGACAAGAATCGCATGTTAGAAGCATTCTCAAAGGGATAACCTGGCGGTTTTTGGCGACTGGTACACTCATACTCATTGTGTATTTGGTAGAGGGAACGATTTCGACGGCACTCAAAGTTGGGGGCATAGAATTCCTTTTCAAACTCTTCATCTACTATGCACATGAGCGTGGTTGGAACGCCTACCTTCAAGGTAGAGAACAGACGCCAAAAGTTAGTTTGTTCAAAACGATTTCGTGGCGATTTGTGGCTTCTGCCACGACGTTTACGATTGCCTATTTTGTCCTCACAGGAAATGGTGAAGGCATGGAAAACAAGGCATTTACCGTGGTAGGTATCGAGTTTGTTGCCAAATTCGTCATTTATTATTTACACGAAAGAGCGTGGCAACTTGTCCCATCGGGATTTTTTAGAAAATTATTAGGACGAGTGACGGGGAATAAAAAAAAACTCGAAACTCAAAATCCACAACTCCCAACTCATAAATCGTAACTCGACTTACATGAAATACAGTAATTTTGCCCCGGAATTAATGGATATTGCGCGTCGTGCAGGTGCGGCAATCATGGAAATTTATACATCAGATGCAGATTTTGGTGTAGAAGCCAAATCGGATGATTCGCCATTAACAAAAGCAGATAGTGCTGCCAACGCGATTATCTGTGAAGCATTGGAAAAGCTGGATAAGCAATTTCCGATTATTTCAGAAGAAAATAAAGCCGTGCCATACGAGACACGAAAAGATTACGATCATTATTGGTTAGTAGACCCTCTTGATGGTACTAAGGAATTCATCAAGAAAAATGGTGAATTTACAGTCAATATCGCCTTAGTGCATAATCAACGTGTCGTCTTTGGTGTGGTGTATGCGCCTGCATTAGATGAAATGTATTGGGCAGCAAAAGGAGAAGGCGCATTTTTCATTCAAAATGATGAAAAACAGCAACTCGCGGCATCTTCATTCGTTATGAAAGACAAAGGCTTGCGTGTGGTATGCTCGCGTTCGCATCTGAATGAAGGCACTCAAAACTTCATCGACGCACTGGATACACCGGAAAAAGTATCGAAAGGGAGTTCGCTCAAATTTCTCATTTTGGCAACTGCCAATGCAGAACTTTA
>JAHDEO010000347.1 GCA_020628725.1 Saprospiraceae bacterium
AACGCGAGCTTCCAGCTCGCAGTAATAATACGCCGAGCTGGAAGCTCGCGTTACGCTTATGAAAAATATCCAACAAGATTTCTTTAAAGATTTGACCGTCATTGAGTTGGCGAGTGTACTGGCGGGACCGTCAGTGGGAATGTTTTTCGCGGAATTAGGCGCACGAGTGATTAAGATTGAAAATAAGAAAACAGGTGGTGATGTCACCCGTAAATGGAAGTTGCCGAATGAAAATCCTGACAGCGAATTTTCTGCCTATTATCATTGTGTCAATTGGAGAAAAGAAGTGCAAATGCTGGATTTGAGGGAGGCGGATGACCGCACTCAGGCACACGTGCTCATACGTGAGGCGGACGTGGTGGTAAGCAATTATCGCCCCGGTGCAGCAGAGAAGTTGGGCATGGATTACACGACACTTAAAGCACTGAATAACAAATTAATATACGCCCAACTCAATGCCTATGCCGAAGGCGATACAACACCTGCTTTTGACATTGTACTACAAGCCGAAGCGGGTTTTTTGTACATGACGGGAGAACCTGAGCGTGCGCCTGTACGTATGCCCGTAGCGATGATTGACCTGATGGCAGCGCATCAATTAAAGGAAGGCGTTTTGCTGGCACTGATGCATCGGATGAAGACGGGAGAGGGGAGTTATGTGTCAGCGAGTTTATTTGAATCCGCAGTAGCGTCGTTGGCGAATCAAGCGACGAATTGGTTGATGGCGGGAAATATCCCACAGCGTATGGGTACGCAGCATCCAAATATTGCTCCTTATGGTGATTTATTCGTTTGTAAGGATGGTAAACCGATTGTACTTGCCGTTGGAAATGATAAGCAATTTTCGGAATTATGTAAACATTTAGATTGCAGTGAAGTAGCTATTGATGAACGTTTTAAAACGAATGCGCAACGAGTGATTCACAGAAAATTACTCATTGACATACTCACTCCTATTTTTCAAAAAAGTGATTCAAAAGATATTTTGGAGAAACTAAAAAATAACAATGTTCCCGCCGCAGGCGTGAATAATATGCAAGAGGTATTTGAACTGCCGCTTGCGCGAAATATGGTTTTGGAGGAAAAACTGCCCGATAATACCATCAGCAAAAGGGCGAAAACGGTAGTGTTTACAGTGCATAAACACTAACATTCAAGCCACTACAACTTCAACATTTTCTCTACGAAACGGCGCATAAAAAGCCAGTACAATATCTGACTCCGGCACCCCCTTCTCTATCAACTGATTAGCAATCCCTATCTCTGTTAAATCCTCTTGAATCCATATTTTGCCATCATCTTTCAAGTCGATATGTAAGGTGCAATGATGGGTACGTCGTTGATCCCACCAACCGACTCGCATCAACTGAAAATGAACATTATCCTTATCTATAATGACCTGATTTTCATATTCATCCCAATCGCCTATAGGTATAGGCTTGGCATGTTCGCGGAGTAGTTCTTCTATATATTTTGCGTAAATTATTTTTTTATCCATTTTACGATTTGCTTTATTTTCATGTTAACAATAATAAGGTTCAATCCATATTTTTCAATGGCGTCGTCTACCATCTGTTGTTTTATCATAAATGCGTTATAAACGTCTAAACTTGCTGCCAAAAATAACTTTCTATCAGTAATCGAATTATAATCAAGTGCCATTTGATAAATCATATATTGTCCAAAAGCCTGATGGAAAGCGTACACCTTCGACCGTTCCATAAAACTTTTAATTTCTACTGCTATTTTTTGCCCTTCTTTTTCTGCACCAATTAATTTTTCAGCTCCCAAATCTACTTCCACATTACTAACACCGTAAGGAATTAGGAACGGATCGTGCGTTATCGTCCAACCATCATTTTCGAGGGCTTCTCGTACCTGTGCGTGATATTTGTCTTTTGCCATAACAATAAAAATCCACTCGTCCACCGTCAAGTGAAACGTCCGTTCATCGTCTATCGTCAGAAATCCATTCCCAAAGATAAATAAATCTGTCCACCCTGCAATTCACCCGTCTCTACTCCCCAAGCATAATCCAAGCGTACTAAATGCCCGAAAACAATACTTCTCAGCCCCACACCATAGCCCATCACAATTGGGTTGCGGAAATAGTTGACCTGCACTGTTACCACCGGATTTTCGACATAAACGGTATTGAGCGGATTATCTTCTTTGAAGGGCGAAAGCCCCTGCCATGCCGTTCCGACATCCGCGAAAAGTACGCCTTGTAAATTGCGAATAAAAGATGAACTGCGGAAGGATGTACGCGCTGTATTGTTGAACAATCGGGCGCGGATTTCGGTATTCCAAACCATGTATGAATTACCGTTGCGGATGTTACTTTGGAAGCCGCGCATATTGGTCGCAATCGTCTGGAAAGCAAAGGCTTGTTGGTCATTTGGCACACTTACTTCGCGATTATTGCGTTCACCCGGAACGAGCCAATTATCCACTCCGCCCATAAAGTAAAGATGCTTTTCTTTCCCAAATGAAGTCGCCCCTGCCACACGCGTAGCCACTATCATATTTTTGGTCAATTTGCGATAATGTCGTGCATCCAAACCAAGCGTTGCCATCCAGCCCGGATAGAGTTGTGCTTGTGTGCGTCTGCGAAGTCCCAAATCAAAGCGTTTGGCAGTCTCGGCGAATACTTTGTAGCGTGTACCTGTGCGAAGATTGATGCCCATATTGCGCGTGTCGTCGTGTACATATTCGAGGCGGGCAAATACACGATTTTGTTGATCGGTGGGCACTTGAAGCGTATTTACATCAGTGGCAAGGCGGATATTTTGGTCGGAACGCACCGTCGCAAATCCACGTACACTTCTGTAGGTATCAAGTGGGTAAGTAAGGCGCGTTTCAAAATAATTTGTAATATTTTTTATATTGAATAATAAGGTATTTCCATTTGCAACGCCATAAATACGCGGCAAACGATAAAACGAAAATCGCTTATTGATACGCCCTTTTTTATTGTCGTAAACCAAATAAAATTCAGGGAAATTCAATTCAAAAGGTAGCCGCAAGCCTCCTCTGAATGAGTGGTCTTCCATAAGGTCTTTGACGCCTGCTTCGAAGAGCGCAGAAAAGGGCGTCCATTGATAATAAGTCGAAGTATGGTCATAATTAGTGTAACCGTCAAAGAGTAAATTATTACTAAATTGTACGACTAAATAATCCGTCTTAAATTTCAATTTATAATCTTCCACATTGCGCGGATGGATACCTTTTTTCTTAGGTTTCCCTTCTGATTCAACAAGAGAAATATCTTCTGAAATAAGATCTTCTTCGGGAGCAATCTCCTCCTCTTCCGGCTCGATTACCTCGTCAAATCTACTTTGAAAAAAGTAATCGGGATTTTCCTCTTCTACTCGAATTTCCGGTTCGGATTCGGGTGTATTTTCTGTTTCCTTTTTATCAACTTCTACAAAAACATTATCAAAAACCGTCTGAGGCGGCTTGGGTTTGGTGGCTTTTACAGGCTTGTAATCGCGGTATTGTGTGTTTGTTAAATTAAAATTATTGTTTGTATTTATTTTATTGGTAATTACATAATAACTACCTCGATTAAGTACTAAATCTGCTGTTTTACGACCGCGTTTTGTTGCGCTGTGTTGGAGGATTCCGGTGAATTGATTAGTATTCGCTCGGGAAGTCGCGGCGATTTTATAGACGGGTTTTAATTGCTCGTCAATTATCGTGATGCTATCGGGCAATACGAGCGTAGAATCTTTGGCAATCGTCATATTATTACCATCAGAAAGTGTTATATATTTTTCGTAAAAATCAATAACTCGTTCCAATTTTCCCGTGTAACGATTGTACATTCCATTCGCATCGCCCAACCATGCGAAATGCAAGCTATCAAGTTGGATGGGTTGACGCTCATTTGCCTGAGGCGTGTCGGTAACACGGATTATTTTATTGCGTTTTTCGGCTTCCAGAGGCATGAGATAGAGGTCAAATGTCTTGGCTTTTTCGGCGATGACACGAGAGGTTGCTTTCACCTTTGCTTGGTCGCGATTGGAGGCGAAAAGGAGGCTTTTCTCACCATTAATTTGAACGAAAGCCACATCGCGCTCGTCGTAAAAATCGCGTGTGATATGACGTACTTGCTCTCCATTCGTACTGACCGAAAAGAGGTCAGATTGACCATTTTTTGAAGCAGTTACCACCAATTGCCGACGACTCACAAAGTCGGCGTGTGTAATGCGTTCCAAATCACCACCTACATCATTCGTGCTTTTTATTTTTCCTTCGGAAACATTATAAATCGCGAGTTTAATATTATTTCTCTTCTCAAAAATTATCGCCAATTCATTCCCTTTACTCCATGTCAGTACCGGATAATTTTCATCTGCTATATGCCCAAAATCGAAATTCACATTACCTTTTAAAATAACTTTCTCACTATCATTTTTGAGGTCTTTTAGAATAACTTTATAACGATTATCGCGTTGCGTAACGTAGGCGATGTGTTCACCTTTTGGCGCAATTTTGCACATGCGTACAGGTACATGTGTGAGGCGTATAGACTCGCCTGTCGGAAGTTCGTATTTGGCAGTTTCCTGTAAATATCTTTGTTGATAAAAGTCATACCATTCTTTTGAAACGGTACGAAAACTATTCCCCAAAACAAATAAAAAACCTTGCTCAATACTACGATTAATACGAGTCAAATAAAGGAGATTAGAGACAGTAGATTTACCATAATTTCGCCCGATAAAATACCACATGGAATGTCCTGCAAGGCGTGGATTTTCGGCTACTAAATCGCTGAATTTCTTATACTTACCGGATTGAATACCATCGCGTAGAAGATTATCGAGGTCAGTATTCCATGTTTCACCGATGTAGGCTTTGAGTCCTTCGGTAAACCAGTGAGGTAAGTTGAGTAACATGGCATTTTGGACGATTTCCTGAAGGCTGTTGCCGTACATCATTTGATGTAAAAACACCTCTGTAATGCCTTCGCGCACTTGTCGGTGCAGGTCGCTATGACTGCCATCGAAATATACATAAATTTTATTATCAGAAACACGGGTGATGCCGCCATTATGGTAGTTGGCTTGGTCGCTTCCGGCATTGCTCTGCATGAAATCGTTGTAATCATTGAACACAAGCAGGTGAATTTTGTCATTCATCTTGTATTCAAGCAGGTTTTGGAGTTCGGCGAAGTCTTGTTCACCCATTTGGATGGCATACTCAGCGAGTGAGCGTCCACCATCCGTCCAATAGACCGTAAAATGTTCGCTTTCGGCTTGCTGCCAATCTATTTTCTGATATTGCACACGATTTTTACCAAATTCGGTGTGAATACCTTGTGCGAAAATTGACATGGGAAGCAGTAGCAAAATCCAAATCCCAAATCCCAAAATCCAATTCGGCGTCACTCGCCTTGCATTTTGAAAATGCAAGGCGAGTTGGTTATCGTATTTTATTTTTAAATTATTCAACCAATTCATGCGTATGTATAAGCGATATTTTTGTCGATGAATGCGTTTTTTTAACGTACTTTTGCGACATTTAAATTAATAAAAAAAACGCACATTATCAAATATTCTGTGTGTAGACAGGTCGCGACCTGTCTACACACAGAATAGAAACACATTTATAATGACACAGGTTTTAGGATTGACCTTTAATGCTTTTCAGGAAAACATGTATTTGGTGTATGACGATACGGGAGAATGTGTAATCTTTGACCCCGGCTGCAATAGTGTGGAAGAGGAAAATACACTTGCAAAAGTGATTGAAAGCAAGGAGTTAACACCTGTGCGACTGATAAATACACATTGTCACCTTGACCATGTATTTGGCAATCATTTTGTGGCAGAAACATATGGTCTGGAATTGGAAATCCATGAGGGGGAAGTGCCTGTATTGGAGTCTGTTCCTCGTGTGTGTAAGGCGTACGGGATTCCGATGATGCATCAATCGCCCGATGCAGGACGGTTTATTGAGGTAGGGGAAACAATTGAATTTGGTGAGTCAAAATTGGAGGTTTTGTTCACGCCCGGACATTCTCCGGCGAGTTTGTCATTTTATTGTGCAGAGGCGGGATTTGTGATTGCGGGTGACGTGTTATTTATGCAGAGTATCGGACGTACTGACTTGCCGGGTGGCGATATGGCAACTTTACTTCGTAGTATTCGCGAGCAGATTTTTCCTTTGGGAGATGATGTAAAAGTCTTTCCCGGACATGGTCCGATGACGACAGTTGGTTATGAGAAATTGAATAATCCATTTTTGAGGGGTTGACTTGTTGCGTGATCTACAACACATACCTGATACATTATGAAATTAATAAAACATCTTGTTTTTCCAATAGTCATGTTACTTGTTATTTCTTGCACTAAAAAAGAAGATATCATTATTTATGAGGCAGGCAATCAGGAGTTTGGCTGGGCAATAGGTACCAAAGAAGGTATACAATGGGAAGCGTCAGGTTTTTGGCGGTATCATCTAAACGATTCTACCCATAAAGTTATTAAGTTTGTTACATATAGTTCTGACGGGGCGCAAAGAGAAAATTTTACCCTAAGTTACTTACCATTATCTGTCGGAACATTCTCGGTAAAGAATATTCCCGATTTGGCTAATGGAGTGGTTCACGGCAGTTTCAGTATGTTTGAGGGAGATGCTTCAATTGGAGGATTGGATGTCAATGAAAATGAGGACAGTTTCATTACCATTTCAGAAGTCAATACTTCAACAAATACCATAAAGGGATCTTTTGAAATTCACTTTATTAGTGATGATGGAGAATTAAAAGTAGAAATAAAAGACGGCGAATTTGAGGTTAGACCTTATGAATGAAATTGACTTAAATTATAAATTTTACAATCCTACAATTCCACTACTTAACTTGTGATTTAACATTCAAAATTTGCAAAAAACATTCAAATTAACTAACTTTGATAGCATAAAAATTATAATCATGAGAAAAATTTTACATTTCCTACCATTCATATCTTTCTGTATATTAATGACTTCTTGCGGAAAAGAGGCTGTTGATTTACCCGTTATAGAAGTAGAATCCGCTATGGAATATGCTGCCAAATTTGTAGCAGGAATAGAGGCTACGCAAGAAGCCAATCACGTTGATGCATACATTGATAATTGCCAAGATGCTGATTTTGCCGAATTGTTGGAAGACACTAATGATGCAATGACATTCAGTGGTTTCGACTATTTTGGTGAATCAAGAGTCTATACAAAAGACGATGTTTTGTTCTATCCTGTTATGAGAAGCAGCGAGCAGAATTCGGGCTTTCTAAATATGTGTATTCCGTTTTATCGTCTCTCACAAACGGCTGACCCGACCATTTTGATGGAAGGTCCGGGCGTAGTGGCTGTCGGTGTCTTATCTGATTGGTATGACAATGATGAGGATGATGGCAGAACAGGCGGTAATATCATTCCATTGATAGTCGAAAATCCGGGTATGGGTTCTTTCGCTAACGGATACGCAACTTCTTATTATACTGCCAACGGTAAAGTCATTATCGACTACGACCGCAATGGATTTCAAAATGAAGGTACGCTACGCATAGTAGTAGAATCCAGCGACGAAGCTGCCAATTTGGACAAAACGTGGCTGATAAAATTTTAAGTTTGGAGGATTGAGAATTCAATCGAAGGGCTGCTCGCAAGGGTAGCCCTTTTTTTGTTGTTTGGTGTTGTGGTGCCGTAGTATCGTGGTGTTTTAGGCAACTCGCAACAAATGACTACAATACGATAACACCACAAAACCACGACACTCCGAAACTACAACACCAACAAAAACCAATGCACACATTGAAAATTTCATTTCGTAAAAAGTAAAAAAACGGACATAAAACTATCTTTTTAAATAAAATTCCGTTAAATGTTCTTATATTGGCGTTTTCAATACTTATTTAATACTCAAACTATCAGCAATGTATATCCATAGATTACTAAGATTTAGCATTATCATCACCCTTTGTGTTTCACTCTTTTCCGCATGTCAGCAAGACCCTATTGTCGATACT
>JAHDEO010000348.1 GCA_020628725.1 Saprospiraceae bacterium
CAACACCACGAATTTCTTCTATTTTATCGGTATTTTTATTAGAGGACATTTAAATGTAATAACATATGATTATGAGTGAATTAGTTGTGTTTTATTGAAACGTAAATATTTAAAAAATGTTACATTGTTCTCAATGTTTAACTCTCATAATTGGTCTTGTGAGACAGGTAGGACCGCCACCGCCTGCCACGCTAATGTGTTGTCCGACATATTCACGCACGGTGCATCCTGCACTTTCGAGAGCAGATTTTGTTTTAGGATTCCCGCTAACGATAAGGCAATCGCGCGGAGAAAGTGCCAATACATTACAACCCATCGAATCAAATTCCTCATCAGGGACTTCCACCAATTGATAGCCTTTTTTCAATAAATAATTCCGAAAATAAACAGGCATTAAAGGCGAATACACCACCGCAAGATTCCTGTCCACCGGGCTGAAAACAGACATCAAGTGAAAGACATCATTCACACCTTTATAATGTGGCATTTGTGCTACAATCACGCTGATACCGTGCGGTTCGAGCATCGTTTTTAATTGACGAATACCTTCGGGATTGGTGCGATACGTATGCCCGACAGCGAGTGTTTTTTCATCTACCCAAGCCACATCGCCACCTTCGATTGTGCCGGGAGCTTCAATAATGCCTAAGACTTTCACACCGTTTTTTTCAAAGATTTTTTGTTGGGCTTCGGGTTCGCCTTTGCGTTGCCCTTTGCCCATGTTGCAGATAATCATGCCGTAGTCGGTAGCAATACTCGCATCGCGGCAATAAATAGAATCCATGCCCGTCTGCCCGTTCTTGTCAAAATATCTGACCTCGCCACCTGATGCCTCAATTGCGTGTACAAAACCAACATATTCGGCAAAAGATTTTTCGTAATTCGGACAATTAAGATAGTTTAGTGACTGCCATTGGTCGTTGATTTTTTCTTGATTAATGAAACCATCCGCAATGGATTTAAGATAAACGGTTTTTAATTGACCGTATTCAGAGTGAGACGTGTACATATATTAATGAGTGAATGAGTGAGTTTTGAATGAATGAATAATTAATGCGATAATGATAGAATGCGACAATGATTCAATTGAGCGATTTTTGATTTAATGATTTTTGAATAGCTTAATATGGGTGGACTCTCCTTTAGGAGTCGGAGGCGTGTGTGGGCAAATTCCTCAAATCTCCTTGCACAAAATTCTTACGAGCCTCAACAGAAAATAGATGTTCCCGACTATAAAATTTCATGGGAAATTCTTTTGTCGCAAATTCAGATTGGAGAAAGACATTGCAAATTTTGTCTATCTCCTGCGAATCATGTTTTTCTATAAAATGCCTTGTATTGAGCATCCAAAATTGGGTCAATGTTTCATGGTAGCCTGATGAATTTGTGTTTGCTGTGCCGACCGCTTCATTATACGTGATAATACCTGATTTCATCATTTGATATGCCGTTTCAAATTCAAAATTCAGATTATGCCATAGTGCGACGATGATATGCGCTTCATGTGTCCACTGCGTCTTAGGAAGTGATTTATCTTTAAATTGCTCAACTATTTCATGGATTTCTTTTTTGTTATAAACTTTCATAAAGTGTTTATAGGCAGTATTTTATCGAAAATGTATTTATAGTATTAGCGTGGACTTTCCTTTAGGAATTTGAAGGTGCGCGAAGACAATCAAAAATCAAAAATCTCCAAATCAAAAATGACTCATTCCTTCAAAAACACATAAAACGGTACACCCAACATCAACATCACAAATCCCCAAAGCACAACCTCAGATCCCGACCCAATCACCGCAAAAATAGCAAAAGCAAAGGCAGCTAAACCAATCCAAGTACTCGACCTTTTCCAAATTGGCAATTCTTTTTTATCGGATAAAATCATGTAGGACGCAGACGAAAACAAGTAAGGTACAAGCACGGTCAGTGTAGAAAGCAACATCATAAATTCAAAGGCTTTATTGAGTCCTTTTGAGTAATTAAGTGCCATCAGAATGGACGCCAAAATACTCGAAAAAATAATACCTGCTGCCGGACTGTCGCGTCGATTAAGCCGCGCAAAAAACTTTGGAAATATGCCATCTTTCGCTGCTGCGAGTGGGATTTGCCCTTGCATCAGCAACCAGCCATTGAGCGCACCAAAGGTCGAAATTACTGCACCCGCTGCCACAAAATACTCCGCCCCATCACCAAAAATCACCCGCGCTGCATCCGCAAATGGCGCAGCCGAATATTGCAATTCATCAGGCGGAATAACACCCATCACTGCCACCGAACCCAAAATATACACCCCAATCGCCACCCAAACACCTATCCATGTGGCTCGCGGAATCGTGGCTGCGGCATTGTCCACATTATCCGCCGGAATGGTCGCGGATTCGACGCCGAGAAAGGCAAAAAGCGTTAAAGTAGTGGTTTGAATAATTGCAGTTAGATTGGTTTCGCCGCTTAGATTGAAGGGCGTAAAATGCTCTATTTTTACGAAAAACAATCCTACAATCGTGACTAAAATCAATGGAATTATTTTCAGAATCGTCGTGACAAGTTGGACGTATCCGGCGTTTTTGATACCGCGATTATTCACCCAAGTCAGCAGCCAGATAATCGACAAACCAAGCGCGACAGCCACCGTTGGTTGCTCATTCAAAATCGGAAAAAATACCGACAGATAACCCAACATCGCTACTGTAATCGCCGCATTGGTACACCAAATCGAAATCCAATAACCCCAAGCCACCAAGAAGCCCGCAAAATCACCCAAACCCGCCCGCGAGTATGTGTAAGGACCGCCACTTTTCGGCACTATCCGACTCAAAGAAGCAAACACTTTTGCCAACAATAAAGCCCCCGCCGCCGACACCAACCAACCCAACAAACTCACCCCACCATAAGCTGCCAAAGAAGCCGGTAAAAGAAAAATTCCTGAACCAATCATATTGCCCAAAACGAGCGAGGTGGATGTCCATTTACCTATTTTTTGTCGCATGATGGTGATTAGTGATTAGTTGTATGACAAGTACTTGTGTGGTTTTATTTGTGATTTTAAATCGCTCATCAAGGCGATGTCCGGCTATCCAGCAAATCTCGTTATTTGAGGTGAGAATCGGAATATTCTCCTTTTCAAATTGTGATAGTTTTTTATTCGTAAAAAAATCACTGACCAATTGGTGCTTACCATTCATACCAAGTGGTTGGAAGGTATCGCCTTGCTGCCAATATCTTAATTTCAAGGGGAAACTCAATTTATCAGCGTCTAAACATGCGATATTTGATGAAGTATCTAAGGTAAAGTTTTCTTTTTCTACAAATTTTAAATTGAATAAATCATTATTGAAAACGACCTCGTTTTTTTCTTTTTCGATTAATAAAAAATCAATTTTACTGCGTTCTTTTTTTCGGATAATTAAAACATTTCTATCGCGTAATATTTCGTGTGTGGCAGATTCATATTGTGCTCCGGGTTGTCCGTTTAATGTCTCAAAAATCTGCTCCGTCTGCGCTTGCCGAAAGCCGAAATCACGCAGCAATTCGTACAAGACTGTAGCGGGAGCAGGGTAGGATAGGAGGGCGGGAATGTTGATGTAATGTAAAGCGTTTTCCAGCCCCCTTCCCCCCTCTAAAGGGGGAGATATAGATGAGAGTGGTTTTTCGCTACGCGAAAAATTTCCCCCTTTGGAGGGGGCTGGGGGGAGGACTCGTTCAATACTAAAAACCTGAGACTTAATATGTTCAATCGCAAAATCATACAGAGCTTCCGCATCCTTAAATCGCTCAATATTCTCCTGAAAAGTCGCTTCCAATGACGGATTAATCTCCTTCAAAATCGGTACAACTTCTAAGCGAATTTTATTGCGCGCATATTTGGTTTCGGCATTGGAGGCATCTTCGCGGTAGGGGAGGGCTTGCTGTTTGGCGTAGGCTTGGATTTCCTCTTTCGTCGTAAAAAGCATCGGGCGGATGATGGGCTCGCGCCGCGTGGGTATGCCGTGCAAGCCACGTATGCCCGTGCCGCGTGTGAGGTGATACAAGACCGTTTCGACAGCATCATTGGCATGGTGGGCGGTGGCGAGGCAGGTATAGCCCTCACGTTCCATGATTTCGGCAAACCATTCATAACGTAAATCTCGCGCTGCTACTTGAATGGAGATGCTGCGTTCATCGGCTATTTTTTTCGTATCGAAACGGGTAATGTGGTAAGCTGCACCGTATTTTTCGGCTAAATCCGCTACAAATTCCTCGTCCTCATCCGACATTTTCTCACGTAGTAAAAAATTACAATGCGCCACTCCGAATTCTACGCCCAAACGTGAAAACAAATCACACATTACCACAGAATCTATACCTCCACTGATAGCGAGTAGGGGCTTGTCACCTTCTTGAAGGAGTTGGTGTTTGGTGATATGTTGTTTGAATTTTTTTAACATGCCTTTGCGCTCAACATCACAATATCAAAAAAGCACAGGATTTAAACCCTGTGCTTTTGTGATATTGTGATGTTGAGTTGTTCTATAATTGTATCGACTAATAATTGTTCATAATTTTTAACATCAAAAATACGCGATACCCACTGCACTCCTCGCGTTGCATTCGTAATAAAAATCGCATCAAATTCGCTTAATTGTTCAGGTGAAATTTGTGTTTCGATAACTTCCTTTTTCATTTCCCGGAGAATTTTGATGACCACTTTTCGCATCACGCCTTCAATACAACCTTCATCAAGTGAGGGTGTGTAAATTGTATCATTTTTTACGAAAAAAACATTGGCTTTGTAAGTTTCTGCAATGCGTCCAGCTTGGTTGAGTAGGAAGCAGTCGTCCCAATTATTTTTTTGACAAAATTGGGCTGCGAGTATGTATGGTAGAGAGTTGGAAGTTTTCAAATTAGCAAGCGGGGAAAGCGGTAATTTGAAGTCGGTATAAATTCCGATGTTTAAACCTTTTTTATTTACAGTAAATTGATTGTCAGTAATTTGTTTTGCTTCAATTAAAAAAACGGGCGTATTATTTTCAGGTGAATACAAACCACCGTCACTGCGATACACCGTTAACCGAATACGAAAATTACGTTTGTCTCGCGTTAGTTTTTTTATTTCATTCTCAAAAAAAATAATAGAAAAATGCGCGGGAATATCAAAGCCTAAAATGCCCATTCCGCGTTGTAGTCGTTCATAGTGATATTCCAAAAACGGCAATCGCCCATCCAACATCCGAATACTTTCAAACAAGGCATCACCATAGCGAAATGCCCGATTTTGAGTCGTAAAAATCGGTGTATTTGCATCAATGATTTGCCCGTTAAAATTGATATGCTGCATACGAAAAAGAGCGCGACGCCGCAGAGGGCATCACGCTCGAAACGTTGGATTTGAAATCGCATTTGTGGGGCGATTCAATGTTATCTTAGTTGCGAGTTAGCGAGTTGCGGGTTACGAGTTATTTTCGTTTTGCTTCGCAAAATATTTAACCCGTAACTCGCAACCCATAACCCGTTATCAATTCAAATTCATTTCAGGAATATCTCCCTCGACCACCAGTTTTCCGGCGGTTTTCTCTTTGATTTCTTCGATGCTGACGCCGGGCGCACGCTCAACGAGGTGGAATGCGCCGTCACGAATTTCCATTACGGCGAGGTCGGTGACGACCTTTTTGATGCAGTTGACACCTGTAAGTGGCAAGGTGCATTTTTCGAGCAATTTGGATGCTCCCGCACGATTGGTGTGGCGCATGGCTACGATAATATTTTCCGCACCTGCCACCAAATCCATTGCGCCGCCCATGCCTTTAACCATTTTGCCGGGTATTTTCCAATTGGCAATATCGCCGTTTTGAGTGACTTCCATCGCGCCGAGTACAGTCATGTCAATGTGTCCGCCACGTATCATCGTGAAACTCTCCGCCGAATTGAAAATCGACGCACCGGGTAGGGTAGTGACGGTTTGTTTACCTGCATTGATGAGGTCGGCGTCCACTTCGTCTTCCGTCGGGAATGGTCCCATGCCGAGCAAACCGTTTTCAGATTGTAGATAGACCGTCATGCCATCGGGGATGTAATTCGCTACCAAAGTGGGGATGCCAATACCGAGATTCACGTAATATCCGTCTTTCAATTCTTGCGAAATACGCTGCGCTATACCGTTTTTATCTAATGCCATGATTTTGTGTTGTGGTGCTTTGGTTTTGTAGTGTCGTGGTTTTGGGACGTTATAGTTGTTGACAAATGTAAAAAATAAATTGTTTATATTTCGGAATTTCTACGTTATTTATACGTTGGTCGATAATATTTTTTGATTTGTGATGTGTTTTGTAATATCGTATCATGGAAAATCAAAAACACAATAAAGTAAGCGAATGGCTTGAAGGACTTCAGCGTGAGAGTTGGCAATTGGAGTTGATAGTGTCGGGATTTACGATATTTCTGTTGTTGCAGTTGGTGAATATACTACCGGGTATGTTTCTGGATTTTAACATAAATACTGATTTTATACCCTTGATACGCACTATATTTTACAGTTTTTTTACAGCGACTCTTTTTGCTACTAAGACCTTGATAGTCAATCTTGTATTCCATATTTTTTTGCGAGGTTTTTGGATAGCTGCACTGGGGCTGCGTTCAGTACAACAAGAAACTGATTTTGATAAACTAAATTACAGTCCTTATTTCACCGACAAATTGAAGCGACTTGTTCCTTCTCTTGATAAGTTAATTATACGTTTAGATAATCTTTGTAGTGTCGTTTTTGCTTTTGCCTTTTTGTTGGTGTTTATGTTTTTATCTTTTGCTCTGTGGGTATTTGTCCTTAATATCTTAGGTTTTTTCATCCAGATGCTAATGGAGCAATTGAGTTCGGGCTTTTTCCAAACTGTGTTGTCATGGGTCTTTAATTTGATTGCTATTGTCGTATCAGCAACCAGCATTATCTATTTTTTGGATACACTCTCATTGGGTTTTTTCAAAAAATACGAGAAAATTGCCAGAATCTATTACCCAATTTACCGTTTTTGGGGTTGGATAACACTTGCGGGAATCTACAGAGGAATATATTACAGCTTGGTGAGTCGCTTTCCTAAAAATATAATACGTCTATTGCTGTTTGTATTTCTTTTTATGATTGTTTTGTCTCAATTTTCCCGGATTACTTTTTACAAATATTACCCCGATTATATATCCGGAGCTAAAAATATAGCGCACAATTGTTATGATAATTTGAGAGGAAATGAAGCAAAAATCTGGACCGCGAGTATTACCTCCGATGTAGTAGATAGTGATTATCTACCACTTTTTATTCGCTATGATGTAAAATCTAATGAAGTGTTGGACTCAATTTGTACCGATTATAACCCCACAAAAAGCAGTATTTTTGTTTCAGGAATTCAAAAGGGAGGCTTTCGAGATCCGGTCTATAAAGAAGAAGATCCTGATAAGTTGTTGGATTGTTTGATTCGATTGTATAATGTGTATGTCAACGATTCGTTGCAGACAGATTTGGATTTTTATTTTTATACACATCCAAATGATGATGAAAAAGGATTAAGAACGATGATTTACACTGGTGATCTTCCGACAGGAAAAAATACTATTGGTGTAAAACGACAAAGTCTGGATAAAGAGAAAAAATTATATGAACGGGGAGTGAGTACTATTCCTTTTTGGTTACAATCTCGTGAATGAAAATGCTAACTTACAATGTATTATCTTTGATGATTTGAAATCCTAAATCTGTAACTTTCTCCTTCGCGTCGCGTATGGCTTCTTCTATTGATGTTGAAATATTTATGACAGAATAGATGTTTTTTAAACCTAATTCATCGCCTTGTAAAGTATTCGCTCCACAGACAGCGATGACAGGAACACCATGACGATTTGCCATTGCCGCCACGCCACTGACGACTTTACCTTTGAGAGTTTGGTCGTCGAGTTTGCCTTCGCCTGTAATGACTAAATCGGCTTGTTGGATTT
>JAHDEO010000349.1 GCA_020628725.1 Saprospiraceae bacterium
CTTCACTGCCCACCCTGCTTTCTCTCTAAAGTTTCACAATCAACCATCGAATGTTGATTCACGCCAACACCCGTAGCACGGTGCTTCCAGCCCGTGCCACATTCGGAATGCGAAATGTAAGCAATACACGGGCTGGAAGCACCGTGCTACGAAAATAATCCACAAAACATTTGAAAACATGATGGAATGTTCATACTTTTAACACCGTAGCGTAACGCCTCCGGCTTGCGCCCGCGTACAACACGTAGCACAGTCTGTAGACTGTGATTCATTTTTTGCGAAGCAAAAAATGTGTGCGGTCTACAGACCGCGCTACTAAGTAGAACGAAGAACACTGAACTATGAAATACGGATTTGTGATAGACAACCGCAAATGTATCGGCTGTCACGCTTGCACGACTGCCTGTAAATCAGAACACCAAGTACCCGTCGGTGTCAATCGCACATGGGTCAAGCAAGTCGAGAAGGGTGAATTTCCCGATACGCGACGATTATTTTCCGTCATGCGTTGCAACCATTGTACAGATGCGCCTTGCGTCGAAATTTGCCCGACCGAAGCCTTGTACGTGCGCGGTGACGGCATAGTAGATTTCGACAAAGACCGTTGTATTGGTTGCAAATCCTGTATGCAGGCTTGCCCTTACGATGCCCTCTACATTGACCCCGAAACCCACACCGCCGCCAAGTGCAACTACTGCGCCCACCGCATCAACATCGGACTCGAACCCGCCTGCGTCAACGTCTGCCCTGAAGAGGCAATCATCTCCGGCGACATGGACAACCCCCAAACGGAAATCGCCCAACTCCTTGCCCGTCAACAAGTTAAAGTCCGCAAAGCCGAAAAAGGCACTACCCCTAATCTCTTCTACATAGATGCCGATGACCTCTCCCTCAACCCAACCGCTACTACAAAAGACGAAGATTACCTCTGGAGTAGTCAAGGACTCGGCGTAGGGCATTTCGCCAAAGAAGCCGAAAAAATGGCATTCTCCAACGGCGATGTCATCAGCGCACTCATGGAAGTCAACGGACAGTCCACCACCGCCTCCGAAGTCGCCAAAAACGGTGCAGCGAAGTCGGTTGATGTACTCATCGGCAAAGGTCGTCGTGCCTATGATGTGCCGGACAAGGGCATCCTTTGGGGTTGGGAAGTATCAGCATACGTACTGACGAAGGCGGTTGCGGCGGGGGCGTTTTTAGTACCGTTTTTAGCTTGGGTATCCGGTTGGGCGAGTGTGGATTCGACTGCAATGTGGGCAGCCTTGGGGATTGCTTTGGTCTTTCTTGCGATTACGGGTTTGTTGTTGGTGAAAGACCTTGACCAGCCTAAGCGTTTTCTCTACGTCCTCTTTCGTCCCCATTGGAAATCTTGGCTCGTCAAAGGAGCTTATGCGATTACGGCTTATGGCGGCTTACTCACACTAATGGCTGTCGGGCAGTGGCTCGGTTGGTCGGCATTGCAAGTGCCTTTGATGTGGCTGACGGCGGTGGCTGCGGTCATTACGGCGGTTTATACTGCCTTCCTGTTCGCGCAGGCAAAAGGGCGGGATTTTTGGCAAAGTCCGACGCTGGCGATTCACATGTTGGTGCATAGTGTGATGGCGGGTGCGGCGGTGTTTGGCATCCTCACTT
The DNA here is from genome assembly GCA_020628725.1 of Saprospiraceae bacterium. Taxonomy (GTDB): domain Bacteria; phylum Bacteroidota; class Bacteroidia; order Chitinophagales; family Saprospiraceae; genus JAHDEO01. The sequence continues at coordinate 1,633 of JAHDEO010000349.1, forward strand.
TATTCACCGAAAATGGTGTGGGTTGGTTGCCCTTTCTTCGAAATATTTTACTCGTCGGTATCGGTATTAATCTCGCTACTATGCTTATTGAATTGACCACGACACATCCTACGCAAGATGCTAAACGCACGGTTGATATGATTTTGAAAGGTCGGTATCGGATGATGTTTTGGGCAGGCGTGCTTGCTGTTGGTAATTTGATTCCTTTTGTGTTATTGTTTTTTGTTGGGGGCAATGCGATGATGTTGGCACTTGCAGGTGTGTTGGTGTTGATTGGGATGTATTTTACGGAGCATATTTGGGTGGAAGCACCGCAGCGGATTCCTTTGAGTTAACCGTACAGGCGAATTCATTCGCCATGTGTCTCGCGGTGACATGGCGATTGAAATCGCCTGTACGAAGCTGCCCCAACGGGGCAAGATATACTAACGTAGGGTGAAGCCCTACGATTAGAAATGATAACAGTTAGTCAGCCCCAACGGGGTGAAATGTCCCCGCGCAAGGGATAGGAGGTGTTGTCTGAACGTAGCGAAGCGGAGAGAGTGCCGGATAGCCCGACCCCGACTAACGGGAGGGGATGCGCCCTAATTAAAAGCTATAATGATGTAATGCTACAATGAGTCCACCCCCTGCGCCCCCTCCGAAGGGGGACATATACGCGAGTAGTTTTTCGCTATGCGAAAAATCTCCCCCTTTGGAGGGGGCAGGGGGTGAAAAACGTGGGATTTCGCCCCCTTGGGGCTTGGGTGTTTTTTGAGATTTTTTTTCGTAGGGCTCCGCCCTACGTTGGTGTATTTTGCCCCGTTGGGGCTTTTAGACATGGCGATTGAAATCGCCTGTACATTTTATTATGAAACATAAAAAACCAACATTAATAGAGCGCATTGCCGAGTCTATCGGAGTGATTCCGAATTTGCATAAGGAAAATGGCGAGGCATTGGAGAGCCTGACCGAAGCGGGAGATTTGACCAAATTTCCGCCGCCGGAACAGTGGGATGATTGGGTGGAATACGAAGCGAAGGCTTGGCCCCGCAAGGAGAAGCGGCATTATACGATTGTGCCGACGACTTGTTTTAATTGTGAGAGTGCTTGCGGTTTGACGGCTTATGTGGATAAGGAAAAAGGGGAAATTCGGAAGTTTGAGGGGAATCCGTATCATCCGGGAAGTCGGGGGCGGAATTGTGCGAAAGGTCCGGCGACGATTAATCAGATTACTGACCCTGACCGGATTTTGTACCCGCTGAAACGGGTCGGAAAGCGCGGTGAGGGTCAATGGGAACGGGTGTCGTGGGATGCGGTCTTGGATGACATTGCAGGGCGGATGCGGAAGGCGATTATGGAGAATCGGCACAATGAAATTGCGTATCACGTAGGCAGACCGGGGCATGAGGGCTATGCGAATCGCGTGATTCAGTCGTGGGGTGTGGACGGGCATAATAGCCACACGAATATTTGCTCGTCGGGGGCGCGATTTGGGTATAATATATGGTATGGCTACGACCGACCTTCGCCCGACCATGCCAATGCGCGGTTTATCTTGCTGATTTCGGCGCATTTGGAGAGTGGACATTATTTCAATCCTCATGCACAGCGGATTATTGAGGCGAAAATGAAGGGCGCAAAACTCGCCTGTATGGACCCGCGCCTATCGAATACGGCTTCGATGTCGGATTATTGGATGCCGACTTATCCGGGGTCGGAAGCGGCGGTTTTGCTGGCAATGGCGAAGGTGATTTTGGAGGAGGGTTTGTACAATCGCGCCTATATGGAAAAGTGGGTGAATTGGGAAACGTATTTGGAAAAACGTCATGCGGGTGTGTCGGTGACGTTTGAAAATTTTATCGAAAAAATAACAGAAGAATACGCGGAATACACGCCTGAATTTGCGGAACAGGAAAGCGGCGTAAAAGCCGCTACGGTGGTCGAAGTGGCGCGGAAAATCGGGGAGGCAGGCGAGCATTTTGCGACGCATAATTGGCGGAGTGCTTCGTCGGGCAATTTGGGTGGTTGGTGTGTGTCGCGGGCTTTGCATTTTTTGAATGTATTGACCGGAAGCGTGGGAACGAAAGGCGGTACTTCGCCGAATAGTTGGAATAAATTTAAGCCCAAATTCTTTGATACGCCTCCGGCGCAAAAGTTTTGGAATGACCTGCATTTTCCGAATGAATATCCTTTGGGGATGTTTGAAATGAGTTTTTTGTTGCCGCATTTTTTGAAGGAAGGTCGCGGGAAAATGGACGTGTATTTTTCGCGGGTCTTTAATCCGGTTTGGACGTATCCCGACGGTTTTACGTGGATGGAGGCGTATATGGATGAGGAACTTTTTGGCTTGCACGCTGCCATGACACCGACTTGGAATGAGACGGCTTTCTTTGCGGATTATGTGTTGCCGATGGGGCATGCTGCCGAAAGGCACGACCTCAATAGCTACGCCACGCACTCCGGAATGTGGATTGCGTTCAGGCAGCCGGTCTTGCGAGAGGCGGCGCGTCGGGCGGGGAAAACAGTGGAATTTACCTACGAAACGAATCCGGGCGAAGTGTGGGAAGAAGATGAATTTTGGATTGAATTGAGTTGGCGTATCGACCCGGACGGAAGTTTGGGGATTCGCAAGCACTTTGAATCGCCGTACCGGAAAGGAGAGAAAATTAACATTGACGAATATTATCAATTTATATTTGAAAATACCAAAGGACTGCCCGAAGCCGCGCAAAAAGAGGGCTTGACGGAGTTGGATTATATGCGAAAATACGGCGCATTTGAAGTCGAAAAACACGTTTATAAAAAGAATGAAAACAAGCTGACGGCAGAGCAATTATCGGGCGCAACAACGGATGAAAAAAGCGGGGTCATCTCGAAAGCCGGCAAGGACATCGGCGTGATGATTGACGGTGTGCCATACATTGGTTTCCCGACTCCTTCGCGCAAAAATGAGTTGTTTTCGCAGACGATGGTGGATTGGAAATGGGAAGAATACGCCATTCCGACCTATATCAAAAGCCACATTCATCCCGACAAATTGGATAAGGAAAAAGGCGAATATGTATTGCTGCCGACCTTCCGTTTGCCGACCTTGATTCACTCGCGTTCGGGCAATGCGAAGTGGCTCATGGAAATCTCGAATCGCAACCCAATCTGGATGCACCCCGACGATGCCCAACGCTGGGGGTTCCAAACGGGCGATTTGGTGAAATTGAACACGGACATCGGCTATTTTGTGGATAAAGTGTGGGTGACGCAGGGCATGAAACCGGGCGTGATAGCTTGTTCGCATCACTTGGGGCGTTGGCGCAGGCAGCAAGACCGGGGCAATCGTTGGGCAACCAACACCGTCAAAATCCAAAACCCGAAAAAGGGCGAATGGAAGATGAATACCATGTCGGGAGTGCGTCCTTTTCAATCGGAAGATGCGGATAGTGCGCGGGTGTTCTGGCTCGACGGCGGCGTGCATCAAAACATCACTCATGCCGTACATCCCGACCCAATTAGCGGGATGCATTGTTGGCACCAGCGCGTCCGCATTGAGCGTCCCGGACCGGAGGATAGATACGGCGATATCTTCGTTGATACGAATAAATCTCACGAAATCTACAAGGAATGGCTCGCCATGACCCGTCCCGCACCCGGACCGGAGGGGCTGCGTCGCCCACTGTGGTTTAAGCGTCCGCTGAAGCCGGTGAAGGAGGCGTATTATTTGGGGAATATGGATGAGTTTGGGAAGGTGAAGGAGGTTTGATTTTTGGGATTTTGGGGAATCCGCCTTGCAAGGTTTTTGTGGGGCGGGTTTTTTTTGTTATATTTGTGGGTGTGATTTGTAACTTCAGGGGGATTGGCTTTTCGGCTTTATGTATGGATATTTTATTTAAATCACAAAGTAAAAACGTAATACTTGTTGTATTTTTAGATTAAGTAAAAAATAAATATGTTAATAAATATCTTTGGATATAGGCTTTCTTTCTTCAAGAAAGAAAAACCATTAGATACTCTCAGAAAAGAAGTTGAAGATATTATTAAAAATAATGAAACTCACTTCTTCCTCTATTTAGATAGCTATGATATTGAAGAAATTCCCGAAATAGTGTTCTCCGCAAAGCATATTGAGTCATTAGACATTGATTTTAAGTCTAAAATATTGATTCCCAGTAATATTACCAGTCTAAATAAACTTAAAAAATTAAGATTGTCAAGTTACTCAAATAAAAGTCCTAAAATAGTAATTCATGATGATTTTAAACAACTTGAATCCCTCAAGGAAATAAGTTTAAATATTAAATCTTTAAATAAAATCCCCGAAAAATTATTTACCCCAAAAAATCTGGAACAAGTCGCAATCTGGTCTAGTGCAATTGAGGATTTACCATCAAGTTTATTTTTATTACCGAACATCCAGCAAATATTTATTTATGACTCTAAACTTACTTACATACCAACAGAGATTAGGCTTTTAAATAATTTGGAGCATTTTTCTATTCAGAACTCCAAAATTGAAGTTTTACCGGATGAAATAGGTGAACTTGAAAAACTAAAAAGTTTAAGTTTGGGGGGTAACTTAATTAAAATTATTCCGAAATCAATTAGGAACTTAACAAATTTACAATCACTTGATTTAAGTGAAAATAAATTAACTTCGATACCCAAAGAGGCATTATATTCTTCTAAACTGCGTAATTTCACCATTCAAGATAACCCCTTAACGGAAATGCCTGAAATTCTTGATATTGGGATTTTTGAATTGAAAAAATATTTTAAACTCAGCACAAATTTCAGGTTAGATGTTCCTGTAAATCTTATTACAGCAATTCAGCAATACTTATTATTCTTTAGGGAATATGTTTCTGAAGCTAAAGGAATTGATATTGATTATGATGTAGTTAGAAATAAGGAATATCTCGAAATAACAATAGATTTCGATAAAAATATTGATGAACCAACGTTTATTGAGTATCTAGAGGAATATATATCTTTTGCAAAGAGTAACTCTGTCAGTATGATTAATGTTGTGGGCAGTCCTACAACTCACGAGATAGATTTGCTTAGGATGAATCTTGAAGTTCAAATTAATAATTTAAATACTCAGTTAAAATTCAAGAATTGGCAATTGAATTATCTTGAAGAAGAATTGTCTAAGAATCGAGATGAAAGAATAATCATTTTTGATAAACTGTATAAGTCTGTTGCCCTTGGCAATCCTCAACCACCGCAGGTTAATGAAAAACTAATAAAATTAGTTGAAACAAATAAAATAGATAAAGTATTTGAAGAATTATTGTTAATTCCAAATTTACCAAATAAAGACGAGGTCATTCTTTTGTCTAATCGGTGGAGGAATTTACAAAGGTCGAAAAGCATGGGGCAAATAGGATTCGACGAATTTGAAAGAATCATGAACCAAATTTCTGCATCATTGCTCATTCTAATAAGGAATACCTCATCCGCCGAAATTTAACCTAAAAATCACCTCCTCAATTCCTCTTTTCCCCGCCGGGCTTAGTCGTTTAGGGCTTGGTCGTGCGGGAGTTGGCAGCACGGTCAAGGTATCGGCTTCGCTAAGGGCGGTGGTGGGGTGTGGGTGGTTACTTGCCTAAAGTAGATTCGATTTCGGCATACAGTCCGTCCAACTCATCTGTATAATCCTCATGTGTAATCAGCGTGATAAAGTGGTCGTGGGGTTCATCTTTGATGCGTACATTTCGTTTCACAAATCCGGTTGGTGCGTACCTGTCTATCAGCCGATTGAATAACTGTGACCTGTATTCTTGTGGCGAAAGTCCTCTGTTGCGTACCGGAATATCGCCTTTGCGGTCGTAGTAAAAGTATAAAATTGCCTCGCGGTCTTGCAGATAATGGATAACGAGTTCGCATATTCCAGCGAGATTGAGTAAGGAAGGTTTTTGGTTGATACGAATGGCGGTCAGCGAAACATCTACTAAGGGAATGTCTATTCCTATGGTGTTTTCAGGGAATAGACCAAATTTTATCACGTATAGATTTCCCTGTTTGTCTTCATGGGATACCGTTAATTCGGTTGTTGGTCTTGTTCGCAATTTGAAAGATTTTTGTCTGGAAAAAATAAATGGGCAGAACGCAACAATTCTTGTCGCTTCTGTTCTTTTTGCTCACGATATACTCTAAGCAAAGTCAGTAACTCTTCAGAAGGATTTTCGATATACAATGTTTCGTTTTTCATATTAGCAAAATTAACTAAAAATACGTAAAGTAACAACAAATCTGCCAAGTAAAAAGTTCCTGCCCAAGTCCGCGTATCACGCAGGACGATTGGCAAAATCATTTTACGTTTATCCGATTATCAAACCTC
>JAHDEO010000008.1:0-30147 GCA_020628725.1 Saprospiraceae bacterium
AAAAATTTATAAAAAACGTGTGCGACTCCGACGGAGTCGAATGTAATTCACTCATCTTCAACTATAAATATTTGAGGGGTGGGCGTAACTTAAATGCATTGATAATCAGCCATTTGCGATTTTGAAAAAATATCAAAATTTACCAGTTTTTCTGGAAAATCTTTATTTGCTCAAAATTACCATTGAAAATCATATAGTTACGCTTTTAGGTTACGCCCACCCCTCAACTATAAATATTTGATCCCTTTGGGATAACTATAATCGCAAATATTCTGAACCAATAAATGGTCAATTCCGAAAAACAATCACAATCAAGCAATCACAACTTTTTCACCAATTTTCGAATAATCTTACGCACAGCTTTCTCAATATCCGCATAAGGCAATGGCTCTTTTGCTGTATAAATCAGCATAACGGCATATTGCTTATCGTTATCTTGAAGGGCTTCGTAAAGTTGATGCTTATTGAGTCGGTAGGCTTCGCGGATGCGACGACGGAGGACATTGCGATGAGCCGCTTTTGAAAAAGCACGTTTTGGAACACTCAAAGCAAATTGGGCAGGAAATTCACTGTCTAGTTCAGTTTCTAACCAAATAATTCGGAGAGGATATACGGCAAAAGACGAGCCTTCACGATTGAACATGCGCCCGATGAGTTTGCGTCGTTTTAGACGCTCGCCTTTCTTGAAGGAGTAATTCATATTGAAAATTCCAAAACCCAAGCACCAAATCCCAATTTAAATGCAATTTACGCCATATTTTTTTGGAATTTGGAATTTGTGATTTGGAATTTCCATTAATACTTTAATCTGCGCTCATCAGAGACGCTCAATTTCTTGCGTCCTTTACGGCGGCGGCTGGCGAGAACTTTACGTCCGCCTTTGCTGCTCATGCGCTCACGAAAACCATGCTTATTCGCACGTTTTCTTCTTGATGGTTGAAATGTACGCTTCATTATTGATAATTTAGAGCTGATATTTCACAGTTCAATCATAACGTTTTCAGTTACTATGCACTATGGATTATCAACTATGGACTAAGCCTTACTTTCTTAAAAAGGACGACAAAGGTAGGAAATATTCATGGATTCGGCAAATTTATTATGCATTTCATAGACAAATCTTATACATTTGCAGAGTCAATGCTACAATGCTTAAATGCGATAATGCCTAAATAACTCAAGTTGCGGATAAACCGCGAACTTGAGCAAATCTCAAATTCCAAGCACCAAATCCCAATAAAATTCAATTGAAATAGCTTTAAATTGGGATTTGGAATTTGTTTTTTGGGATTTTTCAAGTTGTCCGCAACTTGAATTAAATAAATATCTCATTGCACCATTATCGCGTCATACTATTGTAGCATTACATCATTTTAGCATTTAAGCATTAAAAAAATGACCTACAAGATAAAACCCCTTTCGCCGTGGCGCGAAAAAATACATGAGATTATTTTTGAGGCGGATACGCCTGCCGGCAAGGCTTTCGACGTAACCTTGCTGGTATTGATTGTGGCAAGTGTCGCCACTGTGATGCTGGAAACGGTAGATTCCATTCAGGAGCGTTATGGTACGCTATTGTTTGTATTAGAATGGTTGTTTACGATTCTATTCACGATAGAATATATCCTTAGGATGCTTAGTGTGCGCCGCCCAATGGCTTATGCTACGAGTTTTTTTGGCGTTATTGACTTACTGGCGATTATCCCTACTTATCTCGAATTTTTCTTTGCGGGATCGCATTACCTTGTTGTAGTCCGTGCCTTACGACTGTTAAGGGTTTTTCGTATTTTTAAATTGGGTCATTTTCTCAAAGAAGGCGCGGTCATTACTACTGCCCTACGTGCCAGTCGGGTCAAGATTACTGTTTTTCTCGTGTTCATCCTATTGGTTGTCGTGATTATCGGTTCGGTGATGTATCTGGTAGAGGGTGGTCAAGAAGGAACAGGATTTACGAGCATCCCACGCAGCGTTTACTGGGCAATTGTGACCTTGACTACGGTGGGTTATGGAGATATTGCGCCTACTACTACACTTGGTCAATTTTTGGCTGCGGTGGTTATGATTCTTGGTTATGGCGTGATCGCTGTACCTACGGGTATCGTTACTTCCGAAATTGTCAATGCCAAAGATGAGGCGGAGATTACCACACAATGCTGTCCTTCTTGTGCCCAAGAAGGACACGATGCAGATGCTGAGTATTGCAAATATTGCGGAGAAGAACTTAATTCTCACGAAGGTGAGAACCAAGGTTGGAGATTATAATGTAGCGCGGTCTGTAGACCGCACTCATTTTTTGCAAAGCAAAAAATAAATCACGGTCTACAGACCGTGCTACATGTTACTCATTTTGAATAGCCCATTTAATGCCCTCTTCAATGTGTTTAAGATAATCAGGATTGGAGTAAATTTCTTCTGTATGTCCCAATCCCGTATAAAAACAACGCCCACCTTCATAAAGGTGATACCAAGCTATCGGATGATAAGCATTCATTTTTTTACCTTCTACGGTAGATTCATCAATATCCAATAGGACTGTTACATAATCGGGAACAGGGTCGCGGAAATTATACCACTCATCGGTCACGTTCCATTCCTTGTCCAAGTGTGCGATAGAAGCATGGCGACAATTTTGGTGTACATTAAGTGTCACTTCCTGCACTTTCGGATGACTTTCAAATTGTGCCGCGACCATTTTTTTATAAAAATCCCATTTATGCTCCGTATCAGATGCCGAATGTATGCCCACATAAGCACCACCACGTCGAATATATTTTTCAAAAGCAGCTTGTTCTTTTTCGCCTAGCACATTTCCTGTCGTATTGAGAAAAATAATAGCATCATATTTTTTTAGGTTTTTAAATGAAAATTGAGTGGAATCTTCGCTTAATGTTATCGTCCAGTTATTTTGTTGGGCGAGTTCACAAAGGGCATTTCTACCTTCAGGAATAGAAGAATGACGAAAACCATTGGTCTTGGTAAAAACGAATATTTCGGCAGATGTAGAAGAATCTGTCATAGCAGAGGTGAATATTATTGCTGTGAAAAGAATCGCTATTGTACGTAGAATGAGCTTATTCATAATTGATAATTGAGAATGAAAAATTGAGAATGAAGAGTTAGTGGCAGTCATTCTCAATTCAAAAGTAATTTAGTATCGTATACGGAATAACTTCGTATTTTATAATGCCTTTTTTTCTATAGACGATTCTAAAATTACGAACTTATTCCGTATACGACACTTAAATCAAGCAAATATTCAAAATAATTCTCAATTCTTCATTCTCAATTCTCAATTAAAAACTATCTGCCGTCAAGTAGCCTGTCCCGAACTTGATTCGGGAAAGCGTCTGTAAAAAGCTAATAGTCTTCTCAATATCCGGCTGCAAATAACGATCATCTTCCAAAGTAGTAACCACTTCCCGATACTGTTTCACCATCTGTTCAATTTGCGGCGAAGACTTTGCCGGACGGCGAAACTCCAATGCCTGCACACCAATCATAAATTCAATAGCGAGTAGTCGTTCTACATTTTGAACCACGCGATAGGCTTTCGTCGCAGCATTGGCAGCCATACTGACGTGGTCTTCTTGTCCATTCGACGAGACGATGCTATCTACCGATGCAGGTGTACAAAGCTGCTTATTCTGACTCACTATCGCAGCAGCAAGATATTGAAGCATCATTAAACCGGAATTTAGTCCCGAATTTTTCGCCAAAAAAACAGGCAAACCACGCGCACCCGAAATAATCTGATACAGACGCCTTTCCGAAATATTGCCCAATTCCGCCAATGCAATTGCCATCATATCCAATGGCAAAGCAAGAGGTTGAGCGTGAAAATTCCCACCGGAAAGTATCGCATCCGTTTCATCAAAAACATTTGGATTGTCTGTCACGGCATTGGCTTCGGTAAAGACAGCTTGGCGTACATACGCCAGCGCGTCCTTACTCGCTCCATGTACTTGCGGCACACAACGGAAAGCATAAGGGTCTTGAACAGAGTATTTTTCAAGCTGCGCTATCTCACTGCCTTTAAGCCAATTGCGAATTGAAGCTGCCGTTTCAATTTGCCCTTTATGCGGACGAATATCATGCAAACGCGCATCAAAAGGCGTCAACTGACACTGAAAAGCATCGGCTGAAATGGCAGCATTGAGGTCTGCAAGTTGGCTAAGTTGATTGGCTTGCGTCGTACACCATACAGCATAAGCCAGCGAAAACTGCGTCCCGTTCAACAGAGCCAGCCCCTCTTTAGATTGTAATTTCACAGGCGAGAAAGCCACCTCCGCAGGCAACTCACTAATAGGCATTTTTTCGCCTTTATAATAAACATTGCCAATGCCAATAAGCGCGAGACTCATATGCGCCAAAGGTATCAAATCACCCGACGCCCCGAGCGAACCTTGCTCAAATATCTCCGGTAAAATATCGTGATTATACAGATAAATCAATCGCTCTACCGTCTCCAATCGTACCGCCGAATGCCCGTAAGATAGGCTTTGGATTTTCAACAACAACATCAGACGAACAACCTCCAACGGCACAGCATCACCCGTTCCACAAGCATGTGAAACGACCAGATTATATTGTAATTGTTCCAGTTTTTCTTGCGAAATGCTAATATCACAGAGTTTTCCAAAACCTGTATTGACACCATAAATTGCGGTATCAGTATCATTTAGAATGCGCTCCAAATAGGCGCGATTTTTTTGAATCAACCGACAGCTTGCCTCCGACAATTCAAGTCGATGAGGCGTATTGATAAGTTCCGCCAAACGTTCGAGCGTCAATGTATTCGGGCTGATTTGGTGTGTTTTGACCATGCGAAAAAAAATTTGACTGCAAAAATAGTAAAATTCCAAGCACCAAATTCCAAATTCCAAAAACCAATTTTTTCAGTTTTGTTACTGTTATTTGGAACTTGGGATTTGGAATTTGGTACTTGGAATTTGGAATCTTGCAATTTCTTGTTTGATTCACGCCAAAATGTAGTATTTTTGTTTCTCAATTGTCGTTGATTCGTGTACTCGTTGAATCCTTGTTCGTCAACTCAACAACTCATCAACTCGACAATTCAATAAATCACGAACATGATAACTCGTTTACAAATAAAAAATTACGCGATTATCGAGAAAGTAGATATCGACTTTTCCGATAATCTGACCATTATTACCGGAGAGACGGGCGCGGGAAAATCAATTTTGTTGGGCGCATTGGGTTTGATTATGGGCAAACGCGCCGATACACGTGTGCTGTACGAAGCCGAGAAAAAATGTGTAGTAGAGGCGGAATTTGATATTCGCAAATACAAACTAAAGAGCTTTTTTGAGGAGAATGACTTGTTTTATGATAAAGATACAACGATTCGCAGGGAGTTGTTTCCTTCCGGCAAATCACGGGCTTTTATCAATGATACGCCCGTCAATTTGGGTCTGATGAAGCAATTGAGTGGTGCGTTGATTGACCTGCATCAGCAATTCGATACGATGGACATTCACAATGTATCCTTTCAACTGCGGATGTTGGATGCGCTCGCGAATAACAGTGATTTGCTGGATGATTATACGGAATTGTATACCAAATATCGCACGAATGTCAACCGCCTGAATCAACTCATTGCCCATCAAAATGACTCTACCCGCGAGATGGATTTCCTCAAATTTCAACTCGACGAACTACACGCCGCCGAACTCATCGAAGGGCAACAAACCGAACTCGAAGACGAACTCAACACCCTCGCCAATGCCGAAGGGATTAAATTCGCCTTGACAAAAAGCTATCAACAAGTCAGTGAAGATGAAACGAGTATCATCAGCCAATTAACCGAACTCAGCAATGAATTGAGTGGTTTTGTGGATTTCAATGCGACATTAAGTAAATCATACGACAGGCTGATAAATGTAAGAGAGGAATTGCAGGATTTGGCAAGTGAATTTGAAAATCTAAACGAGGACATCGAACACGACGAGGCGCGTATAATTGAAGTAAAAGAACGCCTTGATTTGATGTATAAATTGCAGCAAAAACACAACGTACAATCATTGCCCGAACTCCTTGCCATCCAAACCGACCTTGAAAATAAGATGAGTATGTTTGGTGACAATACCGCCGAAATAACCGAATTAGAAGGGAAGATTGCGAAGCAAGAAGAAAAATTACACAAAATAGCCAATAAGCTTTCCGAAAAACGTAAAGCAGTCATTCCTGATTTTGAAGGGAAAATCCACAAAATGCTCACCTTGCTCTCCATGCAACACGCTCGCCTGAAAATTGATGTACAAACTACAGAAGCCCTCACCTCATCAGGCACAGACGAAGTAAATTTCTTATTTGCTGCGAATCAGGGCAGTCGTTTTGATTTGTTAAAAAATGTGGCTTCAGGTGGTGAGTTATCTCGATTGACGCTTTGCACAAAATCGCTCGTAGCCAGTGCAATTCCTTTGCCGACATTGATTTTTGATGAAATCGACTCCGGTGTATCGGGTGATGTTGCGCTCAAAATGGGCGACATCCTTACGCGCCTTGCCAAGAAGCACCAAGTCGTTTCCATCACGCACTCGCCACAAGTAGCTGCTCGTGCGAATACGCATTATCACGTCAAGAAAAAAGCGAAGGACGGACGCACATACACCCGTGTGAAGGAATTGGACAAAGACGAACGCATCTTCGAAATTGCAACGATGTTGAGTGGTAGTCCGCCTTCTGAATCTGCTAAGAAAAATGCGGCAGATTTGGTCGAACGTTAGACTGGAAACGAGGTTTCATCTTGAAAAAATCATCATTTGTCGAGATAAATTTGAATATGACTTTTGCTGTTTTATCTTGCCGCAGAAAAATTTTAACCAATGAAAATTTTAAAAAAGATATTCACTCCTGCCTACAAAAAAGTGTGGGCAAAAGCCGCAGAAGAACTTAACGGTAAATACACCAACAACGGACTTTGGCAAACAGACACCCTGCTTTGTCATTACAAAAATTGGCGTATTCTTCTGGACACCTATAAAGCGCAGTCAACTAAAGTCACTGACTTTTTTAACGAGGACGCCGAAGACGAAATCGATTACACCCGGATGTTAGTGCCTTTCAAAGTAAAAGGTGATTTTCATTTCAAAATTAGCAAGAAAGGGTTATTTGGTAAAGCAGGCAAATTATTTGGCACAAAAGACATTCAGATTGGTGATAAATCTTTCGATAAAAAATTCACCATCAAAGGAAATAACGACCAAAAAATCAAGGCATTATTTGATTCGGAAGAATTGAGAACCTTGATTAAAAAACACCCGCATATTCGTATACAAGTCAGAGAATATAAAGGTTGGTTTAGCCACACTTTCCCCGAAGGTGTTCTTGGCTTGTATATGGAGCGCGAAAGTATTGTCTGGAACAAAAATACTATAATAGATTTCTTCCGAATATTTGAGTTGATGTTGGATAAAATGGTAGAAATTGGAGTTGCATACGAGGATGACCCGAAATATTATCTTGGCTAGGCATCTTTTGGAATTTATGATTCAGAATTTCCTTGAATAGGCATCATTTTCGCGCTTTACGACGTTTGAATATTGATAATTCAGGTTAAAAGTTAGCGAAATCAACCCACAATTCGCAACTCGCCCCCCGAATCATTGATAATTATTTAAAAAAACCGTAATTTTGCAAGCTATGTCAAAAAAGACCATATTTCAGGCGTTTTTCCTTTTTTCCTTAGTCATTTTGGTGGCTTCTTGTGCCAATGATGGTTTTGAAAAACTACGTAAACAGGACGATTTCGGATTGAAATACGAAAAAGCCATCGAGTATTACGATGCAGGTGACTATTATAAGGCGCAAATTCTTTTTGAACAGGTAATGCCTTTCTACAAAGGGAAAAAAGAAATTGAAGACATTTACTTCAAGTATGCATACACGCATTACAAGATGAACAAGCGAATTTTGGGAAGTTATTACTTCAAAAATTTTGCAAGTACTTTCCCGAATAGCGAACTCGCTGAAGAAGCTGATTTCATGGCGGCATATTGCAACTATGAACTTTCCCCGAAATATCGTCTTGACCAAACACACACCGACAAAGCAATTGATGAATTACAATTATTCATCAATACACATCCTAAAAGTGAACGTGTGGCAGAGTGCAATCGCTTAATAGATGAATTGCGTCGTAAAAAAGAGGAGAAAGCATTTGCGGAAGCTGATTTGTATTTCAAATTAAAGGATTACAAAGCTGCAACACATGCCTATCAAACGGTGTTAAAAGATTATCCTGATGCCCAAGAGGCTGAAAAAGCGCGTTTTATGATTATCAAATCTAATTTCAAACTCGCGCAAAATACGATAGAGTTGACCCAAAAAGAACGCTTTGAAGATGTCTTGGAATCTTATAATGATTTCAAAGACCGCCACCCCAAAAGCGAATTCTCAAAAGAAGCTGAAGAAATTGCTACAGCTTCAAGAGATAGAATTAAAAGACTTGGTTAATTTTTGATTTTTGATTCCATGATTTTTGATTTAGATTAATTTTGAATGATAAATGAATGAATTTTGAATGTTTTAAAATAAATCCCTTCATTAATTTGGGAAATTCACTCATTCATAATTCATAATTCATAATTCATAATTAATTTCCAATCAAAAATCGAAAATCAAAAATCTCTAAATCAAAATATGGACATTAAGAAAAAAGCGCAAGGCTTACCTGCCAATGCAGAAGCACAAGACGTGATGAACTTCATCGACAAAACAGGTAATGTATACGAGACACTCGCTATCATTGCCACTCGTTCCAACAATATTTCTCGTCATTTGAAGGAAGAATTATTGGCAAAATTGGAAGAATTTGCGGTAGCCAACGAAAATCTTGAAGAAATCCACGAAAACAAGGAGCAAATCGAAATTTCTCGCTTTTACGAGCGTCTGCCAAATCCTGCACTCATTGCCACACACGAATATCTCAACGAAGAGTTGATGTTTCGTTACAGAGACAATGAAAAGAAGGAAAAAGTCGGCAAGAATACAAGAGTTTATCAATAAATGTTCGTTGTTCTATGTTCTTGGTTCTATGTTTGCAAATAACTAAGAACAACGAACCAAGAACTTAGAACTTCGTACATGAAAGATAAAAAAATCATCCTTGCGATAAGTGGTAGCATTGCCGCTTACAAATGTGCTTTTCTCACTCGCCTTTTGGTCAAAGCGGGAGCAGAAGTGAAAGTTATTATGACACCTTCTGCTATTGATTTCATTACACCTTTGACCATTTCTACACTTTCTAAAAATCCGGTTTTCAGCGATGTAAACTCCGAAGAAGGTTGGCACAACCACGTCGAACTTGGCTTGTGGGCAGATGCAATGGTCGTTGCGCCTGCTACCGCAAATACGCTCGCACGTATGGCTAACGGTTTGTGTGACAACATGTTATTAGCGGTGTACTTGTCGGCACGTTGTCCGGTATTTTTTGCGCCAGCGATGGATTTGGATATGTGGACGCACCCGGCTACGCAGAAAAATATCTCGACACTTCAATCTTACGGCAATCACCTCATTCCCGCCGAACACGGCGAACTCGCCAGTGGCCTTGTAGGCGTAGGACGTATGGCAGAACCCGAAAATATCGTCAAAACGCTCGCTGATTTTTTTGCACAAAAAAATACTAAACAGGATTTAATTGGAAAAAAAGCCCTCGTTACCTCCGGTCCTACACATGAGGCGATAGACCCTGTGCGCTTCATTGGTAATCGCTCTACGGGTAGAATGGGTGTTTCGCTGGCAGAGGAATTGGCACAACGCGGCGCGGAAGTAACGCTCATTAGCGGTCCTGTAAATATTGAAGCATTCGGAAAAAATATCACAACAGTCTCCGTCAAATCAGCGCAGGATATGTACGAGGCTGCGATAAAATATTTTCCCGAAATGGACATTGCTATCATGGCAGCAGCAGTGGCAGATTACACACCCAAGACGGTATCTGCCACAAAAGTCAAAAAGAAACCCGGCGATATGAGCATCGAACTCAAGCGCACGAAAGACATCGCTTACGAACTCGGTCAAATCAAAAAATCACACCAAATCACGGTAGGCTTTGCCCTCGAAACCAATAACGAAATTGAAAACGCCAAACGCAAACTCGCCAAGAAGAATTTCGACTTCATCGTACTCAATTCACTGAATGATAAAGGTGCAGGTTTTCAACATAATACCAATAAAGTCACGATTTTAGACAGACACGGTAATTCGACTGCATACGAATTGAAATCCAAGCCCCAAGTTGCAAAAGACATCGTTGACTATTTCAAAGTCATGGTTGAAACTCCGGTTAGTTGATGGCGACCTCAAATTCTATGAAATGTTTTTTTCTTAAAAATTGAGGTTGAATTTGAAGTTGTAGTTTTAAAAACTCTCTTTCTCTATTTCCGAACAATTTCTCTAAACATACGTTAAAATGGGCAATTTATTTGTGACAAATATTTTAACCTAAATTTAGAGAAATGCTAATCCAAAATGCTTCTACAGAGGAAATCGTTGAAAAGGTGGTTTCCGTCACTTCATCTGCCAATTCAGGCGTTATACTATTGGTAGGCGAGGGAAGTACGCTTGATGTCGATAAATTGATAACACTGCTTGATAGAAAAAAAATTACTTTTTTAGGCGCAGTCTTTCCCAAAGTTATATATGATAACGAATCTTACGACGAGGGCATAGTCGTGTTACCCATCCAATTCATTGGCACTCCACACATCATAAAAGGCTTACATAATGGTGAAATTACAATTCCGGAAATAGATATTCTAAAAGACGAAACTGCCTCTTACATCACTTTTGTCGATGGACTTTCCGCACAAATCAGCAAGTATCTTGTGACACTCTATAATAGACTTGGTAGTGGTTGCCATGTCATAGGAGGAGGTGCAGGGTCTTTGTCTTTCGTCCAAAAGCCATGCATTTTTACACATGAAGGTTTTTTTCAGGATGTTGCTGTATTTGCAGTCATAAAAGACAAATGCAAATTGGGAGTAGCACATGGTTGGGAGGAATTAAAAGGACCTTTTGTAGCCACGAAAACCGACAAAAATATCATACATGAACTCAACTGGCAACCTGCTTTTGAAGTGTATCGCAATGCGATAAAAGATGACTTGGGACAGCTAATAGATATAGAACATTTCTCAGAATTTTCGGGCGCATATCCCTTTGGCATGTACAAGGATGGAATGGAAAAAATTGTAAGAGACCCAATTGCTACGACAGATACAGGAGGGCTAATTTGTGTAGGAGAAGTACCGGAAAATTCTGTACTCCATATCCTGAAAGGCGAAGAGGAAAACCTGATACAAGCGGCTCAAAAGGCAACAAATGCAGCTTTAAGTGAAAAAAATATAACAGTAAAAGAAGTGCTTGTAGTTGATTGTATATCAAGGACTTTATTTCTAAAAGACACCTATAAGAAAGAACTTGAAGGCATAAAGAAAGAATTGGACAGGCAACCAATTTTCGTAAAGGGCGCTCTTTCATTAGGCGAGATCGCTTCGCTCGGAGAAGGTTATCTTGAGTTTTATAACAAAACAATTGTTGTAGGCGCCTTCTACGAATAAAACGATTTCAAGTTGAGAGCACATCATTAGAAGACCACACACTCCTGACTCTAAAAATATTTGTTCTGATTACCCATCCATTATAATCACAGGTATGATCGTCAAGAATACTGAATTTCAGATGATACAAAACCTTTCGGTTTTGTATGAGTTATCTCTTGCTGTAAGCGACTCTACAAATGTCCGAAAGAACTGCGAAAACTTTCTCAACACGCTCATGTCCAGAAAGAATCTGTCCTTTGCAGGTTTCTGGGTATTCAATCGCGAGCAAAACCACACGCCCGAACTCATCCACGCCATTCCATTTACAAATTATGCTTCCGGTAAAGCCGTTTTCAGTCGTGCATTGACTTTTGCCCTGAGAAAAGAAGGCTCACTCATTGTAGATGATCGCAGTCTCTTCTTTAATGAAATAGCTGAATTGACCCAGTTGAATCATGGTTCGTTTTTGGTCTACTATACGGTAGGTGCAGGGATATTATTATTGCACCGTTCCAGCCATCCTTTTTCCGATTTTGAGAAAAAACAACTTGAAAAGGTCGTTCAGAAATTCGGCATGTTTACCAAAGAAATGATGACGCAAAAGACGCTTTTGCGACGAGAAAATTTACTTAGAGAAGCCATTGAAAGCGAGTTAAGCATCACTCAATCGCAATATACCAATCTTTTTGACAATGCGCTGGATGCCGTTTTTGTTTACGATAGAAAAATACAACAAATCACACACCATAATGAGGCATTTGAAGAAATATTCAAGTTTAATCCCCAAGGAATAAAACTCACGCCCGCCTATATGATGCCCAAGCATCAAAAAGATGGCAGATTGAGCACGGAACATGTGCAAGAACACAGCGAAATACTACGTAAATGTACCAGTATTCGAGTAGAATTTTTGCATCAGCGATATGATGGAGAAATATTTGACACCGAAACAACACTCATCAATGATGAAGGCAACTCCAATGGCTATCTTGTTATCGTCAAAGATATTTCGGAACAAAAAAAGCAACAAGAACTCATTCAAAAACAACTTGAAAACCTTAACCAACAAAATGAGAAATTGCAAAAATACATTGACTCCAATACACAGTTGGAAAACTTCGCATACATGGCTTCGCATGACCTCCAATCGCCATTGCGCTCTGTAATAGGTTTTGCTCAATTGCTTGAGCGCAGCCTCAAAGAAGACGTCACTACCGACCAAAAAGAATATCTTGATTTTATCATTAGCGCATCTTTGAATATGCAGCAGCTCATCAAAAGTCTGTTGGAGTATTCGCGAGTCAATTCTACCCAAATAGAAATTAAATCTGTCAATACAAAGCAGCTTGTTGAGGTAATTACTAATGAACTACATGCCAATATTCAAGAAAAAGAAGCTGTGATACATATCGAAAATCTCCCCGAAACTCTACAAGCAGATAGGACCAAATTGCGACAGATTTTCCAAAATCTATTGACTAACGCCCTCAAATTCATCCAATCCGATGTCACACCTCTCATTCGTATTTCAGGCGAAGAATTGCCCGAACATTGGCGTTTTTCGGTAGAAGATAATGGCATCGGCATCAAGCCCGAATTTCAGGAAAAAATATTCAAACTCTTCCAACGTCTCCACACCAAAGAGAAATATGAAGGCACAGGCATCGGGCTCGCCATGTGTCATCGTATTGCTGAACAACATGGCGGTACTATAAGTGTAGAATCCGAACTTGGAAAAGGATCTACATTTTATTTCACCATTCGGAAGGATTTGTAGAACTTATCTGATAATATATTGCTCAAAATTTATTGAGTTCATTTCCAATACGCTAAATTCGCGTCATCAAAGCATTTTTCAGTTTCAAAAATGCAATAGATAACGGTAATTTTCCGTTAATTAAGATTGAAATAATTTTGCCCAATTCTGACAACACATATAAAATCCGGGTGCTATGTTTCCGGTTTCGAGTTACCAAATAACCAACTCGCAACCCGCAACTCGCAACTCGTAACTTGAGTTATATCATGCAAAAAATACTATTCACATTCGTTTTAATATTTTCATTGGCAACATTATATGCACAGGAATTGCGTGTAGATGTCACCATTAATACCCCCAAAAATCAAACTGCCGACCCACAATTGTATAGCACACTCGAATTGGCACTCGAAGAATTTATGAACAACACCAAATGGACGGACGATACTTATCAGGAAAATGAGCGCATAGAAGTCAATATGCAAATCAACATCACTGAGGAAATATCTGCGACTCAATTTAGTGCCGAATTATTCGTACAAGCCATTCGTCCTGTTTACGGTACGCGCCAAAGCACGGCACTACTCGAACATGCCGATAAGGAACTTACTTTCACTTACACGCAATTTCAGCCATTGGAATTTAACCGAAATGCCTTCACGTCCAACCTCACCTCTTTTATGGCGTTTTACGCTTATATGATACTTGGTTTGGATTACGATTCTTTTGAATTGGAGGGCGGTACACCTTATTTCCAAATCGCACAAGAAATTATCAACAGCGTACCCAACGGTGCTGGTGCCGGGTGGACTTCTATTGAGAGTCAGCGCAACCGCTACTGGATGATAGAAAGCACTTTGAGTCCGCGTGCTACCGACTATCGCTCAGCGATTTATGAGTATCATCGCATGGGCTTGGATATGATGTCGAGCCAGCCCGAAATAGCTCGCCAAAACATCTCCGGTGCGATTCAAAAAATCAGTGCCTTCAGCAAAACCTACCTCAACGCCATGTCGGTACAGATGTTTGCCAATGCCAAGCGCGAGGAAATCGTGGACATCTACACAGCCGCACCTTCCAATGAAAAACGTTCCGTTCATAGCGTCATGGTACGCATCGACCCCGCCAATGCCTCTAAATACACAAAAATTAGAAGATAAAACTTCAACGATTTTTGATTGAGTGATTTTTGATTTTTGATTGAAGCAAATTCGCTACGCGAATTGAATAAGCCAATCAAAAATCACTCAATTAAAAATCTAAAATCAATAAATGTTATCCAATATTTTGAAAGGAGCTGCAATGGGTATTGCAGAGGTAATACCCGGCGTTTCCGGCGGTACAATCGCTTTTATTACAGGTATTTACGAGCGACTGCTCGATGCAATTAAATCTTTTAGCCCTGCGCTGATAGGCACATTTCGCAAGGAAGGAGTAAAGGGATTGTGGACAGCAATTGACGGGACTTTTCTACTTACCTTAGTTATAGGCATGGTCGGCGGTATCGTTATCGGGGCGTTTGGCGTATCGTATCTGTTGGAAGAATATCCTCCCGTAATATGGGCATTTTTCTTTGGACTTATCATTGCATCAGCGATTTATATTGGTCGGCAAATTGAGAAATGGACGGCTGTTGAAATCATTTTGTTGATTGCAGGTGCTGTGTTGGCTTACTTCATTACCACAGTAGCTCCTGTCGAATGGTCACGCTCATTGCCTATCGTTTTTATTGCAGGAGCCATTGCGATTTCTGCTCTGATATTGCCGGGAATTTCGGGAAGTTTTATGCTCTTACTAATGGGCATGTATTACTTCATCGTCACCAAGACGCTCAAAGAAGGTGTCCTTCAAAACTTCGACCCGCAAGCCATGCTGACGATGGCAGTTTTTGGCTTGGGTTGCCTCACGGGATTGCTCACCGTTGCGCGGGTGCTTTCATGGACGTTTAAAAATTATCGCTACCCTACCCTCGCCGTATTGACAGGCTTCATGCTTGGCTCACTCAATAAAATCTGGCCCTGGCGTACGCCCGTCAAAGCCATGAACGAAGCCGGAGCAACCATCACAGACACGGCTGCTATCCTCACTGACCCTGAAATGAAAATTCTACAAGAAATTAATCAATTACCCGGCAATTATGCGGCAGGAGATGCCTTGTTGATTCCGGCTATTGTGATGTTGGTCGTGGGATTTGTTTCTGTGTTTTTGTTGGAACGATTAGGCAAATAAATTTATCCGTCCGTAGGGACAGGTCGCGACCTATCCCTACGGACGGATAAATTTATTTTTTCACAAACCGCACCCTGTCCCCTACATTCAATTGATTCGGCGGCATTGTTTTCACATCAAATAACACCACTTCTGTCTGCCCAATAATCTGCCATCCTCCCGGACTTTCCAAAGCATAAATCCCTGTCTGTGCTCCACCTATGCCTACTGCACCTGCGGGTATACGCACACGAGGATTTTCCTTTCGAGGGCAATGCAAAGACTTATCCATCCCTGACAGATAAATAAAGCCCGGCACAAAGCCCATCATTTCTACTCGATACTCGATAGCAGTATGTTTTTGGATAATTTCCGACTTGTTTAATCCTGTCATTCGCATGACTTCCTCCCAATCCAATCCCTTTTCATAATCAACAGGAATATGGTGCAATATTGAATTTGAATGAATGGAAGTTTGTATTGATTTGATATTTCCAAGGGATTTAACTAATTCATTTACATCATTTTGCAATAAATCAAAAATCACTGCAATCGAAAAATAAGCTGGAACAATATCCATCACGCCGGTCAATTCTGCCGCCCTTATTAAAGCCGTTGTTGAGTGAATAGTGTCATGTGTAGCATCATTATTCTCCAATACAACAGCATTTTCGCCGAGCAATTTAACTTGCCATTTATGACCGTTTAATAGAATCGATTTTGATACCATTGGATGTCAACATTTCATGGATTTGGCGAGCGAGATTGGTTGCGCCTTGTGTATCGCTGTGTAGGCAAATCGTATCGGCTTCAAGTGGGATGATTTCGCCATTATGAGTTTTGACTTGCTTTTCTTTGACCATCATTTGGACTTGTGTCAAGACTTCCTCTGCTTGCTCAATAACTGCACCTTCATGTGTACGTGCGCGTAGGCTTCCGTCACGTTCGTATCTGCGGTCTGCAAATGCTTCTTTCCCGAAATATAAACCCGCCTCTTTTGCTTTTTTTTGTAAAAAAGAATTTGGTAATCCGTATACGATTAATTTTTCGTCAATACTTTTTACGGCATCAATGATAGACTGGGCAGCAGCTTCATTTTTTGCGGCAAAATTGTATAAAGCTCCATGCGGTTTGACGTGGTGCAGCGTACCACCAAGTGCTTCGGTCATTCCTTTTAATGCAGCGATTTGATAGCGAACGATAGCTGTCAATTCAGCTTGTGGAATATGCATTATACGTCGTCCAAAACCTTGTAAATCAGGAAATGACGGATGTGCGCCGATAGCTACATCATGCCGAAGTGCCATTTTAATGGTACGTTCTATCGTCATCGGGTCGCCGGAATGAAAACCGCAAGCGATATTGCAAGATGAGAGATAGGGCATGATGATTTCGTCGTATTGCGAAGTCATTTTGCCGTAGGATTCTCCTAAGTCACAATTTAATTCAGTAGAGTTCATAGTTCGTGGTTCATAGTTCATGGTTGAACGCAAAATAACTATGAACTATTAACTACGAACCATGAACTAAATAAAAAAGGGCTTGACGCTTAACGCCAAACCCTCAATATTATCTTTGTAATGGAAAGATTCAATTACTTGTCTTCTTCCAAGAAATTGTTCACGCCTTTTACAACTTGAGCCAATTTCGGATAATTGATTGTGTAGTAAATGAATTTACCATCGCGATTAGTCTCTACGATACCCGCTAAGCGGAGAATTCTCAGGTGCTGAGATGTAATAGACTGTTCCAATTTCAATGTGTTGTAGATTTTGTTCACATTGATGGTTTTGTGCTTGTCCACAAATTCCAAAATCTTCATACGTAGCGGATGTGCTACTGCTCTTAAAATTTCTGCGGACACTTGGAGTTGCTCATCGTTAATTTTAACCTTTGTCTTTCTCATAAGCCTTTTAGTTAAATTTGAATAATATTTTTCTTTAATAAATAAGAGAACTTAATATAACACTGTGAATGTTGTACAGTGTTTATACGTATAAAAGGTGTGTTTTGTTGCATGTGCTTCCCTAATAGTTTGTCGTTAGGCATACAAAACAACACTTTTACAAATATCTGTTTTTTTTTGTTGTTTACAAAATAAATCGCATAATTATGGAAATTTATTTTGAAAAGATGCTTCTAAGTACCTGTTATTTACTGAGTTATGTCGTATTTGTTTTTTGAGTTAATGCATATAGATTTTCTGTTATTTGACGTATATATTATTTTCATGTGTAATGCGAAAAAAATATACTGAATTTACTATAATTTTTTTCTGATTGGTTAATTATAGCAAATTCAGTATAGATTTTTCAACTAAAGAACAGTAGAAAATTCCAAATTCCAAGCACCAAATTCCAATAAAAAGTATTCTATCAAATACGTTTGAATTGGGATTTGGTGCTTGTTTTTGGGAATTTTTCAAGTTGTAAACAACTTGAATTACTTAGCTAATTCCTCAACCAATTTAGAAATTTGCTTGAGACGATCTTTGTCCAAAGAGTAGTAAATGAATTTACCTTGACGCTCTGTAGTAACAACGCCTGCTCTTCTCAAGATTGCCAAATGCTGAGATGCTACTGATTGCTCCAAACGCAACTTGATGTAGATGTCTGTGACAGTCATTTTTTCGTTTTCTTCCAACAAATCAATGACTGACTGGCGCAATTTGTGATTGACAGCTCTCAAAACGAGTACCGCTTTACGCAATTCAGCATAATCTAACTTTATCGGTTTTTTACTTTTAGTAAGTGTTACTGTTTCATTTTTCGACTTCCTCATGTCTAATTTATTTTTGTTTTTGCTAAGTGAAAAAATTGAATAAAAAAAATAAGAATTAATTTTTGTATTTACTTGGTTGTTTTGCAAAAAAATACGCATTAACGCTTTATTATGTTCAAATTAATTGCGTATCTATATTAGTATTACGGAATAAATCTATAAAATGTTGCGTTAATTTATATTTTTTTGTAGAGGTAATTGTTTTGAGTTTCATGTGATGAGACGCAATATCATATAACAGGTCACTAAATATTTTCATATTTAATGCTTTATGTGACATTTCTGTGAAAAACATACATAAATAATATGTTTCGCATGTATTATGGTGTAGAAATCAGAGAGGAGGAGTGTGTTGGGTTGAAATTGCAGAGGTACGATTAATGGTGTAGAGACGCGATTAAATCGCGTCTCTACGATTGTATTTTATTTCAAAATAGACTGATAACGCTGCTGGTCTTTGAGTACTTTAAGCGCGGCATCAATATATGGATCACCTTTGAGCCCAACTTCAACTGCACCCTTTTGATAATAATATCTTTGTACAATTTCACGCTCGATTAGACGTGTGATAGTAGCTTTATTCTTCTGCAAGTCTTTCTTCTTGTCCGCTGCAATTTTTTGCTTCATAGCTTCAAGGTCGGTTTTGATGGCATCGTAGTAGTTTTCTTTTTTAGCTTTCTCTTCAAGTTGCTTGAGTTCTTTTTCGCTGGAGGTTTCGTAGTCAAGGTCGCGCCCGGCTACAAATTGCTCGAAATCCTTGAAATCCGCATCTGTAAAGGTATATTCACTTGCAGGCGCGATTTCTGCATTCTTCAATTTATATTGTGTTGCGTAATCAAAAATCACATTTTGACGCATGAGTGCGAGTTCTACGTTGCTCATTTCAGGAATTTCAACTTCGACATCCGGCTTCACCCCTGCCCCATCGAATACGCTTCTACCATTACGCGTTTTAAATTCGGTACGCAATGAATCTTTAATCGTGGAAGTTTTGCCATCCTTATAATTAACTGCCTGAATACATCTGCCACTTGGAATGTAATATTTCGCAGTCGTCAATTTGAGTTTAGAATTGTAACCAACTTGACGCGTGTTTTGCACCAAACCTTTACCAAAAGATTCCTGCCCCACCAATACGCCTCTATCCAAATCCTGAATTACACCGGACACAATCTCTGACGCGGATGCCGAGCTACCGTCAATCAACACCGCAACCGGCGTTTCCAAATCCAATGGCTTATTGAGCGTACGGAAACTGCGGTCGTTTTCAACATTGCGACTGCGCGTGGTGACGACTTCTTCGCCTTTATCTACGAAGACGTTCGATAAATTTACCGCTTCTTTGAGCAGACCACCACCATTGCCGCGCAAGTCCAAGACGATTGATTTTACATCATTATCTTTTTTCAACTTTTCTATGGCATCAGCCACATTCGCACCTGCGCGTTGTGTAAACGTAGTCAAAGCCACATAAGCCGTTCCATCGTCCAACATGCCCGAATATGGCACATTCGGAATTTTGACCTCCTGACGCTTGAGTTTTACATCAAAATCTTTGGACGTGCCCGGACGGCGTACCGTGATAGATACCTCATCTCCCGGCGCACCTTTGAGGATGTCGCTTACCTCTTTAGTCGTTTTACCTTTAGCAGATTTTCCGGCAATACTGATGATTTCATCACCCGCCTGCAATCCTGCTTTTTCCGCCGGAAAGCCTTCATACGGTTCGGTAATCACCACATAATCGCGGTCTTTTAGTTTGCGGATGCTCGCGCCGATGCCGCCATATCTACCCGTCACTTGCAATTTGAAACCTGCAATCTCTGATTCCGAAATGTAATTGGTATATGGGTCGAGCGATTTCAACATCGCATCAACACCTGTGCGCATCAGTTTTGCAGGGTCAATCTCATCCACATAAGAAGTGTTGAGTTCTTTGTATATGTTGGCAAATATTTCAAGGTTTTTAGAAATCTCGAAGTATTTGTTGTAATCTGTGGAAACGAACATAGCACTCGTGGCAACCAAGGCTACCAATACGAGCATTTTTTTATATTTTTTCATGTGACAATTTTGAATGAATGAATTTTGAATGTTTCATTCACTTATTCATGAGAATATTTACTTTACAATAATAAAGGTCTTTTTGGTAATACGTCTAATGAATGAAAAGGTTTAACTTTTTGCTAAGACCTTCAAGTTGTAAACAACTTGAAAAATTCCAAAAAACAAATTCCAAATTCCAAATTTGACTTTCATCACATTTCATTGGAATTTGGTGCTTGAAATTTGGATCTTACTTAAATTGAAGGTTTAAGTAAAGACCTTTCCGCCTGCTATCTCTGTTAATTTCCCTGATAAAACGAAGGAAGTCGGCTCGCCGGACTCATTTTCGACGGTGGTTCCGGCTTGCGTCACCTTGATATTGAGGATGCTGCCTCGCCATCTGATTTTGAATGAATAGCTTTTCCATTGCTTTGGCAAGAAAGGGTTGAGGTGCAATTGTCCGTCAATCACGCGCATACCTCCAAAGCCTTTGACGACTGCCATCCATGTTCCCGCCATGCTTGTGATGTGACAGCCATCTTCAGTATCATTATTATAATCATCGAGGTCGAGGCGAGCAGTTTGGAGGTACATTTCATAGGCTTTCTCGCGATAGCCGAGCCGTGCAGCCAGTATCGCATGTACGCAAGGAGAAAGTGAAGACTCATGTACGGTAAGTGGTTCGTAAAAATCAAAATTTCGGCAAATCGTTTCTCTTGTGAAGTCGTCTTCATAAAAATATAAACCTTGTAAGACATCCGCCTGCTTGATATAGCACGAGCGCAAAATTCTGTCCCACGACCATTTTTGACATAGCGGACGGTCTGCTTCGTCCAAATCACTCACCGGAGAAATGTCCTTATCTAAAAAGCCATCTTGTTGTAGAAAAATATCAAATTCTTTGTATTCGGGCAGATAAATGTGGTCACAGATTTGTTGCCACTGAGCCTGTTCTTCTTTTTCCTTGAAATTGATTTGGCGAATAATGACTTTGTATTTTTCGGGGCAATTTTTCTTCACCCATTCGATGCTTTCCATTGTCAATTCGAGGCATTTTTTAGCGGTAAAATTTGTATACCAATTATTGTTGACGTTATTTTCGTATTCATTCGGACCAGTCACACCAAGTATGACGTATTTGCCTTTTTCATTGGAATAATTGACGCGTTGTGCCCAAAAACGCGCGATCCCAATTAACACTTCCAAACCATAATCTGCCAAATATGCCTTATCTCCCGTGTAGCGCATGTAATCAAAAATCGCGTAAGCAATTGCGCCGTTTCGATGGATTTCTTCAAAGGTAATTTCCCATTCGTTGTGACATTCTTCGCCATTCATCGTGACCATCGGGTAGAGGGCTGCGCCGTCTTTGAAACCCAGTTTTTCGGCGTTTTCAATAGCTTTTTGCAAATGTTTATATCTGTAAATGAGCAAATTACGAGAAACATGCTCATCTGCCGTACTCAGGTAGAATGGTAGGCAATAGGCTTCTGTGTCCCAATAAGTGCTGCCGCCATATTTTTCTCCTGTGAAGCCTTTTGGTCCGATATTGAGACGTTCATCTTCGCCGGTGTAGGTTTGATTGAGTTGGAAAATATTGAAACGAATACCTTGTTGCGCGGCTACATCTCCTTCAATCACGATGTCGCTATCTTTCCAACGAGTTGCCCATGCTGCTTTTTGCTCTTCGAGCATGGTTTGGAAGCCTTTTTGACGGATATTTTGGAGTAATTTATCGGCATTCTTGGAAAGTACATCTTTAGGATGATTTTCGGAGGAAAGATTGACCGCATATTTGTAGATGACGACTTCGTCGCCTTCATTCACTTGCAATTTTACAGTATTGGAAATGAATTTTTCTTTACGAAAAACTTCAATATCCGGTGTCACATTTTCACTATTCACAAAAATATCAAAACACATGCCTGTACACACATAAAATTCGGTTTTTCGCGTAGCGGCAGTAATGTAACCTTCTCCTTTATGAACGGCGAGTTCTACTTCCTCCCAGAATTTTTCATCATAATTAGCGTCTTCGTTTTTAATATCAAAATCAAGATAAGGTGTGAGTGCCAATTCGCCCGAAAAGTCGCATTGAATAGCATATCGAATGGCTCCGGCTTCATCATCTACGAGACTACAAAAGCGCGTAGCATCCACTTTTACTTGTTCGTCTGTCTCTAATTTAGCTGTGAATTGACGCTGCAAAGTTCCATGCTGCATATCCAAGACACGTTTAAAATTTGTGACATCACTTTTTGCCAAATCCAGTGTTGTCTCATTGATTTTTACATCAATACCAATCCAATTGCACGCGTTGAGTACCTTCGCAAAATATTCAGGATAGCCATTTTTCCACCAACCCACACGCGTCTTATCGGGATAGTAGACGCCCGCCACATAGCTGCCTTGAAGCGTATCGCCCGTATAAGTTTCTTCAAAATTGGCGCGTTGCCCCATACGTCCATTCCCGATACTAAAAACACTTTCAGAAATTCGATTGTGTTCGGCATGAAAACCGTCTTCAATAATTTGCCATTCGTGGTGCGTGAGATATTGTTTCATCTTAGATGAGTTGCGAGTTGCGGGTTACGAGTTAGCGAGTTTCTTTCAACAACTTCGTGACGTGGATAAAATTTATGTCTTCAAATGATGGGATGACGGCGTGTGCGTGTGCAAGGTCGTGCGCATTGCCTACGCCTATGGCGTACATGCCTGCGCTGCGTGCGGCGGTGACGCCTTTTGCAGCATCTTCAAATACGATACAGTTTTCGGGAGTGATGCCCAAGCCTTTTGCGCCCAGTTGGAAGACTTGTGGGTCGGGCTTGGAACGTGTGGTTTTTGTACCGTCAATGATGATTTCAAAATAATCCAACAGATTGACTTTTTCGAGTGTCAAAACTGCGTTTTTGCTGGCAGAACCGAGCGCGATACGGATATTTTTTGCTTTTAGTTCGTCCAGAAAACGCGGGACGCTAGGAAGTATTTCGTCGGGCGTCATGGCAGTGATGTATTCAAGATACCAATCGTTTTTTTGAGTTGCCAATTCTTGTTTGGTGGTTTCGTCGAGCGTCTTTTTTCCGATGGAAAGGATAATTTCTAAGGATTCCATGCGGCTGACACCTTTGAGTTGCTCGTTTTGCGCTTCGGTGAAATCAAATCCGAGTGAGTTGGCAAGTCTGCGCCATGCTTTATAGTGATACTTGGCGGTGTCAACTATTACGCCATCCAAATCGAAGATACAGGCTTGGATATTCATGGCTTAAAGGTAGGGAAATTTGTGTTAATGTACAACGTACACTAAGAGTGGAAATTCCAAAAAACAAATTCCAAATTATCGGTAATACGTGGAACGGGCTGGAAGCACCGTTCTACGGAATGCAAGCCGGAGGCATTACGCTACGGCACAAAAAAAGTCCATCGGCTGTCGAACCCGATGGACTTAAAGATTTGAAGCAGGGTGCGAATCTGCTTACTTGCCATTTTTCAAATTAAAACCATTTCTTACGAAAAGAAACTTGTATTTGGATACAAAACGTATGGGGTTTCGGATTCGCTGCCTGTGTTTTGATTTTTTTTTATTTTTTTTTCAGAGGTCAGACCGCTTCGCTGTCAGAAACCAAGCTATACATCCATCTGACATCTGACAACAACGTGTTCTGACCTCTGACTTCTCTATTCTATCCTCACCTTCTTTATTTCATTATTTGCGTTGAAAACCGGGAAATACATCAATTCTACCTTCGCAGGATTTAGCGTGTAATTTCCTGAATATCTTGGAGTTAAATTAATTTCATAGATATATTTTCCTTTTGATAATTTTTGACAGAATATCGCCGTTTCGTTTTTGAAATATTCGCGATGTACTTCATTTCTGTAATATTTTCGCTTATCTGCATATGAACAACCACCCGGTATCGGGACATTTATCATCACGTATTCGGCGTCTTTTTTTACGGTGACTTCTACGATTAATTTTGTTTTTTGCCCTGCGGTCAGGGTAGAGACGCGATTAATCGCGTCTCTACCGGGTTGATTTTCAAATTTTGTGGTAATTTCAAAATCGTCTTTTTTAATCTCAGGTTTTCGATTGTGGTATAGCTGATAAGCGGTGAAATAAACAGGGAAATCTCCCGATTTCGCAACTTGGATTTGTTGATTCGGTTCGACTTTCATTTCAAAAGGAAATTCAGCAACAACTTCATTGACATCTCCTGAGATGTTTAATTTGGGTTTGGTTAATTTCTTTTTATCGCCTAATAAATCGGGTAAAATGGTTTCGATAATTTGTGCCGATTCGTAGGTGTTTCGCCAATAGCCGTTTCTGCGGTTTTCCATGAAATAATTTCGCATTTTGGCGAGTGTGTTATCGTGATTGGTGGAATCTGCACGGAGGACTTTGTAGGCTAAAATCGTATTTTGTACATCATTAAATAGAAGACGCGAACGACCTTTTTGTGATTCTTCAAAATAAATATTTCCAAATAAAGTTGTTTGTTTGAATGAATTTAGCGTATCCATGTCATACTCTACTTTGTACAATTGTTTTAGGTGCATCACCTGCGCCAGATGGTTAAATGTCGTATCCTGCATTTTCTCCAAATTAGCGATATATTTCGGCGCATCTATCTGTGCATCAAGCAAGTGTAAAATATGTAGCAGGCGTGTTGTCTTATAAAAATTGCGTCCGTCTTCCAATTGATACACCAACTCTTTTGCCATCAAATTTTTATTGATATTGACTCTATATCCCATTTTTTCTGCCTCCATCATTGCCTCTAATACATGCAAACTAATCCATTCGCTTTGCTCTGATGCGCTCCACCATCCCCAAAGCCGCTTCCCTTTACGGTTCTTTTTGAGCAAACCGATGAGTTTATTGACGTTTTTATCGTATTTAAACTCTTCTTCTTTGTATGCCGAAATTTTCTTCTGCACCAATAATCCTTTTAATTTAGAAGCAATTTGTTCATTGCACAAATATTTGTATCGCATCAAATATTTGATTTCATCTTCAATCACCTCCAATACATCCGCCCGTGCATATAGATTGACCATGCCGAGTTGGGGATTGAAATTCAGATTAATGGTCGTGTCTTTGTCCAGCACATAAAATTGCCCTTCGGTTTCTTCCAATCCAATTGGAAAAACGGGAATATCGCGGCGTTCGCCGTCGAAATAGCCGTCTTGATTTTCCACCATATATTGCACCGAAATGGAATCTGATTGCGCTATCACCGTCAAGGTATCAATGATGGAGTGCGTGCAGTATTCTGTATTACTGTACAAAGCCTTTCCATCTAATTCAAATGTGGTGTTGACTTTCACCGAATCGGACGCATAATTCAAGACCTTTCCAATCGCATAAGTCGTATCATTTTCAATCAAAAATCGCGGTATGGCAACCTGTGCCATGAGGGGTTTGTAAGATTTGACGAAGCCTGCGGCTTGCCCTGATTGTCGTTTGCCGGTCATCGCCAGATAGTGCGTTTGCCAACTCGTTACATCGTCGGGGAAGGTCAGTTCAAAGGTGGCTTTTCCGTCTTTGTCGGTGTTCAATGTGGGTTGCCAGAAGGCATAATCTGAGAAATTTTCGCGTATGGAACTCGCTTGCGAAGCCGCTTCAAAAAAAGCATCGTCGAAGTCAGCACCTTTGTTAGAAGGTTCGAGGGTTCCTGCTATGGTTTCGATGATGAGGACGCCGTTTTTGGCTTTTGCTCCGTATAGGGCGGTGGCTTCGCTGCCTTGTAAGGTCTTGATATTTTTTATTGAAGCAGGGTCGATTTCTGAAATGTCGCCGCTATATACATTGCCGTTGATGATGTACAGAGGCGTGTTTGTTCCGACGGAAGATGTGCCTCTGATTGTTGGTTCGCCGGAAGGCTTACGTACAGCACGCGATATCTGCTGATATGAATCGTCCAATTTTCGCCTTTTGCGTGAAGACTCCACTTCAACGACAGCCTGTTCTCTCCTTGCACTACCATAACCTACCACAACTACCTCATCAAGCGTCGTACTTTCATTAAGTGTTGCATTAACGATATTACTGCTTCCTATTCGCATTTCTTGGTCGCTATAACCTGTGTATGAAATCACCAAAACATCACTATCAAAAGGCACTTTCAGTGAATAATATCCGTCAATATCTGTTACCGTACCGATAGTTGTCCCCTTTACGAATACATTTGCAAAAGGCAGAACTTCCCCCGACTCATCCC
The DNA here is from genome assembly GCA_020628725.1 of Saprospiraceae bacterium. GTDB lineage: Bacteria > Bacteroidota > Bacteroidia > Chitinophagales > Saprospiraceae > JAHDEO01. Next base: position 26,583 of record JAHDEO010000008.1, read on the forward strand.
GCACATAGCCCTCAATCACATCTCCTGTATATTGATATTCAGGTGTAGGCATGGGCTTCGTTTCTTTGTTTGTTTGTTGAGATACTGATTTTTCTTTGATGGGGAAAATGGTTTGTTTGATAATATTTTTTAAATAATCACTAAAATTATCTTTTGACAAAAATTGCGCTTGGCTGTATTGGTAATAATTTCGACCATAGGGTTTTATCTGCAAATTTTCGACGTGATACCGTTCATCTTCATAATAAAAAACTAATTTGTATTCGCCTGCTTCCAAATTGGATTTCAGGTAAGTATTGCCCGGATAAATGGCAATAAGCCCATTATCATTTTGTCGAAATAAAAGCATGTATAAAGGCTTTTCCTTAAACATTTCTCCAACCAAACTCACTTCCAAACGCCCCGTCTTTTTTGAGGCTATTTTTGGATAGAAATATTCCGGTTTTACCTTCTGTTTTTCGGCGATGTAATTTTCCCATTCTTTGTAAAATGCAGCTTTAGTAAGATACTCATCAGCGAGTGTGGTGCGGGTAGCATAACGATTGAGGTAACGTGGATAATTCACTTCGTTGACACTACGCATTTTCAGCAAATTCGGCGCGAAGTCATACTCAAAAAACGGTTCGTGCATGAAGGTCGTGGAGAAACTATCTATCAAATGAAAATTCACCTCACCCACTATCGGACCTGCCCAATTATACCTGCTGCCACCCGGATTCAAGACCTGAATCCTTCCGCCTTGTTCGAGATAAGCATATTCGTTGCCAAAGCGATTTCGATAAGGAAACATGTATTTGTACAATAGTCGTTTTTCCGAATCGCTTAATTCGGATTTCACTTTGTTTATCCTGATATTTTTCAATTGTATATCATCGTTTAAGCTGAAAATCAACTTCTTACCTTTCTCAAAATACAAGCTATCCATCGTAATATCTTGATGATTTGTCCGCAATTGAATTTGATGAAAACCGGGACGAATCTTAAAAGAATAAGGCTGACGATGTCCTGACCAACTAAAATACACAGGTTTATTATCCACATAAATCACATGAATCGGCTGAATCGCCCCATCCTTGACGACAAAAGGCGCGAACTGCGTCACGGAATCCGCCATTTCATATTCAAAGCGGTAGATGCTGTCTTTCGGATAAATAAATTTGTAATATTCAATCGAATCCAAGCCCGCCACGATTTTCCATGCATCGTAATCCAGTTTCAAATATTCAGGTGTTCCGGTCGCATCTTTTCTTGTATTGAAATTATTAATCAACGATTTACCTTTTCTTTCTTTATTAAAATCAGGCAGTCTCGGCGGATTATAACCGAATTTTTTCGTCAAGCCGTAAGCCGTCACATCTACATTTTCAACAGGCTTTCCATTCGTATCCGTCACCAAGACTTCAATCTGTGTTTTTTGTCCGGGATAAACAATTTTAGGTTCGGTGACAGTTACCTTCAACCTTCTGTTTTTCAGAGGGATTTGATAATCTTCTGTTACTACTTTTCCTGCCCACAAATAGCTAATAGAGATAAAGTAATTTTGCTTCGTCCTTGTTTTCTTTTTCAAATTCAATGAATCCGAATATCCCGCGTTTTTTTCTGTATTCTTTTTATAAATATTATAATTGAAAGGAATTTTTCGAGGATTATCCACTTCAACAAAAATGGAATCTTTCGTCCGTTCCGCATAGCAATTTAAGAGGGAAGATTGGCGGTTCATGCTGATGGTTTCCGACAAAATATCCGACTCAATCGTGTAAGATGCGTAGTAGGGATTCACCTCCAACTTGCAAGGCGTAACACCGCTATACACAGGTGTGTAATTTCCGAAATTATCCCCTGCACTTATTTCGACTTTTTCGGGTTTTTCAATACCATTTTCTGTATAAAAAAAGCGAATCGAATCCGTCAAAACTTCCATATCAAAGGCTTCTGATTCATAGCGATAGCTAACAGTCTTTTTGTCGGTTTTTACTTCATTATCTGAGGTGAGTAATTTTATATCAATCTCATAATCCAAGTTGATTTTGGGAAATAAAGAATCGGGCAGCACAATTTCCGTTTCTCCGACGGGGTCAAGTTGTTGTTTCTCGAAAAGCAAAGTATCCGGCACAAACACCTGATTATCAAAGTATCGATAAACGGATTTAGGCTTGACCAACACTTCGATTCTCCCATCCAATATATTCAACTCATTTTCGTCTGTGCCTTTAATGTAGAGCGTTCTGTCCTGATTTCTGAATTGCTCTGTATCATCCAATCTTACGGCAAGTTGCGTACTTGTGAGTTCGTAATCTTCGTATCGGAAAGAACCGGTGATGTACCTTTTCCACTTTTTTGATGACGATTTCAGATACACAAAATAATTTTTATCTAATTGCAATTGTAATGAATCATGCAGAAAAAACTCGTATTCGTAGCCTCCTTTTCGGTAGGGTTTGAGTCGGGTCAAGGTGTGGTATTTTCCATTTGATTGTATCTGTACATCTATGTCTTTATCAATGGGTTTGCCCTTTTTTGTAATGAGAAACGCCTTAAATTTTACGGTATCGCCGGGCAGGTATTTGGGTTTGTTGAATACGATGTAGCCTTTGTGTTTTTTTCTATTATTTCTTCTTCTTTCAAAAATACCCGCAGGGTATCTAAAGAAATTTCTTATCCGGGCAATCGACCCTCGCGGATAGCCCTTGACAATCGACCGTACGCCATCCACCGGAATACCCACAACAAACCTAACAGGTCGCCAAACATACTTTAGCGGCGTGCCATAAACCACTTTTTGGAAGCCTCTTTTTAAACCTGAATTATTACGATTTCTGGAAAGATTATAATAGGCTGTGAATCCATCGTGCGTAACTTCCAGCAGCCCTTTTCGATTTGATTTTTTCTCAATGTAGCATTGTGTTTTTTTGTCAAATCGCAATCGCTTATTTTTCACTTTCAAGGTAGCATCAGGGATGATATTTCCCTTCAAATCATACACTTGTATTCGTAAATCGGTGTTATTATTTAGCACATAAATATTGAAATCCTGTACTGTCGCAATGGCAATTTTTTGTTCGTTTTTATCAGCAAATGTTTTGATATAATGTCCTTTAGGCAAACGTTTTTCATACACACTATCCGTCGGAAATGAATCGACTAATGTGTGGAAAAATGCAGGATTGACTTCCCAAATTTTACTGGTATAAATCGTTTCGGCTTCCTCGTCGGAGAGTTGGTAAATGTAGGTATAGTAGCTCGTTTGTCGGCTTTCGATTAATTTTTGTCCGATTAAAGGGAAACATAAAAAGAGCATCAGTACAGTGAAGGCATACCCTCGTACCGACGACTTTAGCCGTCGCAGAGTACTAAAGTGTTTGACGGCTAAAGTCGTCAGTATGGAGACATTGCAAGAATATTTTAGAGTAGATATTGCCATAGTTCATTGTTTCGTAACACAGACATTTTGTCTGTGTTACATAGATGCTGTTTTTACGAAAAATGGTGTGTACAGGCGACTTACGTTTTTTTATTCAAAGTAATCACCAACACCCCAAAGATAACAATCAATGTACCTACCCAT
>JAHDEO010000008.1:30247-41539 GCA_020628725.1 Saprospiraceae bacterium
TTTATTCAAAGTAATCACCAACACCCCAAAGATAACAATCAATGTACCTACCCATTGCAACCCACTTAATCGTTCTCCAAGAAAAATATAGGCTAATATAATGGTAGAAATGGGTCCAATGCTACTGACAATCGCCGCATGGCTCGCCCCGATAATCCGAATACCGCCTGTGACAAGAAAGGAAGCAATCACTGTAGAAAAAAGCCCCATCAAGAAGCCAAGGATATAGACTTCCTTTTGAAAATCAAACAAAGCCAAATTGTAAACAATGGCGTGATGCAATATAATGGCAAAACAAGCCGCCGTCATCGCCAAAGAATTGTATTGAAGCGTTCCCATTTTTTTGAGCATTTGCCCACTGCCTATCACATAAATCGCGTAGCCGAGTGCCGCTACAAAAATCAGCGAACTACCAATGATTACGCCGTCTCCATTCGGTAATTTGAAATTTTCAAACAAGGCAATGCCCGTACCCGCATAGGTCAGAATCAAGGCGAGCACTTCCGTTTTTTTGATTTTTCGTTTTAAAAACATCGCCCCAAGCAAGACCACTATCGTAGGATAAGTAAACAAAATCACCCGTTCAAGACTCGCCGTAATATATTGTAGACCGATAAAGTCTGCCAAGCTCGCTACATAAAATCCCGACATTCCAAATACGGCAATCATCACCCAATCTCGTTTTTGGAGTTGAATTTTTTGCGTACTTTTTTTATTGGAAATGTAGGCACCTGCTATGAAGAAAGGCAAGGAAAATATCATCCGTAAAGCCATCAAAGACACGCTGTCTATCTCGTAACGATAGGCTAATTTGACCATCACTGCTTTCGCAGAAAAGCATATCGAACCAAGTAGGACGAGGGCAATACCAATGGTATATTGTTTATTATTCTTTATCAATAAATGATTAATTCATGAAAGTTTGCAAAATGAATTCACCTTATATGTTTTAAGAAACGAATTTTTTTCGCAAAAAATCTATTTTTCATCATTTATAAAGTCAGCATCAATAATATTATCAGTTTGTTTTGACTTTCTCAGGAAGAAAAGCGGAATAATGAGCATTGGGAAAATAGAAAATGTCAAGACAATTATTAATTGAGGTAATATCATAGCAACATGACTAAACATCGCTATGAGGCTCCCCTGTATTGAATCAATCATATTGCCGGATGAGGGCTTAAATGTTTTGAAAAATACAGTGATTGCAGATAAGATAATTGCTAAAATTGCCCCCAAAGACAAAACCCGAAAACCAATCAGTAAGCCTCTCCAATACGCATAAGTTTTGGAGGAACTTCGACTGAGTATGCCCAAAATGGCACACACGGCATAGATGATAGGTAGATAAAATATATTTTGAAAATTCTCAAAAAAGAAAAAATCGACAAAAACGATTAAGCCAAAAAGTAACGTAATTCGATTGATGGTCAATTTCATTTTTAGGTTGTTTTGTTGAAAAATTACAAATGCAAACAAACATTCTTAGGCTCCGTAAAAAATCGCAAGGCTTCCCAACCACCTTCACGTCCTACTCCAGAACTTTTCATCCCACCAAATGGTGTTCGCAAATCGCGCGTCAACCAAGTATTTACCCAGACGATACCTGAGTCCAACTTTTCAGCCATGCGTTGAGCGCGTCCGATATTTTGTGTCCATACGGTAGCCGAAAGTCCATATTCCGTGCTATTCGCATAGGCGACGACTTCTTCTTCTGTCTCAAATGGAATGAGCGTCACGACAGGTCCGAATATTTCTTCTTGATTGGTACGGCAAGTCGGGCTGAGTCCTTCGATGACCGTAGGTTCGAGATAGTAGCCCTTTTCAAATTTTGGAACATCTACTGCCTTACCGCCGCATAGAATGGTGCCGCCCTCTTCTTTAGCGAGGTCGATGTAATCCAATACTTTCGATTTGTGTGCGGACGAAACGACTGCCCCTTGGTCTGTTTTTTCTGAGAATGGATTGCCGACTACGAGCTTTTTTACCCGTTTTACAAATTCATCTTTGAATACCTCGTAAAGATGTTTTTCAATAAAAATACGTGAGCCACACAAGCAAATTTGCCCTTGATTGGAAAAAGAAGAGCGTATGGTAGTCGTCATCATTTTCTCAAAATCACAATCTGCGAAAATGATATTAGGATTTTTGCCGCCAAGTTCGAGGGAAAGTTTCTTGAATTTTGGAGCAGCAATTTCAGCGATTTTTTTGCCCGTCTGCGTACCGCCTGTAAATGAAATGGCTTTGACAGAAGGATTTTCGACGATGGCTTGTCCGGCTTTGTGACCGTGACCATGTACGATATTGAGTACGCCGGGTGGGAGTCCTGCTTCCTTGCAGGCTTGGGCGAGCATGAAGGCGGTCATTGGCGTGACTTCGGAGGGTTTGGCAACGACGCAATTACCAGCAGCGATGGCAGGCGCGATTTTCCACGTAAACAAATACAAAGGTAAATTCCACGGCGAAATACATCCCACCACACCAATCGGACGACGAAGGGTATAATTCACCGCCTCGCGTTCCATATAATGCGACTCCGAGGCAAAATGAAGAATTGCCGTTGCAAAAAACCGCAAATTACTCTGTGCGCGAGGAATGTCAATGGTGCGGGAAAGTGTGATGGGTTTGCCTGTATCAGTGCTTTCAGCTTTGGCGAATGCGTCGAGATTTTGCTCGATAATGTCCGCAATTCGCATCATAATACGAAAGCGTTTTTTGACACCACAATTAGACCAAGCAGGAAAGGCACGTTCGGCAGCTTTCACTGCCCGCAGCACATCGCGCTCATCTGAGTCGGGAATCTGACTATAAACCTCACCCGTTGACGGATTATAATTATCAATGTAATCACCGGAAATGGGCGGTTCCAGTTCACCATATATATAGTTGCGTATATTGTCTTCGAATTTCATTAGTAATGCTACAATGCGTTAATGCTGAAATGCGATAATGATAATGAGTGAATGAATGAATTTTGAATGTTGAGTAAAACGAAATCCCGTACTTATGTCGGGAAGTGAATATTTCTAACTCGAACCTCTTAAAATTCATTGTCGGATTAACGCATTACAGCATTGTCGCATTATTACGTAAAAGTAAGATTTTTGTCTGATAGGAAAAAGAAAGGAATGGTTTTATGGTTATTATTGCTCCATGGTTCAATTGTTTTATTGTCTCACTACTTAACCATGAAACAACATAACAATCGAACCATGAAACTCATTAAAACCTCATACACATACTTCGCTACGGCTGTAACTCAGGATGTTTTGTAGCGTTTTCTTGCGTGGGTAAAGCGTGAATTTGGGGAGTTGCAATTGGCTGGTAGTAAGGGCATCGTGTTGTGCCTTAAAATTGGTGTCGGTCTGTAAGAGTTCTTCGATGAAGAGATTTTGTGAAGCCGACATTTCGCCGTAGATGTATTGCAGGAGTAATTTTTGTGTAGATTTTTTATCCATATAAGTGATTAAGTTAGGGACAGGTCGCGACCTGTCCGTACAAGTTTAAGTCAAAGTCTAAAGCGGATTTAAACATTGACCATTTTGTTTATATTCACCTTAAAAACAGAAAAGCCCATGCGTTTATTGCATGAGCTTTGTTTTATTTTTGACAGTTCATCGTGCATAGTTGATAGTTCATAGTTTTTACGCGATAGATTGCTTCACTTTAGACTGTGAACTATGAACCATGAACTATCAACTACTTTACTCGATACCAATATTGTGTACGTCCCAAGAGGGAGAAACCAATATAGCCGCGTACTTTGAGTTTGTCGTCATTTTCGAGTTCGATGAAGCATTTGTAGACCTTCCCGCTTTTCGGGTCCAGTATCTTGCCATTGCCCCAGTAATCTTTGATGGTTTCCATGCCCATCAAGATTTCCATACCTTGCACGGGTTGTCCTTTCTTTTTGCCCGGACAGACATCACACATTTTCCCTTTGTCTTCTTCAAGAAGGAGTTCAGTGATTTTGCCGTATAATTTACCGTTTTGTTCGTAGATTTCTACGTATGATTTTTCTTTACCGGTTTCATCATCTACTGTTTTCCAAGTACCTACGGGGGACTGGGCAGACATATATGTGAATGCCAATAAACAGCCAACAAGGAGTAAGAATTGTTTCTTCATCAATGTTTAGTTTTTGAAAAGAAATGATGGATTTAGTGATTTTTGATTTTCGATTTTTGATTGATTGTATTTCGCTACGCGAAATTAATTTTACAACGTAAAATTCAATCAAAAATCTAAAATCGCCAAATCTAAAATCCTTTCCTTCTTTATATGTTAAAAATATTATTGCAATCTTGTTTATGACAAAGGTTATTCCAAAAGTAGGATTTTTTTTGAGGAAATAAAATTCACAAAACAAAAAAGAGAAGTCCATTCATGCCGTCCACCGTCTACCGTCAGCCGTCCACCGCTAAGAAAACAACTGCTCATACAACTCCTCCACCTTCCCTATCGCGTGAATTTTGAGGTTAAAATCATTTGCATCCAGCCCTTTCATATTGTATTTGGAAATGAAAATATGTTTGAAACCAAGACGGTCTGCTTCGCGGATGCGTTGGTCAATGCGATTGACGGCGCGAATCTCACCCGATAGCCCGACCTCACCCGCGAGACACACATCACTCGGAATGGCAATATCCTGAAGCGAAGAAATCAAAGCACTCACAATCGCGAGGTCGATGGCGGGGTCATCCACTTTGATACCGCCTGCGATATTTAGGAATACATCTGTCATGCCGAATTTAAACCCACAACGCTTCTCCAAGACCGCCAACAACATACTCAATCGCCGCAGGTCAAAGCCCGTTGCCGAACGTTGCGGCGTACCATATACCGCCGTGCTTACAAGGGCTTGCGTCTCGATAAGCATGGGGCGCATACCTTCTATAGTAGCAGCTACTGCCGAGCCGCTGAGTTCTTCTTCTTTTTGCGAAAGGAGCAGTTCGGATGGGTTGCTGATTTGGTGGAGTCCCGTACCGCGCATTTCGTAAATGCCCAATTCAGAGGTAGAACCAAAACGGTTTTTAATCGTCCTTAATATACGGTAGGTGTGATGGTGGTCGCCTTCAAATTGGAGAACGGTATCGACGATATGTTCGAGCAATTTCGGACCGGCAATGCTACCATCCTTTGTAATATGACCTATTATAAAAACAGGCGTGTTAGTTTCTTTGGCGAGGCGTTGAAGTTCGCCGGCACACTCGCGTATCTGCGATACGCTACCCGGCGTCGAATCCAGATGTGGCGATGAAAGCGTCTGAATCGAATCTACCACCATAATCGCAGGTTTCAATTCTTTGAAATGCTTGAATATCTGCTGCGTATTAGTTTCATTCATCACATAACATTCAGTATTGCTCATACCAGTGCGCTCGGCACGCATTTTTATTTGTTCTTCGCTTTCCTCACCCGACACATACAAGACTTTCTTAGATAATTCAAGCGCGATTTGTAACATCAACGTCGATTTGCCAATGCCGGGTTGTCCGCCTATTAGTACTAAAGAGCCATTCACGATGCCGCCACCTAATACACGATTGAGTTCTTCATCCGTAGTGACGATGCGTTGCGTATCTCCCGCTTTGATTTCTTGTATCAATACGGGCGTGGCTTTCCGCTGATTGGCTTCGCGCCAAGTACGGCGTTCTTCTTTTTTGTCTCCTTTTACCAATACTTCCTCTACATAAGTGTTCCATTCATTACAGGAAGGGCACTTACCAACCCATTTCGGAGAGGATGCCCCACAATTATTGCAGAAAAATTGTTTTTTAACTTTTGCCATTTAAAATAAAGTTTTTTGCAAAGGTATCATTCCTGAATAAAATTTTGGTATGATTTTGGCTAACATATAGAATATATTTGTAAAAGCGTATTAGTTCTTTATGGTTTTCTGATGAACATTTTTTTGAATTAAATTCATCTGAAAGTTGCACCAAGCAAAATTATATAGAATTAATCAAGTTGCTTTGAAACCCTTTGAAAAAAAGACAAAAAATTCCCTCTATTTCGATTGTTCCGAAACAACATTTTTTTAGAGAAAACACACGTAGCGCAACATACACCTATGTATTCGCATGAGTTTTCTATGTCACACCTTCATCATCCACAAGAATAAAAAATTTGGAACTTAAAGAAACTTCAATTATCTTTGCATTGTCTCAAAGGAGATGGGATGTCTATGTCTTGTTTAAAATTGCCCCTACATAAATGAACATCATCTCTATAACATGTTGAATTTTTCAAATGAATAAATTAAACAAAAAATAAACATTTTTTTTGTTTTTTTTATTTTAAATATGTTACCTTTGTGATACAAGTCGTCATAAAAACGGAACTCATAAAGATAAGTTTCCTGAAGCCATAAAAAAAGATTTTTTTTCGGATAGAACATAGTTTTATATTGTTTTTTTGGGGTTACAGGGCTTCGCTACTCGTAGTGTTTGCCCTGTTTTTTAGACAAAAAAGCAATTAGTCTCTGAATTAAGTTTCAGAGGCGAACAAAAGAGACATTTTTTCGGATAGAACATAGTTTTATATTGTTTTTTTGGGGTTACAGGGCTTCGCTACTCGTAGTGTTTGCCCTGTTTTTTAGACAAAAAAGCAATTAGTCTCTGAATTAAGTTTCAGAGGCGAACAAAAGAGACATTTTTTCGGATAGAACATAGTTTTATATTGTTTTTTTGGGGTTACAGGGCTTCGCTACTCGTAGTGTTTGCCCTGTTTTTTTTGATACCTACTACATGGTTTCATTGTCCAATTGTTTCATTGTTATTTTTTTGCTTCGCAAAATTATCGACCATATTAACCATGAAACAATCGAACCATGAAAGATTAGTGTTAATTTATCGTCACTAAATCAAATCTGCTGCTTTTTTCAAGCATTTCATTTATAAAAACATTAACTTTGGTTCTATTAACGATTGAATGTGGCGTTTTTTCCAATTCAATTAATTTCATTAACAAAAATATTGAAAGAAGAATAGTGGGTTTTGAAATCCTAATGAATGAACATTTTGAAAATATTCCTATTCATTCACTCATTCAAAATTCACTCATTCAAAATTCATTTACTACTTGAGGTCAAAATTTGAGTGAAATAGTCTTAACTATCGACAATAGTGTCCCGCTTGTAGATTTCTACGGGCAAAATGACAGTAATCTTAACCTAATCAGAAAAGCCTTTCCAGAGGTAAAAATCACATCACGTGGAAATACCATCAAACTTTCCGGTGAAAAAAAGGATACACAAGCCTGCAAAGCTAAGCTGGAGAAGATGTTGCGTCTGTTAAAGGAGCAGGATAATCTGCCGGAACAAGATGTACAGGAGATTCTTGGTGGCGAAAATCCTTTTGAATATCGCGTAAGTGCCAAAGAAAACGGTAATGTCATCGTACATGGACGTAGTGGCACGCCGATAAAAGCCAAAACACGTAATCAAAAGCGACTCGTTGAGTCTTCGGAAGCCAACGATATTGTATTCGCCATCGGACCTGCGGGTACGGGTAAAACATATACAGCCGTAGCCTTGGCGGTACGTGCGCTGAAAAATCGCCTTGTGCGACGCATCATCCTCACGCGTCCGGCTGTAGAGGCAGGCGAACGATTGGGTTTTTTGCCCGGTGATTTGAAAGATAAGGTTGATCCATATCTTCGTCCGCTATACGATGCATTGGATGATATGATTCCGGGCGAAAAACTGGCTAATTTTATGCAAAATCGCGTTATCGAGATTGCGCCTTTAGCATTTATGCGTGGGCGTACGCTTGACAATGCATTTATTATACTTGATGAAGCACAAAATGCGACTTCTGTTCAACTCAAAATGTTTTTGACCAGAATCGGTCCTACTGCTAAGTGTATCATCACGGGCGACTTGACACAGATAGACCTGCCTCGCAATCAGACTTCGGGTTTGTATCGCAGTCTTCAGTCATTAAGCGAAATTGATGGCATCGGTACTATTTATCTTACAGAAGAAGATGTAGTACGTCACCGATTGGTGAAGCAAATCATCAGAGCTTATAACAAAATGGATGAAGAAGACCAAAAAGCAAGAGAAGCAGCAAAAAGGCAAAGAGAACTTCGAAGAGCAGCCGAAGAAGCGAGAGAATAAGCCGTTCTTGCGCCTATTTAGGGCTGTTGTTATGTCACAAATGTGTCAAAACATTTCTGTCACATTTTGCAGAAAAAATGCCTTTGAAAATATTTTTTGAGAGAATATTTTTTTGAAATTATTTGCATGTTTTTTTGTCAAAAAGGCGAACAGATGTATATTTATTCCCATTAATTACTCAGAAAATCAGTGTTTTGCTATAAATAATTGATATTCAATTAATTACACTAAATTTGTAATCTAAATAAGCCTCATAATTCAGCTTTAAACAATCTTTACTCTCTACTTTTTAAGTAATTTTTTTCCGATAAATTTCATTTTAACACACATATAAAATGTTGAAATTAAACTAAGTGTGCTATTAAAATTGTTCATTTTATTTTTTTATTCAAAATAAAATAACGACATTTGTCTTGTCTCTACATAAAATCCATATTATATAACTAACTAATAAACCATGCTTTAGGATGAGAAAGGCAGATTTAGTAAACAAGATCGCAGACAAAACCGGAATTGCCAAAGTTGATGTTTTGGTAACTCTTGAAGCATTCTTTAAAGAAGTAAAGGAGTCACTCGCTGATGGCGAAAACGTGTACGTGAGAGGATTCGGCAGCTTCATTATTAAGAAGAGAGCCAAAAAAATTGGTCGTCACATTAAGAAGAACAAAGCAATCGAAATTCCGGAACATTATATTCCGGCTTTCAAGCCTGCTAAGACCTTCGTTGAGCAGGTCAAAGAAAATGTGACTAGCTTGAACGGCGTTGATTAATATCAAAGTCGTCATATATTTAAGTTCGACTAACAAGCTCTTTTAACGCTTGCTTGCAACAAAGTAAACGTTAACTGGTTAATATTTTTACGTAGCTTGTTATTCGAGCTTTTTTTATGAAATTCATGGTTTCATTGTTTCATGGTTCGATTGCTTCATTGTTTTATTTCTATGGCTCATCGTTTTCTCGCTACGCAAAAAAATAAATAACAATGAAACCATGAAACCATCCAACCATGTAACAAGGAATCAATAGAACGATGAAACGACCACAGTGGATCGTGCTGCTCTCAGCATTTGCCCTCTTATTCTTACTCTACTTCGGATGCCCGACCAAACCACCCGGTAGAGACGTAATAGAACAACGAAGAGCAGAAAAAGCCGCCACAATAGACATAGATAAACTCTTGGAACGTGCTACAAAACGCTATCCGCGTGAACAATTGCGTCCGATACTCGAACTCGAACAAAGTCTGGCAGACACTACAAATACCATGGACGAGCCTGAAGCCTTGAAATCCATTTCCCGTAATTGGAATCAACTGGGCGATTTCGCACTTGGGGGTATGTATGCTGAGAAGGTTGCTGAACTCACTCAGACAGATTCGGCTTGGTCTATTGCAGGTACGACTTATTTTTCTTGCTTTAAAAGTGACCTTGACTCGTTGATTCGAGACTTTTGTATTTCTAAATCCATACAGGCGTTTGAAAGTGCAGTTTCGGTAGCTCCCGATAATCCTGTACACTCCGTCAATCTCGGATTGTGTTATGTCGAAAGCGGTGGAAATCCGATGAGAGGCATCACAATTATTCGTGATGTGGCGGAGAAAAATCCTGAAAATAAGTTGGCAAGTATGACGCTCGGGCGCATGTCAGTCCGTACAGGGCAATACGATAAGGCAGTTCAACGCTTCGAAAATGTCCTCACACATCACACCGATGATACGGACGCTCATTACTGGCTCGGTGTCACATATCAAGCCCTTAATGATGCACCTAAAACTGCTTTTCATTTCCAAAAATTTGTAGATAATACAGATGATGCGGTACGAAAAAATGAGGTAAAAGCTGTTTTAGAAAATCTAAAGTAGAATGCTTCTGCTTCAATCTAAAATGGTGCTGAAATGAAACAGGTGTCGTCTCCGCTTAGCCGAGATGCGGCATGACGGTTACGTTTGAATGTTTTTTATTTTTTGTAAAACCCCGAGTTGTCGATACCTATTCCGATTTGGTCGATAAAAAATAAATCGTATCATTCCTCCTCCGCGTCCAAGCGTTGTCGGGCAAGTGCTACGGCGCGTCTGAGTTTTTCGATAAGTAGGTCTTTTGGTGGGAGAATGGTGAGGTATTCGGCAACTTTGATATTGCTTTGTTCGAGGTGCATCAGTTCGATGTGTTCGGGATTTTTTCCGGTGCAAAGAATCAAGCCTATTGGTGGGTTTTCGCCTTCAATGGTTTCGTGTTTTTTGAGATAATTGAGGTAGAGTTCCATTTCGCCTTTGTAGGCTGCGTCAAACTCGCCGAGTTTGAGGTCAATCGCTACCAAGCCCTTCAATCGACGATGATAAAACAACAAATCAATCCGGTAATCGCGATTGTCAATAATGATTCTTTTTTGTCTCGCCAAAAATGCAAAATCGTGACCAAATTCGATGATAAAACGTTGTATCTCAGCCAAAATAGCCGTCTCCAAATCTTTTTCGGAATAGACATCTTTCAAGCCCAAAAAATTCAAAAAATACGGGTCGCGGAATACCAAGTCGGGCGTGATTTGTTGGGTGTCGCGGAGATTTTGGAGGTCGTTTTTAATCGTTTCATCAGGTTTTTTGCTAATGGCGGTGCGCTCGTACAGCATGGATTTGATGCGCTCACGAAAGGTGCGGACACTCCATTTTTCCAACTTGCACATTTCGATGTAAAACTCGCGTTTTAGCGGGTCTTTCATCGGGATAATTGCCAAAATATGCGTCCAACTCAATTGTCGTATCACTGATACGACAATTTCCTTATCGGGAAAAACTTCTGCAAATTGCATCATTCGTCGGAGATTTTTCTCGTGGTATGAGTTGCCAAATTCTTGCACTAATTGGCGAGAGAGTTCCTTGATAACCTCTTTCCCGTAATCAGCCCTGCCGTCTTGTAGCACTTCCTCATTTATACGCTTGCCAATCTGCCAGTATAGCATAGACATGGTGGCATTGACCGCAATTGCAACTTGCTGTCGGCTTTGCTCAATCAATGTTTTAACATCGTTGAGAATCGTGTTGTCTTGTGATAGTTCGTTTTTCATAAAAAGTCTGATTTTGTGTTATCTTGAATTTATCACAATATATGCAAAAAATATACAGCTATTCTCGGTTTAATATTTTCAAGATATGATTTCATGTTAAAGGTGGTATT